>NZ_JBIWAP010000017.1:0-183751 GCF_044760075.1 Kitasatospora sp. NPDC098663 | reverse complement strand
ACCATCGTCCGGTCCGCCGCGAAGCCGCGGAGCGTGCGCTGGATGGCGGCCTCGGTCTCGTTGTCCACGGCGGAGGTCGCCTCGTCCAGGACCACGACCGGCGCGTCCTTGAGGATCGCGCGCGCCAGGGCGATCCGCTGCCGCTGGCCGCCCGACAGCGTGGCGCCACGTTCGCCGATCACCGTGCTGCTCGACGGACAGGGTTGGGCGGACGCGGTGGTCAGGCCGAGGCTGACCAGGGGCGCCGCCTCACCCTTGATGAGGACCAGTCCGGTCCAGCCGAGAAAGGTGCCGAGCGCCATCTCCGAGACCTGGCAGGAGACCGACAGCGCGGCGGCCCGGTAGAGGCGGCGCCGGTGCGGTCCGACGATCTCCAGCAGGGGGCGGCGTCCGGCCCCGGCCCCGACCCCGACCCCGACCGCGACCGCGACCGCGACCGCGTCACGGGACTCGTCGACCGTTCCGTGCCAGGCCTTCCGGAGGACGGCCACGGTCGCCGCCGCCACCCCGCCGAGTGCCACCAGCTGCCTGCTCAACGCCGACCCCTTGATCAGCGCGATCCCGGCCGCGAACCCGCCACCGACGGCGAGCACCGGTCGCACGACCAGGCCCCGGTCGGCCCGCGGGGCCGGCGCGGCGGCGGGCCGAGCGGGGGCGGCCGTTCCGGTCGGGCCCTGCGCGACCAGGGCGACGGCCCTGCGGACGATCCGGCCGACATCCGTGGCACGCACCCGCGCATCGTGCCGGACGAGCACCCCGCCGGTGACCGGGTTGGCCTGGGCCCCGGTGATCCCGGGAACGCGGCGCAGCGCGGCGGCGAGGACCTCGGCCGTCCGGGGCCGTCCGAGGACCAGCTTGACGTCCCAGCGCTGGCGGCCCGGAACGACCGAGCGCGGGCTCGCGTCCAATTCCACGGAGCGGAATCCGGCTGCGGCGCCCAGTAGCGATGGCATGTGTACGATCACCTGTTTGCGGAGGTCGCGGGAATCCGTCACGGACACGACGGAGTACGGCGACGAAGTGGGAATTCTGGAAGCGAATGCGCTACGGCCGACAGGACTGCGGTCGGCCGCCGCCCGGGCACATTCCACCGAAACCGATCCGAATGCGCGCCCGGCGGCGGCCGGTCTCCGGACGGCCGTCAGTTCGCCTTGCCGGCGCCCGCGGTCGCGCGGATCTTGGGGGCCCTCGGGTCCCCCTCGGCCTGGTGGACCCGCTCGGCGGCCTCGTCCCGCACGGCGCTCGGGGCGACGCTCGGGGCGGCGGTGCGCTGACCGTCGTCCGAGCAGGTTCCGGTGTCACCTGCGGTGGCCTGGGCCGCCACCATGTCGGCGGCCACCTCGGCCGCGAGGTCGTGGATGTTCTCCCCGGCCTCGTGGGCGGCCTTCTTCACCTCCAGGACGAGGCCGACGGACGTCTTGACGACGCCGCGCACCAGCGGCTTGAGCAGGCGCTTGGCCAATGGCGCGACGATGAGGCCGACCAGGAAGGGCGGTACTACGGGCGGCATGATGCTCCATCCTCTCTACACACAGGTATGACAAGGAACCCGGGCACTGCGAACACCGGAGCAGCGCACTGCCGGGCGAACGGAAGCATTCCACCTCGGAATCCGGGATTCACCTACCGAACCGAATCACCGCGCACCAGAACTCGCCGTCCGACCTCTCCGTCACGGTAGTCGAACCATGTCCACCGGAGCCAAGCAGCCTCAGCCGGTTCACTCTTGTGGGTGTTTATGGCCGCCTCGCGCATCCTGAATCACAGCACACCACTACACATATGAATGCAATTAATGCGATGGCCCGATTGTCATACTCATTCGGGACCGAGTGGAATCCCGAGTTCACGCGCCACCCTCCGCCGCAGTCCCGGGAACGGCAACGCCCCGCCCCCCAGCACCGCCTCGTGGAAGGCCCGCACGTCGAACCCGGCCCCCAGCTCCGCCTCGGCCCGCGCCCGGATCCGGCCGAACTCCAGGAAGCCGGCCCGGTAGGAGAGCGCCTGCCCGGGCAGGTCCGTCGAGTAGCGCAGCAGGTCCGAGGCGATCTGGCCGTCCGCCTCGGTGGAGTTGGCGCGCATGAACTCCCGCGCCTGCTCCAGGCTCATCGTCCCGAGGTTGAGCCCGGTGTCGACGACGAGGCGCTGCGCGGTGAACCGCTCCTGCGCCAGGCGCCCGTAGGCGTCCCACGGGTCCGCGTACAGACCGGCTTCCCAGCCGAGGCCCGCCGCGTACTCGGCCCAACCCTCGTTGAACGCGCCGAACTCAGCTGTCTCGCGCCGCAGTTGCGGCAGCGAGAGGTCTTCCGCCTGCCGGGCGAGATGGAAGTGGTGCCCCGGCGCCAGCTCGTGGAGGATCAGCGAGGCCGCGCCGAGCAGGGACCTGTGCTCCAGGTCCGAGCCGTTGTAGCGGTAGCGCCCGACAGGGTCCGCCGCGGTCGGCGCCTCGTAGTAGCCGAAGGTCATCCCCGGCTCCAGCGCCGGGTCCAGCCGGGCCAGCCCGTACGGCGCCCGCGGCACGGTGGCGAACAAGCGCGGCAGCACCGGGGCCAGCCGGTCGAGGTGGCCCCGGTAGCGGGCCTCGACGTCCTCCGGCGTCCGGGCGTACAGCCTGGGCTCGGTCCGCAGCCGCTCGTGGAACTCGGCCTCGGGGCCCCGGAAGCCCAGCGTCGTCCGTACCTCCCGCATCCGCTCGGCCAGTTCGCGGCACTGCTCGCGGCCGAGCTCGTGCAGCCGCTCGGGCGTCGTGTCGCCCCCGCTGTGAGTCCGGACGAACCCCCGGTACGCCTCCTCCCCGCCCTCGTACTGCGCCCAGCCGACGGCCTGCGGCGCCGCGCCCCGATAGGCCGGGTCGTCCAGAACGGCCAGCAGCCGGTCGAAGGCCGGCGTCAACTCGCTCTCCACCAGCCGCCGTACGCCGTCCCGGACACGCCCGCGCTCGGCCGCCCCCAGCCCGCCGAGCCGCTCCTCCGCCACCTCCACCCGGCCCGCCGCCGACGCCCGCAGGCCCACGAGCGTGGCGCGCGCCCCGGCCAGCGCCGGGGCGGGCACCCGGAAGTCGCGCGCCGCCTGACCCACCACCTTGTCGCCGATCGAGCCGACCACCCCGGCCAGCTCGCGCACCAGCCCCACGTACCGCTCGACGTCCGGCGCTTCGGCGAAGCGGAAGGGGCGAAGCACCGCGTCGGTGTACAGCGACAACGGGAACAGCCGGTACGGCGTGGCCGCGGGCGTCAGCCAGTAGCCACGGTGCGCCCGCAGCTCCTGCTCGGCCAGTCCGACCAGGAACGCGGCGGTGTCGGCATCGGCGCCGGACAGCCCCGCGCCGTCGAGCGCCCGCACCCGGCCCAGCACCCCCTCGGCGAACCGCGCCCGCTCCTCCGCCTCGGCGGGGGACGTCCTGGGCAGGGTCTCGACCGGAAGCCCCTGGCGGACCCTCAGCAGGGGATCGCGCTCCAGCAGAAACTCCCAGTAGCGGTCCGTCAGACGGCCGATCGTGCGGCCCGGTTCGTTCGTGCTCGCGGTCATCCGGCCAGTGTGGCGGCGACCGGCCGCCCGGTCTGCGGAACAGCCACCGCACACCCCTCGAACGGGTGACCCCCGACCGGGCGACGGCCGCCCCGGCGCGTTCCGTGCGGGGTGCCGCCGCGCCCCGCCCGGAAGGCCGCCCGGGCCGACGCGCCCGTGCCCCGGGTCACGTCAGGACCCCGACCGTTCACGGACGAGTGAATCCCGGCCGACCCCTCACCCACCGGCTGCCGCGAACGCCAGCATGAGCCGCATGACCACCACATACCCCCCAGCCGAGCGGGCCGCCCAGGCCCGGGCGGCCGAAACCCAGCTCGCCACCGCCGGAATCGACGGGGTGGTGTTCGGCTGGGTCGACAACGCCGGGCTCACCCGGGTGAAGTCCGTCCCGCTCACCCAGCTCGAACACGCCGCCGAGTACGGTGTCGGCGCCGTACCCTGCTTCGACGTCTCCCTGGTGGACGACTCCTTCACCACTGCGCCTTCGAGCACCGGCCCGGTGGGCGACCTGCGGCTCGTTCCCGACCTCGACCGGCTCACCCCGCTCGCCGCCCAGCCCGGCTGGGCCTGGGCCCCGGCCGACCGCTACGCCCAGGACGGCACCCCGCACCCCGGCTGCCAGCGCCACTTCGCCCGCCTGGTCACCGAGGCCGTCGAGCAGCGCGGGCTCTCGGTGCGGGCCGGGATCGAGGTCGAGTGGGTGGTGGCCGACGCCGCCGGGGCCCCCGCCACGGTCGCGCCGGGCTTCGGGATGACCCGCTTCATCGAGCACTCCGACTACCTGCGGGACGTGCTGCGCGCCCTCACCGGCCAGGGGCTGGCCGTACTCCAGATCCACCCCGAGTACGCGGCCGGGCAGTTCGAGGTCTCCGTCGCCGCCGAAGGGCCGGTCGAGGCGGCCGACACCACCATGCTGGTGCGCCACACCATCCGGGCCGTCTCCGCCCGGCACGGCCTCCGGGTCTCGTACGCGCCCCTCTTCAGCGAGGGCTCGATCGGCAACGGCGGCCACCTGCACCTCAGCCTCTGGCGGAAGGGCCGCAACCTCGGGCACGGCGGCCCCGGCCGCCACGGGCTGCACCCCGAGGCCGAGCAGTTCCTCGCGGGCGTGCTGGCCGAGCTGCCCGCCCTGCTCGCCCTCGGCGCGCCCAGCGCCGCGTCCTACCTGCGGCTGGTCCCCTCCCACTTCGCGGGGGCCTACCGCTGCTGGGGCCTGGAGAACCGTGAGGCGGCGCTGCGCCTGATCACCGGCTCCGCCGCCGGGCAGACCAACGCCGAACTCAAGTGCTTCGACGCCGCCGCCAACCCGTACCTGGTGATCGGCGGCGTGCTGGCCGCCGCACTCGCCGGTCTGGACGCCGGTCTGCCCCTCCCGCCCGAGACCCCGAGCGACCCCGCCGCCCTCCACGCCGCCGAGCGCCTCCCGGCGAGCCTGCCGGAGGCGATCGACGCGTACGAGAAGTCCGCCGTGCTGCGGCGGGCGCTCGCCCCCGAGCTGTACGAGGCCGTGCTGGCCGTCCGGCGGGCGGAGGCGGAGCTGTTCGCGATGCACACCGATGCGGAGGTCATCGAGGCCGTCCGCTGGCGTTACTGACCAGCCGTCGGTTCCGCCGTCCCGGCCCGTGCGCCCCGGAAGGTCAGGAGCAGTGTCCCGGCCGTGCCCGTGGCCGGAGCGGTCACGGGCACGGCGAGCCGCGAGGCCCACCTGTCGGCGCTCGACGACTCGTGCGCCTCGGTGGGACTGCCGGCGGCCAGATCACCCTCAGCCGGTCGGCGCCGAGGACTTCGGCGAGGCGGGCCCTGGTCCGGCAAGAGGCCGAAGCGCGCTCGCCCCAGCGCTGTTCGATCAGTCGTGCCGCCGCACCGGCCCGGGGGACAGCCGCATCAGCCCACTCCGGCTCCGAGGGAGGGCCCAGGGGCCGGATCGGTGGCAGCGGGTTCCAGCGGCTTCACCATGTAGACCGCCTCGGCGCCGTAGCTCGCGGGCAGTTCGACGTCGGGGCGCTCCTGGTAGCCCAGCGGGGCCCACAGGACCTGCGAGCCGCGGACGGCGACCAGCGAGACCGTCCGGCAGCCGGCCGCCCGCGCGGTGTCGCGCAGGTGGCACATCATCCGCGGGGCAAGACCGCGGCCGCGCAGTTCCTCCGCGATCACCAGGTCGTGCGCATGCAGATTGCTCGTCCGCGCGCCGTTCCCGGACTCTGCCAGGCCGAGGTCCGGGCAGCCGAACAGCGGGTACGGCAGCGCCAGCAGGTAGCCGCCGAAGCCGCCGGCGTGCTCCAGGACGAAGCAGGTGTCCGGTGAGGCCCGGTGCCGGGACTTCAGCGCCTCGCCGCCCTCGCAGAGCCCACTGGCGGCGTAGGCGCGCTCCTCGGCCGCGATCACCATCGGCCAGTCGTCGTCGCGGAGCAGCCGGATCCGGACGCCGGTCATCCTCGGTCCCCCTCGGAACCGCCGACGCAGGTGTACGGCAGTGGCGCGAATCCGTTGAACCCGCGGGTGGCGTAGGCGGCGGCGTACGCGCCGCAGGAGTGGATCCACACCGGGTCTCCGGAGGCGACCGCGTGCGGGACGCGGACCAGGCCGCCGTCCTGGGCGTACCCGTCGTCGCTGTCGCAGGTCGGACCGGCCACCACGGCGTCGACGAACTGCCCGCCGGGGTGGGTCGGGAACTCCAGCCGGTACTGCAACTGGTCCATCTCGTACAGGCCGTTGAACTTCCCGCAGCTCAGGTAGAGCCAGTCCTCGCGGGTGCCGTCGAGCCGGTGGCGGGAGGAGAGCCGGGCGACGTGGGCGCGGATGGCGCCGTGGTCGGCGACCAGGTGCCGGCCGGGCTCCAGCAGGAACTCCAGCGGCGCGGCGTTGACCGCGCGCAGCCGCTCCATGCCCTCGCGGATCACCGCGAACATCTTGTCCAGCGGCGGTTCCAGCGGCCGGCCGCGCCGGTCGAGCACGCCGAGGGCGGGCAGTCCGCCGCCGAGATTGACCTGATTCGGCACGATGCCGCGCCAGTTGAGCTCCTCCAGTACCTCGGCGAGCGACTCGACGGCCGCGGCCCAGGCCTCGGTGGTCATCTGCTGGGAGCCGACGTGCACCGACAGACCGGAGGGCACCAGCCCGGAGCCGCAGGCGGCGTCGAGCACCCGCAGGGCGTCCTCGGGCGAGCAGCCGAACTTGCGGCTCAGGCCCCACAGCGCGCCGTCGCCGGTGGTGGCGAGGCGGCAGAACACCCGGGAGCCGGGGGCGTGTTCGGCGATGGCCGCGACGTCCTCCAGGCTGTCGGTGGCGAAGTCGCGCACGCCCAGCCGGTAGGCCTCGGCGATGTTGCGGTCGGACTTGATGGTGTTGCCGTAGTGGATGCGGTCGGGGCTCACCCCGGTGCGCAGGGCCTGGGCGATCTCCTGCGGGCTGGCCGCGTCGAAGCCGGAGCCGAGGGCGGCGAGGCTGCCGAGCACCTCGTCGACGGAGCAGGCCTTCATCGCGAACCGGACTGCGACGCCGGGCAGTTCGGCGCACAGGGCGGCGTACTGGCGGCCGATGCCGTCCAGGTCGTAGACGACGGTGTCCTCGGTGGTGGCGGCGAGCGCGGCGCGTAGTGCGCCGTGGTCGCGCCGGTCGGGGCGGGGCCCGGCGTCCGTGCGCACGGCGGCGGCCGCGGACGGGGCGCGGTGGTCGGTCCTCCCGCGCTCGGCCCACCGGTGCGATTCGGTGGAGCGGCGCGGTTCGGCGGGGAGGAGCGGTTCGATGGTCTGGCGTGTCACGTATGAACTCTCCCGGTGCGACTAGGTGAACGAGTCCGATCGCCGGCCCGGCCGCGACCATGGCAAAGGGTGCCCGTCGGTTGGTCCGCGAAGACGAACCTGGACACCCTTCTACGGCACCGCACGTGCTCGCCGACGATCATTTGGCCCCTCGTCACCGGATCGGGCGACCTCCGCGAGTGTCCGGAGCCCCTCCACGAGTTCGGACACGCGGCCCGAGCAGTGCGGATGAGGTTTTCGGCAGGGCACGGCCCTGAACCACCTCCCGCCTCCCCCGGACGGCAGCCGGCCACCCGGCCCATCAGGCCCTCGCACCGCTCCAGGTGCTGCCCGTGCGCTACCGCGACGGCGGCCGCCGTTTTCCGATCACGGGTCACGCCTCGTCGGGATCGCGACGGTCGTCGCCAGGTCCGAACCCGGCCCCCACCTCAGCGACCGGCACCAGCACCATCAGCAGCACCAGCCAGATCGCGACCTACAGCTTCCGTGAGAACACGGGGGCCCTGCTCAGCAACCAGAAAGCACTGCTGGTGCCGAGGCCGTAGGCGAGGTGAGCGGTCAGATCACCACCCAGCGTCTTGGCGTCGTATCTCCAGATGGGTTTGTAGAGTCCCGCGATCGGAAGCACCACGTATCCGCTGAGCCACACGAGCGCACCGTACGGGAGCCCGTGGAGGACGTGGGGCCTGCGCAGCGAGGCGCTGACGGCGCCGTAGAAGGCCGCGTTGCCCACTCCGTAGGCCCAGTGCATGAACGTGCTGACGGGGAACGCCGCGCTGTCCGGCAGCTCGCGCCGGGTGAAGGCCTCGACCAGGCGCTTTCCGACCTGCCCCGGGTCCGGAGCCTCCTGCCAGGTGCGGACCGGGGCGAACTCCCAGTGCAGGGCGTCGTGTTCGCCGCCGGCCCGGCGCTGGCGCAGGAACCGCACGGCGTCCATGCAGACGGTGCCGACCACTCCCGCCGCCAGGCCCGCACCGACAGCGCCCAGCGGAGTCAGCTGCTTGTCAGTGCGCATAGGTCGATCGCTCCCGATCCCGGATCTTTCAGAAACCGGCGCCCTGGCCGCGTCGACGCACAGGGTCTCACCGGTGACGAACGAGGCGCACCCGCGCCTGCGGGCCACGCGCGGCGACGACGCCCACCACGTGCCACGCTACCTGTCGCCGAGTCCCGGCGCCGCTTGGAGCTCGGCGAGCAGTCCCAAAAACCGTCAACCTCAATGGCGGCACATCACCGCTAAACTCCCCGCATGCCCACTCGGAGCGGCGGGTGCTGGCCGGACCTCAGGAGCGCGAAGATCGCCCAGGAGTTGCCCTGCGGGCCGTACTTCGCGAAATACGGCGTGGGGTCCAGGTTGATCGAGGCCCGGGTGGCGGCTTCGAGGTCGGCCGTGTAGGCGCGCTGGAGGTCGCCGTCCGCGCGGCCGGACGCCGGGACCTGCCCGGACCGTTCACACTGGCACACCTACGGCCGCCGCTACGGCACCTCGGTCGCCCGGGCCTGACCGGCTGGTGATCGCCGCACATCCAGCTCCGCCTCGCCCGCCCGCGGGGGCCCTCATCGATCTCGCCCGGCGGAGTCGTCGAGCGACAAGTCCATCCGATCGGGTGGACAACTCCGGCCCATCCGGTCGAGTACCGGTAAGCGAGCGGTGCCCGTGGCGCGGCGTTCCCGTAGAGGTGTGGTTCGGGTTCGAACCAGGAGGATGCGGGATGCTCGCCGGGATGAGTCGTGCTGTCGTTCGCCGTCCGCGCGCCGTGCTCGGGGCGGCCCTCGTGGTGCTCTGCCTGGCGGGCTGCTTGGGCCCCGGGGTCTTCGGCCGCCTCGCCAACGGCGGCGACGCCCCGTCGGGGGCGGAATCCCTGGTGGCGGCGAGGGTGCTCGAGGAACACTTCGGCCACGGCGGGGCGGACGCCGTGGCGGTCTACCGCAGCGACCGGTGGACGGTGGACGATCCGGCCTTCGGGCAGCAGCTGCGAGCCTCGCTCGCCTCTCTGCCGGACGGCGTGCTGACCGGCGCCCAGCACTACTGGAACACCGGGAACCGGGCCTTCCTCTCCGGTGACCGGCACTCGGCGGCCGTCGTGCTGGGCCTCGGCGGACGTGACGACAGCGCGAAGCTGGCCTCCTACCGCACGGTGCGGAGCACGGCGCACCCCGACGGCATGGGCATCGGCTACAGCGGAAAGGTCCCGTTCTACGCCGACGCCACCACTCTCAGCCTGCGCAGCCTGGCCAGGGCGGAGGTGTTCTGCCTGCCCGTGCTGTTCGTGCTGTTGTGGCTGGTCTTCGGCAGCCTGGTGGCGGCCGCGCTGCCGCTGGCCGTCGCCGCGGCCGCCATCGTCGCCGCCACGGCGGTCCTGCGGCTGCTGACCGCGGTGATGGACGTCTCGGTCTTCACGCTCAACCTGGTGACGATGACGGCCCTGGCTCTGGCGGTGGACTACGCCCTGTTCGTCGTCGCGCGTTTCCGGGAGGAGCTCGGGCGTCGCGGCGCGGTGGCCGAGGCGTTGACGGCGACGATGGCGTCGGCCGGACGCACCGTGCTCTTCTCCGGTCTGACGATCGCGGTTGCCGTGCTGGGGCTGACACTGCTGCCGTTCGCCTACACCCGTTCGATGGGGGTCGCGGGAGCGGCGACCGTGCTCCTGGCGGTGCTGACGTCGCTGACGCTGCTGCCGGCCGCGCTCGCCGTACTGGGCCACCGTGTGAACGCGTGGCGGCTGCCGCTTCCCGCCGCGCTGCGGCGTCTGGTGGCATTCGGGCAGTCCACGGAGCCGGACGGACCGTGGGCCCGGGTGGGCGGCGCGGTGGTGCGCCGACCGGTGCGCTACCTGGCGCTCACCCTGGTCGCGCTGACGGCGCTGACCCTGCCGGTACTCCACGCCCGCTTCGGGGCCACCGACCACCGCACGCTCCCGCCGGCCACGGCGGTCCGCCAGGCCACCGAAGCACTCGCCCGGGACTTCCCCGCGCTGGGACCGGACCGGATCCAGGTCGTCACCCTGCTCTCCCACCCGGCGGGCTCGCCCCCCAGGGACGACAGGCCCTGACGGACTGGCAGCACCGACTCGCGGCTCTGCCCGGTACGACGGCCGGGCACGTGGCCGCCGTGTCGGGACGACTCGCGGTGGTGGCCCTCACCCCCTCGGGCAGCTCCGAGAGCCACACCGCCGCGGGCCTGGTCCGAGCCGTCCGCGCGCTGCCCGCGCCGGACGACGGTGCCTTCGCGGTCGGCGGCCCGCCGGCGGCCACCGCCGATCTGCTGGCTGCCCTGCGGGAGCGGCTGCCGCTGACCGCCCTGTGCGTCGGCGTGAGCACCTTCGTCCTGCTCACCTTCGCCTTCGGCTCCGTCGTGGTGGCGCTCAAGGCGATCCTCACCACCACCCTGTCCCTCGGCGCCGCGTTCGGCGTGGTCACCTGGATCTTCCAGGACGGACACCTGTCATGCTGGCTGGCCTTCCGACCGAACGACTACATCGGCGCCCTGGAACCCGTCATCATGCTCACGCTGCTGTTCGGACTCTCCATCGACTACGAGGTGTTCCTGCTGTCACGGGTCCGCGAGCACTACAGCCTGACGGGCGACAACGAGGCCGCCATCGTCACCGGGTTGCGCCGCGGTCGTGTGGCCGTGGGTCAACGGGACCGGAGCCCGGTCGCGATTCCTGGACACCGGGGGCGGTCGTGCGGTCAGGCCCTTCTCCCGGCTCATGGGGAGTGCGCGGGACCGGCGCGGGCCGGGTTCCGGTGGGGCCGGTCGCGCCCGCGGCGGGTGGACGCGGCGGGGGCGGCACCTGGAAGCATCGTGGGCGGAACACGTGACCGGGGACATCGGTGGACCTCCACCCGGGTGAGACCCCCACCCCAGTGGAGGACGGCGGCGGGCTGACTCCGCGCCATCGCGGACGTCGTACGCGGTCCGCGCCGCGATCGGGCCGGTCCTCGCCGCATCGCCGTAGGGAGCCGACTGATGCTTTTCGGCGTCAGGCTGGCGCGGGCTGCGCGATCGGCCAGCGCGGGCCGTCCGGGCCGCCCTGCCACGCCCACTGGGTATCGGGAGTGACGGTGATGCCGTAGTCGTACAGGTCGGGCCGGCCCAGGTCCTCCCACTGGGCCCAGGCGATCATCACCTCGTCACCGATCCGGCGCGGCCCGCCCTGCAGCAGCGATGGCCGGCCGTCCGCTGCCGGGCGGATCTCCGCCCAGGAGCGGTCACCGTCGTGGACCAGGACCGTGGGCCCGTCCGGTCCGTGCCGGGTGAACAGCACGGCGTCCGGCACGGCCACGCGCACCGCGAAGCGCAGGCCCCAGTCCTTCAGGGCCGCCGGGTCGCGGTCCAGCACCCGCCGTTCCTCGGGGTCGGCGTCCGCGCGCACCGCGGCGTGGGCGGCGGGTCCGCTGCTCGCTTGCGCGGGAGCGTGCCGGTCGCCCATGAACTGGGCCAGGCCGTGCACCCAGCCGCGCGCGCCGGCGCCGTCCTCGGCGACGGTGAGGGCCACGTATCCGAGCCGGCCCCACGGGTAGACGATCCGTCCGCCCGGCCGCACGGCCTCCACCCAGTTCCACGGGACGGCCTCGATCGCGTAGGTGGCGTGCAGGCGGTCGACCTGCCCGCCGCCGGGCACGCCGCCGTGGGTGGCGTCGCCGGTCACCACCTCGGCGTCCAGGCCGGCGGCCGCGAGGCGGTCACGGGCGAACGCGGCGAGGCCTTCGTCCACCTCGCTGGAGACCACCCGGCCCGGGCCGGCCCGCCAGGCGGACAGCGCCGCCGTCCAGCCCTGGCCGGTGCCCACGTCCCACACCCGGTGCCCGGGCTCCAGCCGCAGGCTGTCCAGCATGTCCGCCACCACCCCGGGCGCGGACAGCGACGACGACGGGATGCCATCGGTGAGCTGGGTGATGGCCGCCGAGCTGACGCCGCCGTACACCTCGCCGGTCCAGCCCTCGGGGTCGGCCGCGCGGTCGAGGGGCACGTAGGCCCAACCGTCCCAGCGCCACAGCCGATCCGGCGCGAACCGGTCGCGGGGCAGCGCGGCGCAGGCCTCGCGCAGCCACGGGGAGTCGGCCGGCCACTGCCCGCACCGTTCCATCTCCGCGTCCAGGCGCGCCCGTTGCCCGGCCAGACCACCGTCCATGCTCACCCCCGCTCAGTCCTTCTTGTGCTTGCCGGTGCCTTCGGCCGGCTTCTCCACCTTGCCGTCGGCATTGTTCGGCGGAGGGGTACCCGTACCCACGTCCTCGGCCGGCTTCGAGTGCTCACCCATGGCGCTTCCCCCTTCGGGAGTGTGGACACGATCGGCCGCCCATCGTCGCCCACCCCGGCCCCGGACGGTAGAGGCGTGCGGGGGCGCCCTCAGGGCGCGCGGCTCAAGGCCAGCGCCAAGACGCGGCGCACGTCCGGTGTCAAGGACCGAGGACAGCACGACCTGATCGTCCGGCTCCTCAAGGTCGACCCGCCCGAACCAGCCCTCCTCGGCTGCGGCTCATGCCCGGCCTTCCGCGTCTGCGGCTCACGGCCGACAACGGCGGTCCGACCTTCCGGAGCTTCCTTCTTCCGCCGGCCGGGACGGACCATGACGTCGGATACGGCGAAGGCCGACGCAACGGCGGGCGCCGTTCGCGACTCGCCCGGAGGCAGAGCGGACGAACGCGGCGGGAGCGGGCAGCCGTCACACGACCGGCTCCGTCCCGGCGACGACGGCATCCCGAGTCGCCGGGGCGGAAGGCCTGCGCATCCCCTTGAGCAGGACGACCAGCATCGTGGTGACCGCCGCGCCCGCCACGACCGCGATCAGGTACAGGAACGGGCTGCCGATCAGCGGGAGCACCCAGATCCCACCGTGCGGGGCCCGCAGGGTGGAACCGAACGCCATCACCAGGCCCCCGGCGGTCATGCTGCCGGCGATGCACGCCGGGATGACACGCAGCGGGTCCGCGCCCGCGAACGGGATCGCGCCTTCGGTGATGAACGACGCGCCGAGCACCCAGGCGGCCTTGCCGTTCTCACGCTCCTCGGGGGTGAACAGCCGGCGCCGGACGACGGTCGCCAAGGCCATGCCGAGCGGCGGGGTCATGCCGGCGGCCATCACGACGGCCATCACCTTGAGACTGCCGGCGTCCGGGGCGGTACCCGCCGCGGTGAGCGCGCCGGCCGCGAAGGTGTAGGCGACCTTGTTGAGCGGACCGCCCAGGTCGGAGGCCATCATCGCGCCGAGCAGCACGCCGAGCAGGATCGCGTTGGAGCCGGAGAGGCCGTTCAGCCAGTCGGTCAGGCCGTTCATCGCCGAGGCGATGGGCGAGCCGACCAGCACGAACATCAGGAAGCCGACAGCCGCCACCGACAGCAGCGGGATCACCACCACCGGCATGATGCCCTTGACCGCCCGCGGCACGTTCCACCGGATCATCCGCACCGGGGTGAAGAGCGCGTCGACGGCCGACGGGACGGGAAGGCGGGTGTCCACCAGTTCCGTTCGCCGATGAGCTGGAGTGCGGCCGGCACGAGGATCATTCGCACCAGCGTGGCATCGACCCCGACAGCCACCAGGACGCCGAGTGCGATCTCCTTCACGGTGATGACCGGGCTCGTGGTGAAGGCGGCGGCGACGACCATGACGAGAGCCGCGGCAGCCGTGATCAGCCCTCCGGTGCGCCCGAGGCCTTCGACGATCGCCGCGCTGTTGGCCGCCCCCTGGTCGTACCTCTCCCGGATGCGGGCGATCAGGAACACCTCGTAGTCGACCGAGAGGGCGAACACGAGAATCAGCGTGCTCACGGCTTCGATCGCCCCCACGTACCCGGTGGGGGCGAATCCCAGGAAGCGGGAACCGTGCCCCTCCTGGACCACCCAGGTGACCGCCGCGAAGGAGACGCCCAGCGACATCGTCGTGGTGAGAACGGCTTTGACCGGCACGACGACGGACCGGAAGGCGATGCACAGCAGTGCGCAGACGGTTGCCAGCAGGTAGCCGATCAGCAGTGGCAGCCGCCCGCCGAGAGCGTCCAGCACGTCCGTGTTGCGTGCCGCCAGGCCACCGACCAGCAGTTGGCCGCCGTCGGGCGGCCCGAGCGACCGGATCTGCCTGACCAGGCGTCCGGCGGCGGGCGAGTCGGGAGTGCCGGCGAACTTGACCGTCAGATAGGCGGTGTGCGGGGTCCCGGCCCACAGCCGGACACTCTGTGCTCCGGGGAGCCGGCCGACCCGGCCGCGCCAGTCTTCCAGCGCCTTCCCTCCCTCCTCGGCGCGAAGGTCGGTACGCAGACGGATGAACACCTGGAGCTGGTCGAGGGCGGCGTCCGGGAAGCCCGCCGGCAGAGCGTCGGCGGCCTGCCGGCTCGCCGAGGCGGCCGGCAGGACGCGCTGGTCGCTCGAACCGGGGTGGAACCGGGCGGCCGGGACGCTCAGGACGGCGATCGCCAGGACGGCTGTGACGAGCCACGGTGCCGGGTGACGGACCGTGGCGCGGCCGAGCCGGTACCAGAAGCCGTCGCCGCTCTCGCGCACGCCGGCGGAGCGGGGCGCGCGCAGGCGGCCCGCGTCGATCCGGTGGCCGAGCAGGGCGAGCACGGCCGGCAGCACGGTGCGGCTGGTGATGCCGCAGAGGGCGACGCTGACGGCGGTGCCCAGGCCGAGGGCCCGGGTGACCGGCAGGGGCAGCAGCGCCAGGCCGAGCGAGGCGAGCGAGATGACCGCGGCCGAGAACAGGACCGTGCGGCCGGCCGTGGCGACGGTCCTCGCCACGGCCGCGGAGACCTCGCCGTTGCGGGCGAGTTCGCGTCGAAACCGTGCCACGACGAAGATCGAGTAGTCGACGGTCAGCCCCAGTGCCACCATCACCACGACATTGCGCGTGACGTAGCCGACCGGGAGCAGCAGCGTCAGCGCGCGCAGGGCGGCGAAGGAGACGGTGAGGGTGAGCGCGGCGACCACCAGGGGCACCAGAGCGGCCACCAGGCTCCCGAAGAACAGCACCAGCAGCAGGAAGAGCAGGGGCGCGGCCACCAGCTCGGCGCGCGTCAGGTCATGGTCCACCGCGTGGTCGAAGTCGGAGAGCAGCGGTGCCAGACCGGTGAAGCCGACCTCGAACCCCGGGGGGTGGAAGGCCTGCCGGAGCTGCTCGTACGAGGCCACCCGCTCGTTCTCGCTCTCCCCCGCGAGCCCGACCACCACGCTGGCGGCGTGCCGGTCGGTCGAGAGCAGTTCCCTCCGGCCGGTGTTCCAGTAGTGCACCGAACTGACGAGCGGCGGGTCGGGCAGGTCGGACAGCGCGTCGGTGAGCGCGGCGGCGAAGCGGGGATCGTCCACCGTGAGGTCGTCGCTGCGGACGATCGCCAGCGTGCTGTTCCCCCCCGGCACGAAGTGCTTTCCGATGAGTTCGAGTGCGCGGTCGGACTCGAAGTGCGGCGATGTGAAGCCTCCGTGGGACAGGTGCGCGGGAAGGTCCGCTCCGGCCACCACCGCGGCCGTCAGGATCAGGACCGCCGCCCACAGCACCCGCCGGTGGCTACTCATCGACGGCGACCGTCCGGTCCAGCGCGCGGCCGAGGTAGGAGCTGTCGACGGGTGGCGGGTCGGGCAGTCCCCCGATGTCCTGGAGCAGGTTGGTCCGGTCGTAGGTGCGCCGCCCGGACGCGTGGTTCAGCAGGTCGCCCATGAAGCGGGCGAAGAGGCGTTCGTACGGGCTCGGGTTCGCGATCTTCGGCACCCGGGTGATTTCCAGTCCCTGGTAGCGCGACTCGAAGGCCTGCTTGGCCACTTCGAAGCCGATGTCGCAGGGGTGAGTGAGGTGGACGGTCCGTACGCCCCCGCCGCCGCGGCGACGGACGGCACGTACGGCGGCCGCGGCCGCGTAGTCGGCCTGGATCACGTTGAGACGGCCTTCCGGGTCGGCCGGGATCCGGAACTGCAGGCCGCTGCCGCGGGTGTCCTCCCCCGCCAGCATGCGGGCCATCGCCCGGTCCGTGCGCGCCCGGCCGCGCAACGCCGCGTCCAGCAACCCGGTCAGCTCCCCGAGGGACTGTTGGGGAATCCCCTCGGGGATGGGCCGGTCCACGACCAGGAGCCCGGGACGGAGGATCGTGGCCGTTCGGCCGGACTCCGCGGCCCAGGCATGGACCAACCGCTCGGCCGTGTACTTGGTCTCCTCGTAGTAGGTGTGGAAGCCCTGTTCCTCGCTCAGGTCCGTTTCCAGGACGTGTCCGCTGCTGCGGCGGCCCGCGACGAAGGCGGTGCTCACGGTCACCACCTGGGCCTGCGGACAGTCGCCGACCAGCCGAAGAACCCGCTCGGTGCCGAGGACGTTCGTCTTGAAGAGGGGAACGGGGCTCCCTCGCAGGGCCCTTGAGGCCGCACAGTGCCAGAGCGTGGTGCACTCACCGGCCAGACGCGCGCGTTCACACCTGTCCAGGCCCAGCCGAGGAGTGGTGAGATCCGCGGTCGCGTACCGCAGGCGCTTGAGCGTACTTCCTTGGTCCACAGCCGGGTTGAGCCACGCGAGCGCGGCTTCGACCCGTCCGCGCAGGCTCTCGGGCGTGCCCCGGCCGAGCACCGTGATCGGCTCCGGCGGCTCCTCGGTGAGCAGTTCGCGCAGGACCCGACTCCCGAAGAAGCCCGTCGCGCCCGTGATCAGCACAGCCATGTGGTTCCTCCCGCGGGGTGTTCCGCCGAGCAGACCACATCGGGGCACCGTGATCGCGGACCTCGGCCCCGGCCATGGGCTCCTGTCCACCATGCGGGTGAATCACCGTCACGGACAAGGGACTTCGGCGCGCTGCGAGCGCCCCGGGCAGGACCGGCATGGCTAGCGTTCGTTCCCCCGAGACAGTGGAACGGACCGGCTCCCACCCGGCTCGTCGGTACGCCAGGAAGGGCCGGAGCCATGAACCGAGCCGACACCGAGGAAGAGGCCGTCGCCGTCGTCGGAGCGGCCGTGCGCCTGCCGGGCGGCGTCGACAGCCTCAGTTCGCTGTGGGAAGCGTTGGAGCGGGGCCGTGACCTGGTGGGCGAGGTGCCGGCGGACCGGTTCGAGGCGCACCGCTTCGTCGATTCCTCGATGCCCCGTCGGGGAAAGAGCTACACCGCCGCGGGCGGTTTCCTCGACGACATCGCGGGATTCGACGCCGACTACTTCGGGATCTCCCCGAAGGAGGCCGCGCACATGGATCCGCAGCACCGGCTGCTGCTGGAGCTCACCGCCGAGGCCGTGGACGACGCGGCCATCGACCCGGCGCGGCTGGCGGGTTCGGACACCGCCGTGTACGTCGGCATCTCCGACGTCTCCTACGGCGCCCTCCAACTGGCCTCCCTCCTGACGGTCGGCCCTTACACCATGGGCGGCGTGGCCTCGTCGATCGCGGCGAACCGGGTGTCGCACGCCTTCGACCTGCACGGGCCCAGCATGGCCGTCGACACCGCCTGCTCCTCTTCCCTGGTGGCTCTGGACCGGGCCTGCCGCACCTTGCGGGAGGGGACCAGCGGCATCGCGGTGTGCGGCGGCGTCAACGTGCTGCTGAGCCCGTTCACCTACGTCGGGTTCTCCCAGGCGTCGATGCTCTCCGCCCGCGGCAGATGCGCGTCGTTCTCCGCGAACGCCGACGGCTTCGTGCGCGCCGAGGGCGGCGGTGTGGTCCTGTTGAAGCGGCTCACCGACGCGCTGGCCGACGGCGACCGCGTGCACGCGGTGATCCTCGGCACCGCCACCAACAGCGACGGGCGGACGGTGGGGCTGTCCCTGCCCAATCCCCGGGCGCAGGAGGACCTGCTGCGCCAGGCCTATGCCCAAGCCAAGGTCCACCCCGACCAGTTGGTGTACTTCGAGGCGCACGGCACCGGGACGCCCGTCGGCGACCCCCTGGAAGCCCTGGCGATCGGCCGGGCCCTGGGCATCCGCCGGATCACGGGCAGCCTGCCGATCGGCTCGGTGAAGACCAACTTCGGCCACCTGGAACCCGCCTCCGGCATCGCCGGTCTCCTCAAGGCCGTACTCGCGCTCAGACACCGGACGGCGCCGGCCTCGCTGCACGCCGATCCGCCGCATCCGGACATCGACTTCGCCGGGCTCGGCCTGAGACTCGTCACCCGCAACCTCCCGCTACGGCAGGTCGAACGTCCGGTCGTCGGGGTCAACTCCTTCGGCTTCGGCGGCTCGAACGCCCACGCCATCCTGACCAGTCCGCCGCCGTCGACGCGCTCCGCGCCGAGCGGCCGGCCACCCGGGGGACTGCCGGTCCTGGTCTCCGCCCGCTCGGAGCGGGCCCTGAGCGAAGCCACCGCGAGGATGGCGGTGCACCTCGCCGACACCGCCCCCGAGGACTTCTACGACCTCGCGCACACCTCCTGCCTGCGCCGGGGCCACCACGAGTACCGGGCCGCCGTCCTCGCCCACAGCGCGCACGAGGCCGCTGTGGAGTTCGGCACGCTCTCCTGCGGGGAGCGTGGTCGCGGCGCCATCGCCAAGGCCGCGACCGGAGGGCGGATCGCGTTCGTCTTCTCCGGCAACGGTTCACAGTGGGCCGGGATGGGAGCGGACCTCCTGGCCGGTCACACCGGCTTCCGGCACGCGCTGGCGGAGGTGGACACCGCGTTGTCCCCTTGGCTCGGCTGGTCCGTGGCCGAGGCGATGGCGGCCGATCCCGCGCACTGGCGGCTCGAACGGACCGAGGTCGCCCAGCCGCTTCTCTTCGCCCTCCAGGTGGCCCTGGCCGCGGTGCTGCGCGAGCACGGCATCGAGCCGTCGATGGTGGTCGGACACAGCGTCGGGGAGGTCGCGGCGGCGTACGTCTGCGGCGCCCTCACGCTCCCCCAGGCCGCCCGCGTCCTCGCGGCGCGCAGCCGGGCGCAGGGCGCCACGGCCGGTCGGGGGCGGATGGCGGCGCTCGGCCTGCCGACCGAGCGGGCGGCCGACGAACTCGCCCGCTTCGGCGGGGCGCTGGAGATCGCGGGTGTCAACAGCCCACAGGACGTGACGGTGGCCGGGCCCGCCGAATCCCTGGCCGAACTGCGCGAGCGCCTGGAGGGCCGCGGCGTGTTCTACCGCGACCTCGGGCTCGACTACGCCTTCCACAGCGCCGCGATGGACGACCTGCGCCGGCCTCTGGCCGACGCGCTGACCGGTCTCGCTCCGGGGCCGGTCACCGTCCCCCTCTACTCCACCGTCACCGGCCACCGGATCAGCGGGACCGACCTGGACGCCGACTACTGGTGGCGCAACGTACGCCGCCCGGTGCGGCTCGACGCCGCCGTGCAGCGGGCGATCGACGACGGAGCGGGACTGCTGCTGGAGATCGGACCGCATCCCGTCCTGCGCACCTACCTGCGCCGCATCGCCGCCGACCGCCCCGACCTGAGCACCGTCGTCGTCCCGACCCTGCACCGCGCGGGCGACGGTCCGCCGGCCGTGGCCGCCACCGTCGCGGCGGCTGTCGCCGCGGGCTCCGACCTCGACTGGAAGCGCTACTTCCCCGTGCCGGGCAACGTCACCGACCTGCCCGCGTACCCGTGGCAGCGCGAACGCCACTGGAACGGCACCCCGCAGGACTGGATCCGTTCCAGCGGCGACGGCCTGCTCCAACACCCGCTGCTGGGCGAACGACTGCGCGCTCCGGTGCCCGTCTGGGAGGGACCCGTCGAGCCCGCGCTCGTACCGTGGCTCGGCGACCACCGTGTCGGCGGCTCCGTCGTGATGCCCGCCACCGCTTATACGGAGATGGCCCTGGCGGCGGGTCGTGCCGTGCATCCCGGCCCCGTCGAAGTGCTCGACCTCGACATCAGCAGCGCCCTGGTCGTCCCCTGGGAGGACGCCTGCGCGGTCCGCACCCAGGTCTCGCTCACCCCTGAACTCGGCACGCTCACCGTCACCAGCACCGACGAGCACGCCCGCACGCCCCGTCCGCACGCCCGCGCCACGGTGCGGAGCCTGCTGCTCCCCCGTCCCGCGTCCCTCGACATCGCGGCTCTGACCGAGGAATTCGGCGCCGTCTGCGTCGAGACCGAGGAGTTCTACCGAACCTGCCGGACCATCGGCCTCACCTACGGGCCCGCCTTCCAGGTCCTGCGAGAGATCCGGACGGCACCGGGCGCCGTACTGGCCGCCTACCGGCAGAACGCGCCCGACGGCCCCTACACAGCCCATCCCGCCCTGCTCGACGGCGCGCTCCAGGCCGGTGGAGCGCTGCTCCTCGACCTGGTCCGGGACGGTCACGTCTACCTGCCGGCCTCCATCGCCTCGGTCCGGGTCTGGGAAGCCCCCACCCCGACCGGGTTCCACCACCTGCGCGAGGTGAGCCGCACCGACGGCGAAGTGTGCTGGGACGTCACCGTCACCGCCGACGACGGCACCGTCACCGCCGAGCTCGGCGGTTGCCGTCTGCGCCGGTTCCCCGTGGCCCGCCGCACTCCTGTCTCGCTCTCCCGTACCGTCCTGCGTGCGGCACCGCATCCCGACGAGCCCTGTCGCCCGTCGCCGCTGCCGTCGCCGGCCTCACTCGTCGCGGACGCCGGCCCGCAGATCGCCGAACACCGCACCGCCTGGCGGAAGTTGCGGTACGACCGGTTCACGGAGCTGGGCAGCCGGTTCGTGGCGCGCTCGACCGCGACCGCACTCGCCGAGCTGTTGCCCGACCCGTCCCGGCCGTTCACGGTGGACGACCTGTGCGCGGCAGGCCTGCTGGAGGGCTTCAGGCCGCTCGTCACCCTCCTCGCGCCCGTCATGGAACGGCACGGCACGCTCACCCGCACCGGCGAGACCCGGTGGCAGCTCGCCGAGGACATCCCCGAGGCCGACGAGACGATCCGCGAGATGGTCGCGACCGTTCCCGCGTACATCAGTGACATCGCGCTCAGCGCCCACCAGGGCAGGCACCTGCTCTCCGTGCTCCGCGGCGAGCAGGACCCCTCGGGACTGTTGACGGCCGAGCCGAGCACCCGACTGCTCGAACGGTTCCATGACACCTCACCCGTCTGCCGCTTCCACCACCGGATCGCCCGCAGCCTGGTGGAGCAGATGCTGCGGCACTGGCCCCTCGACCGCCCCCTGCGGATCCTGGAAGTCGGCGCCGGAACAGGCGGTGCCACCGCCGCGCTCCTTCCGGTGCTCCCGCCCGAACGCACCCGCTACACCTTCACCGACGTCTCGCCCGCGTTCCTGGACCGGGCCCAGGAACGATTCGCCCGCCACGACTTCGTCGAATACCGGGCACTCGACCTGAACCTGGACCCGGAGCAACAGGGCTACACCCCCCACAGCTTCGACCTGGTGGTCGCCGCCGGCGCCCTGCACACCGCGGAGAACCTGGCCACGGCCCTGGGCCACGTCTCGACCCTGCTGGCCCCGGGCGGGCAACTGCTGGGCGTGGAAGCCCACCGGGCCGAGCTGACCGCCCCGATCTTCGGCACGTCGCAGAGCCTCCACCACCGAACGGACACCGGTCTGCGACCCGTCTCTCCCCTGCTCTCCCGCGAGCAGTGGACCACGCTGCTCGCGCAATGCGGCTACCGCGCTCCGACGTTCACCGGCGACGACACCGAACCGGCACTCGGCGACCACTCCGTCTTCCTCACCGCGGCCCCGGCCCCGGGGAACGCGGACCGAACGCCACAGATCCCTGCCGACGCCCGCGGAGACTTCGTCCTCGCGACCGACACCGACGAACCCGACGCTCTCATCGGCGCCACCGCGCACTGGCTGGCGCGGTCCTCGGAAGCCACGGTCCGGGTCGTGCGGGACGGCACCGACGCCCGGGCCTGGGCGGAGGTCCTCGCGGACCGCGCGATCAGCAGCGCTCCACCGTGCATCGTCCTCTCCCTCAACGGCGCCGTACCGTCCAGTCCTTCGGACCTCGTCGACCGCGCCGGACGAACCGCGCAGGTGCTGCGGGCGCTCTTCACCACCCTCCAGGCCCTGCCACGAGGCAGCGAGACGCGATTCTGCCTGGTCACCCGCGTCAGTGGAGCCACCCCCGCCCCCGGTGAGACCACCAACCCGGAGGACGCCGCCGCCTGGGGCACCGCCCGTTGCCTGGCGAACGAACACCCCCAGGTCCACGGCCGCCGCATCGCGTTCCAGCGCGGCCACGACAGCGCCGAGGACGGTCTGCGCCTCGCCCGGGAACTCCTGCTCGAAGACGGCGAGGACGAGGTCGTCCTGACCCCCGCCGGACGCTTCGTCCCCCGCGAGATTGCGTTCACCGCGACGCCCGTCCCCGGCGGATCGTCGGCCCCGGCCGTGCTGCGGGTGCGCAATCCCGGTCTCGACTACCAACTCGCCTGGCAACAGACGGAAATGCCGGTGCCGGGCCCGGACGAGGTCGTCGTGGAGGTGAGGGCCGCCGCGCTGAACTACCGCGACATCGTGCAGACACTCGGATACCTGCCGTTCGACACGCTCGACGGAACGGCGGGGCGGGCCGGCGTCGGCCTGGAGTGCTCGGGCGTCGTCGTCGCCTGCGGATCAGAGGTGACCGCCCTCGCACCCGGCGACCGGGTGGCCGGAGTCTCGCCCGTCTCCCTCGCCACGCACACGCTCACCCGGGCCGAGGCCCTGTGGCCGATTCCCGACGAGCTCACCTTCGCCGAGGCCGCCACCGTCCCGGTGGCCTTCTGCACCGTGCACTACGGCCTGCGGCGACTGGCCGGACTCCAGCCCGGTGAGACCGTCCTCGTCCACGGAGCCGCCGGAGGCGTCGGGCTCGCCGCCATCCAGTACGCCCACGCCCACGGCGCGAACGTCATCGCGACCGCCGGTAGCGAGATCAAACGGGACTTCCTGCGCAGCCTGGGAGTCACCCACGTCCTGGACTCCCGGTCCCTGGACTTCACGTTCCAGATCAGGCGGATCACGGACGGCCAAGGCGTGGACGTCGTGCTCAACTCGCTCTCCGGCGAGGCCCTCACCCGCGGGCTCGAAGTCCTCCGAGCGGGCGGCCGGTTCGTCGAGCTGGGCAAACGCGACATGTACGAGGGCAACGCGCTTCCGCTGCGCCCGTTCAACCGGAACATCACCTTCCACGGACTCGACCTCGCCACCGTCCTCCCCGAGCCACGCCTGGCGGGACCCCTGATCCACGACGTCGGCGAACTCGTCGCGCACCCCGGGTTCCACCCCCTGCCGCACACGGTCTTCCCCGCGGCCCGGGTGGGTGACGCCTTCCGGTACATGCAGCACTCCCGCCACATCGGCAAGGTGGTGGTCGGCTTCGACCCCCAGGACGAGCCCATGGCGGTCGAGCCCCTTCCCGCCCCCCTCCGCCTCGATCCGCGCGGTACCTACCTGGTCACCGGCGGCACCAGCGGCTTCGGTGCCGCCACCACCCGGTGGCTGGCCGATCTCGGTGCCCGTCGGCTCGTCCTCGTCAGCCGCCGGGGCGAGGCCGCGCCGGAGGCTGCCGCTCTCCTCCAGGAACTGTCCGAACGCGGCGTGCACGCCACCGCCCGCGCCGCGGACGTCTGCGACCGCGACGCGATGCGAGCGGTCGTCGAGGAGATCGACGCCGGTGAACACCCGCTGCGCGGGATCGTGCACTGCGCCATGCAGCTCGACGACGTCATGTTCACCGACCTCACCCCGGACCGGTTCACCGCCGTCCTGAGGGCGAAGATGGGCGGTGCGGACACGCTGGACCGCCTGGCCCGCGGGCGGGACCTGGACCTGTTCCTGCTCTACTCCTCGGCCTCGACCGTGTTCGGCCCTCCCAAGCAGTCGGCCTACGTGGCCGCGAACCTCTACCTCGAAAGCCTCGCCCGCTGTCGGCGCCAACGGGGGGAGCAGGCCTCCGCCGTCGCCTGGGGCCCGATCGCCGGCACCGGCTACGCCGCCCGCAACCAGCTGCTCGACGGCCTGACCGAGCTCGGCGCCGAGCCGATCGAACCGGACGCGGCGTTCGAGCTGGCCGCACCCGCCCTCGCCGACCGGCACACGGCCCCAGCGGCACTCGCCCTCTCGCGCTCCAACTGGGGCCGCCTGGCCGGCCTCCTGCCCCTGCTCGGTGCACCCCGGATGCGGCACCTCGTCCCGACGGACGCGAAGAACTACGACGCCCTCGCGGAACTCCTACGGACCATCGCCACGATGAGCGCCGAGGAGGTCGGCTCGTTCCTGACCGCGCAGCTCACCGAGCTCATCGCCGAGGTCCTGCACTCCGACCCCGAGAAGATCGACCCCCATGTCAGGCTCGACGCCTACGGCCTGGACTCCCTCATGGGAACCCAGCTCCTCGTCTCCCTGAACCAGAACTACGGCATCGAGATCCCGGGCACGGAGCTGCTGCGGAGCAGCGGAACGATCGCGGAGATCGCCCAGATCGTGCAGTTGCGGCTCGGCCTGCAGATCCCCGCCCCCGCGTTCCACCAGGAGGCCGAGGCTCCGCCGGCCGACCGGACCGAACGGAGCCCGGCGTGAACACGGCAGGGTACGAGAAGGACCCCGGACTCCGGTGGTTCGAGTACGAGTCCAGAAACCGGTCGAACACCGCGATCGGGGCCCTGGCCATGGTGCGCGGGCCGGTTCCCACCCGCGGCGAGCTGCTCCTGCTCCTGGAGACCGCCTGCGCACGCCATCCACGGCTGCGCTCGCACGCCCGGCCGCCCGGCCACGCGCTGCTGCCCGATCCCTCCCTGGAGGACCATCTGACGCTCGCCCGCCTCGATCCGACCGGCGAGAGCGCCCTCGTACCCGCGGTCGAGAACGCCTGCGCGCGGCCGCTGGGCGACCTCACCTGGCGGGTCCGGCTGTTCCACGGGCACCAGGACGGTGAATTCGCGGTCCTGATGCTGGCCCACCACGGACTGGCCGACGGTATGTCCCTCGTCGCGCTCTTCCAGAGCGGGTCTTCCTTCCAGCGCGGGTCCTCCTTCCAGGGCGGGCCTTCCGGATACCCCGTGCGTGCTCGAAACCGCCCGAACGGCGCGGATCCGGTCGGCTGGACGGCGGGCCGGGTGCGGGCCGTGACGCGCGAGGCGGCGGCGGTACTCGCCCCGCGCCCGGGCGCGGCCCAGCCCGCCGTCTCCGTCACGGCACCGGGCGCCGTACCCCGGCACCGGTGGACCTCGGTGTCACTGGGCCGACTGACCGCGATCGCGCACGCGCACGCCGCGAGCCCCAACGACGTGTACCTGGCGGCCCTGGCCGGGGCGCTGGCTCCGTGGCGGCAGGACGACCGGCCGGTACGGGCACTCGTCCCCATCAGCACTCGCTCCGCGGCGGACACGGACGAACTCGGCAACCACCTCTACGGACGCGTCGTCACCCTGCCCTGCCATCTCCCCACGGCCCGCTCGCGCCTGGAGGCGGTGATGGAGCAGACACGTCGCATCAGGAGGGAGCAGCAGGCCCCCGACACGGGCGCGCTGCTCGGCGCGCTTCCCACCGCCTGGCAGGGCCGTATGACCGGCCGGCAGCTGAGTCCCCGGCGCGTCACCCTCATCGCCTCGTACGTCCCCAGCTCGGCGCAGCGGTTCCGTCTCGCCGGGCGCACGGTCGAGGCCGTGCGCCCGCTGATGTTCCTGCCGGCCGGGCACCGCCTCGCCGTGTGCCTGGCCGAGTACGCCGGTTCGGCCTCGCTGGGAGTCGTCGCACTTCCCGGGCTGCCCGCGGAGGCCCTGCTGGCCGGCTGGCGCGACGAACTGCGCGGGCTGGAGTCGGACGCCGCCGGGCGCGGCGTCCGATGAGCGGTGGAGGATGCCGGGGCGCGCATGGCGCCCTGGTGGCAGGGCCGGGGTCAGAGCAGTTCGTTGAAGCGAAGCGTGAACGTGCCGGACACGCTGCTCAGACCGGCGGCGCAGTTGCTGATGTCGCTGGTGGGGAAGCCGGAGCCGGTGACGGCGGCCCCGGGGAACACGCTGCTGTCGAGCGACGCCGTGGCGTCGGGCTCGGTCACGACTTCGTGGTCGACGGGATCTCCTTCGACGCCCTGCGTCCCGTTCGTGGTGATGCGGGACGTGCCGACGACGGTGCCGGTCCGGTTCGGCCCGTCGTACCAGACGATGGTGGCGGTTCCGGTGTAGCTGCCGACTGCGTTGCAGCTGCCGGTGCCGGTCCCGATGCCGACGATGGTGCCCGACACCAGGTTCGTGGGACCGCCGTTCTTGGGGAAGCACTTGTCGATGGTGCCGGTTCCGGTCCCGTTGATCGTCGTGGTGGTGTTCGTGATCGGCTTGTCGGTGGTCAGGGTGCCGTGCCCGCTGCAGATGAGTCTGCTCGTAGGGGTGTCCCGGTGGCGGGCGGGTGCCGCGGCGGACGCGTTCGACGGTACGGCCTGCTGGACGACGGCGCCTGCGACGGCGACGGCGGTGAGGAGCAAGGGGAGGGCTGTCCGGCGCCAACGCCGGGCAGGAGCGGGCTGATGCTCCATGAGGTGTCTCCTGGGGTGGGGATGCCGCATGCGAGCGGCTTTCCCCAGCATCATGCTGGAAGCGGAGTCCGGCGATCCGGTGACTGCGCCGAGAGGCGGAACGGAACATGGACCTGAGGTACTGGCTCGGCCGAGCGGTGGACGAGATCGGCGCGTGGGCGGCCGACCACGACGGCTTCTCGCCGCACGCGTCGGCATCGGTCACCGACCACGAGATGGCCGACGGCTTCGGCGAGCTCGTACGGAGGCTTTCGAGCAGCTACCCGTTCTTCCACCCCCGCTACGCCGGGCAGATGCTCAAACCCCCGCACCCGGCCGCCGTGGCCGGCTACGTGGCGGCGATGCTCATCAACCCGAACAACCGCGCGCTGGACGGCGGGTCGGCGACCTCCGCACTGGAGGAGGAGGCGGTGGCGGCCATCGCCTCGATGTTCGGTATGCCGAGCCACCTGGGCCACCTCACCGGCGGCAGCACCGTGGCGAACCTGGAGGCGCTGTTCGTGGCCCGGGAGACACATCCGGGCAAGGGCATCGCCTACAGCCGCGAGGGCCACTACACACACGCCCGCATGTGTCATCTGCTCGGAATGCGCGGGTACCCGATCGAGGTGGACAGCCTGGGCCGGATGGACCCCGAGGCGCTGGAACGGCAACTCGCCCGGGGCACCGTGGGCACGGTCGTCGCCACCGTCGGCACCACCGGTCTCGGGGCGGTCGACCCCGTCCACACCATCCTCGCCGCAGCCCGCGCGCGCGGCGTGCGGGTCCATGTGGACGCCGCGTACGGCGGATTCCACGTACTGCTCGACCAGGAGGACGCCGACCTGCTGCCCGACCCCCGGCCCTGGCGCGCCATCGCGCACTGCGACTCCGTCGTGGTCGACCCGCACAAACACGGCCTCCAGCCGTACGGCTGCGGCGCGGTGCTGTTCGGCGACCCGGGCGTCGGACGCTTCTACCGCCACGACTCCCCCTGCGCCTCCTACGCCTCCTACGCCACCGACCGGCCGCACCTGGGCGAGATCAGTCTGGAGTGCTCCCGCTCCGGCGCCGCCGCAGCGGCACTCTGGCTGACCCAGAAACTCCTCCCCCTCACCTCTGGTGGGCTCGGACAGGTCCTCGCGGCCGGACGGCGGGCAGCGCTGCGGTGGGCGGCACTGATCGAGCAGTCCTCGGTCCTGGATCTCTACCAACCGCCGGATCTCGACATCGTCACCTACTTCCCCCGGACCGATCCGCTGCTCCTCAGCGAGGTCGAGGCCGCGAGCCGGACGGTGATGCGCCGGGGCATGTCCGACCGCGCCGATCCCGTCTATCTCAGCACCGCCCGGATCGACGCCCACTCCTTCGCCGCCCGTTGGCCCGGAGCCGTCACCGACCTCGGCCACACGCGCATCCTGCGCAGTGTTCTGATGAAGCCCGAGTCGGAGCTCCACCTGGACCAGCTGCACTCCCTTGTCGAGCGACTCGCCACCACGGCCCGCCACACCGGCTGATCGCCCGTCCCGTGACGCCACCGGCGGGACACGAGCCGAGGCGGCCACCGCTGTTCGAGATCGCCCGTGACCTGCGCGGAGTCAGCAGCACGGCGCCGCTCCTCATCGGATCAAGCCCTGCCGCGCCCGGCTCGCCGGTACTCAGCCGGTGCGGTGTCGGCCCGTCGGCGGCGACGACAGTCGGGCGACGGCCTGCCGGGCGGCCTCGCGGTGGTCCGGGCGGGGCGCCGCCACCCGTGGCCCGGCCAGGTCGCGGCCGGTGAGCGATTCGGCGCCGACCGCGGTCCAGTCGGCTCGGCGCACCATGGCGAGGTGCCCTTCCACGTGGGCCTTGCCGTCCTTGTAGTCGTCGGGTGGTGCCATCAGGGCGCGAAGGTCCTGATGGTTCAGCCACTCCAGTGCGAGGACCTGGCGGCCGAGATGGTGCTCGATGAGCGACAGCACGGTGCCGGTCTCCAGGTGGACGAGCAGGAGCTCCCCTTCGAACGCGTAGCCGCCGTCGTACTCTCCGGATCCCACCGCGAGCAGGGGGAGGTTCGGGTGGAAGGCCATCGCGTTCACGGGATACTGCGAGCTCAGGAGCCATCGGCGGCGGGCACGGTCGGTGACGTGGAAGACCCCTACCGTCTTGGCCTCGTCATCCTCGTGCGCGCCTGCCACGGCGACCAGGCGCCGCCGCTTGTCCGCGACGGCCAGGACAGGGTCGCCGATCTCGGCGAAGGGATCGTCGGAACCGCCGCGGTCAGCTGGAGATGGAGTCATACCGAGGATCTTCGCAAGTACCCGGGCAGCCCCGGCGGCCAGGCTCTCCGTTCGACTCCGGACCTTGGCCAATGCCGCCCGGTGGATCGAAAACGTACTCAAGGAAGTCCAGGACGTGGTTGATCGTCGCCGCGTCCAGGCACGGCCGCCGCATCGCCACGACACGCAGGGCGGCCGTCCCGCGCCGCCGCCCCGGCCGCGCCCGCCGGACGGTACGACGTGGCCGGTTTTCACTCTGGTGGCCACCGCCGCCGGGTGTCACGATCTGCAGGCGCGGATCGACTACGGAGAGCAGTTGTTCGATTTCTCTCTGTCGCCGGTCCGGTCCGCAGCCACGGGGGACCCAGTCCGTGCCGGGCACACCCGGCAGAACGAAGGGAAACACCTTGACCGGTTCCGTTCCTCGCGAGCCCCAGCCGGCGACGTCGCTGACGGCGGATCTGAACGCCGCTGTCGACGTCCCGTCGCCGGACCAGGACCCGGAGGCGGCGCTGGCCGCCCGCGGGCTCGTCCAGGCACTGCCCGCGGACTTCACCGTGGGCAAGGAGGGCAGCGACTTCCCCGCCTGGCGCCTGGGCCCGTACGCGTTCCTGACCGGGGCGGCGCCGGACACCGTCAACCCCAGCCTGTGGCGCAACGCGCTGCTGAACATGAACACCGGCCTGTTCGAGGTCGTCGAGAACGCCGTCTACCAGGTCCGCGGCATGGACCTGTCCAACATCAGCTTCCTGGAGGACCCCACCGGTTCCTCCCGGGACATCGTGGTCGTGGACCCGCTCGTGAGCGAGGAGTGCGCGAAAGCCGCCCTCGACCTCTACCGGGCGCACCGCGGCGAACATGCGCGAGGAGGCCGGAACCCCGGCCTCCTCGCGTGGGTACGGCGGCACGACGGGCACCACACCTGAGCTGCCCGGGGTGCCGTGGAGCCGCCCGAGGTCACCCGTCCACGACGAGTGAGCGGGCGGGGCGCCGTCGCCCGACAGCGCACCCTTGCGGCGTGGTGCGCGCCTGCCTTCCGGCGCCGGGGCGGGGGCTTCATGAGTTGACGCCGCGGAGCGGCCGTCCAGACCCTTGACGCTTTGACATGCCCAGGAGTTGAATGCGGCTCAGCTCAGCACACGATGGGACGACTCCGGGCCCGTCCGGCAGGATCCGCCGGCCCGGCCCCCGCTCCGCCCCGCGGAACCGGACCCCACCTCGCCGGCCCGGTCCGCGCCCCTTCCGTTGGGAGCCGCAGATGACCCGTGACCTCGCGCGCCGACGCACCGGCCGACGCGTCCGCCTCTTCACCCGGCTTGGCCGCCGACTCGCCGTCCTGGCCACCTTGGCCACCCTGGGCATGCTGGTCGCGCTGATCGGCCACGCACCCTCGGCCACCGCGGCGACCCCAGCGACTGCCCCGGTGGCCGTTCCCGGGCCGCCGCCGGGCTGGACGACCGTGTTCAGCGACGACTTCTCGGGCCCCGCCGGCTCACCGCCCTCCGGGGCGAACTGGACGTACGACACCGGCCCGGGCTCGAACTTCGGGACCGGTGAGATCGAGACCATGACCAACTCGACCGCCAACGTCCACCTCGACGGCAACGGCCACCTGAACATCACCGCCCTGAACAACGGCGGCGCCTGGACCTCGGGCCGGATCCGGACGCCGGGCGCGATCGCCGGCGCGCCGGCCGGCGGCAAGCTGGAGGTCACGGCCTCGATCATGCAGCCCGACCCCGCCGGCGGTCTGGGGTACTGGCCCGCGTTCTGGATGCTGGGCCCGGGGCAGTGGCCCCAGAACGGCGAGATCGACATCATGGAGGACGTCAACGCCCGCTCGCAGGTGGCCGGCACAGTCCACTGCGGCACCTCCCCCGGCGGCGTGTGCAACGAGGGCAACGGGATCGGCAGCGGTCTGCGCGCCTGCCCGGGCTGCCAGAGCGGCTACCACGACTACGCGATGGTCCTGGACCGCACCGACACCGCCGCCGAGTCGATCACCTGGTACCTCGACGGCACCGCGTACTTCACCGTGACGGAGAACCAGGTCGGCGCAGCCGTCTGGCAGCAGGCCTTCGACCACGGGCTGTCCGTCATCTTCGACCTGGCCATCGGCGGCGGCTTCCCCAACGGCGTCTGCGGGTGCAACACCCCGACCGCCGCCACCACCTCCGGGGCGACGATGAGCGTCGGATCCGTCGCGGCGTACACCACCACCGGCGGCGGCAGCGGCGGCGGTTCGGCGATCACCGGCTACGGCGGCCTCTGCCTCGACGACCGCGCCGCCTCCACCGCCGACTACAACCCGGTGCAGATCTACACCTGCAACAGGACGCCCGCCCAGCAGTGGACGGTCGTCCGGGCCGGCAGCACGCTGCACGTGCTGGGCAAGTGCCTGGACGTGTACGCGGCCGGCACCGCCAACGGCACGGCGGTGGACCTCTACACCTGCAACAACACCGGCTCCCAGGTCTGGATCCCGCGCCCCGACGGTTCGCTGTACAACCCGCAGTCCGGCCGGTGCCTGGACGACCCCGGCTGGTCCACCACTCCGGGCACCCAGGTGCAGATCTGGGACTGCACCGGCGGCGCCAACCAGAAGTGGGCGCTGCCCGCCTGACGCGGCACCGCGACGATCGCGGCCGGGAGACCGGCACACGGCCGTCGCCCGGCTCGTCGGGCACGGTGTCGAGGCGGCGCGGGCCCGCCCCCGGGTCTCCCCGGGGGCGGGCCCGCGCTGTTCGGCACCGTGGTCGGCGGTGAAGCCGAACAGCAGGTCGGGCAGGACGGTGATCCAGTTGATCCGCTGCCGGTCGGCCTCGGGTGCCAGCGGCACCGGTGCGCGGACGGTGAGCCCGGAGGTCACCTCCCGCACCAACCCGGCCAGGTCGTCCGCCTGCTCGGTCTCCCCCTTGAATCGACCCTGCGGGCGTCCGGCGCCCCCGCTCCCTGCCCCCTGCCCCCTGCCCCCTGCCGTGTCCGTGGCCAATCCGGGTTGTCCGCTGTTCACCTGGTCCGCGACTGAATTTTTTTGACGGACAATCAAATGTGCTCGCACTGTGGGAACTCCACCGGGTCTTCGGGCAACTCGCCGAAGCCCGCGCCAGGACACGACGAAGGAGCTCTCCGTGATCAAGAAGCACCTTGCGGCCGTACTCGCGGCCACCGTCCTCGCCGGAGGCTTCGTGGTCCTCTCCGCCGGCGCGGCCCACGCCACCGACCGGGTCAACAAGTGCGGGAGCGCGTACGCCTTCAAGAAGAGCTGGAGCATCAAGGACAACGGCGACGCACGCGTGGTCGGATTCATCGACATCTACTACAACAGCGCGAACGGATACAACTGCGCCATCGCCCGCGGGAACGACGCGACAGTCACCAATCACCACGAGATCTTCATCGCCATCCGACGCTCCGGAACGAACGACTGGATCGACGACGGTGCCGGCAGTAACTACACCCAGTACGCGGGCCCGGTCTACGCGTACGCCAAGGGCGCCTGCATCGACTTCGTCGGAGGGCTGAAGTACAACGAGCCCTCGGGCCAAGGGGCCTCCGGCTACAACTCCCAGCACTGCGGCTGAACCATGGCCGGGCGGCCGACCGCCGACGACGGGGGCGGTCGGCCGCCCACTGCGACCAGGCACGCCCCGGAGCCGGGTTCGAGCCGTCCCACGGCGACGGTCGCCCGCCGTTCCGGCCCTCAGCAACCAGGACACGACGAAGGAGCTCTCCGTGATCAAGAAGCACCTTGCGGCCGTACTCGCGGCCACGGTCCTCGCCGGAGGCTTCGTGGGCCTCTCCGCCGGCGCGGCCCACGCCACCGACCGGGTCAACAAGTGCGGGAGCGCGTACGCCTTCAAGAAGAGCTGGGACATCAACGACCGTCACAACGTCGGCGTGGTGGTCGGATTCATCGACATCTACTACAACAGCGGGAACGGATACAACTGCGCCATCGCCCGCGGGAACGACGCGACAGTCACCGGCCAGAACCGGATCGCTGTCTTCATCCGGCGGTCCGGGGACGGCAGCTGGGTCCGGGACGGCGTCGACCAGAACTACACGCGGTACGCGGGCCCGGTCTACGCGTACGCCAAGGGAGCCTGCATCGACTTCATCGGGGAGCTGAGGTACAACGAGTTCTCGGGATTCGGTGACGGCGGCTACAGCTTCGAGCACTGCGGCTGAAGCGCGGCCGGGCGGCAGGGCTCGCCGGCGCGGGCCGACCCCCACGCACCGCGTCGCCGGGGCGACGGAGGATCGCGGGAAAGCCCCAGGTCGTCGTACCTGGGGCTGCACTGCTGTATCGGACGATGAGGCGGGACCTCGCGGATCAGCCCCGCACGTGCAGTCCGAAACCCGTGCGGCCCGTGGGCCGACCATCCGCTCGGGGGAGAACTCGGCGGCCGGCGGGCGGTCGGCGTGCTGGCGCACCGTCTCGTCGAAGCCGAAGCCGACGTCCAGGTGGTACAGGAAACCGCGTCCGCAGTGGTCGGCGGCGAGCCGGGCCAGCACCGGGCCGTAGCGTTCGGCGACCAGGATGCCCCCGACGGCGATGTGGAAGCAGAGCAGGGCCGACGCGCGCTCGTTCGGGTCAAGGTGCCGATGGCCCCCGCAACAGGGTGATAGGCATATGCATCCCTTGTCGGCTGCAACGGAGGACCGCATGACCGCCAACGGCTGGACCGACGAGTTGCTCGACCGGATGCGCGGCACCGGCGATCCCCTCGCGGACGACGCCATCGCCGAGACCTACCGGCTGGGGCAGCAGGAACAGGTACGGCAGACGCTGCTCGGCTTCGGGCGCGACAGCGACACCGTGCCGGCAGGTCTGCCGCCCGCGCTACAGCAGTACTTCGCGGAGTCCGCCGATCTGCCGCCCTGGGCCGATCGGGCGCGGATGGAACGCGGACACCAGCTCCTCGGCCGCTACCAGCCGCTCATTGCCGCAGTCCTGCTGTGCGGCTCGCTCCCGTTCGACTACTCCTGCGGCAACGGCGCCGAGGTGCTGGTCCGGTCGCAGCGCCTCACCTCCGGGGTGTACCGGCGGCTGATGGAGACCTCCCAGTTCGTCGTCGACGTCCTCGACGACGACGGCCTGGGGCCCGGCGGTCGCGGGTTGCGTTCCGCACAGAAGATCCGGCTGCTGCACGCCACCATGCGCTATCACATCTCCCGCCTGGACGACTGGGACAGCGCCAGGCTGGGGGTGCCGGTCAACCAGGAGGACCTGGCCGGCACGTTGATGAGCTTCTCCGTGGTCATCCCGCACGGACTCGCCAAGCTGGGCGTCGAGCTGCTGCCGGAGGACCGGGACGCCTACTTCCACATCTGGCGGGTGGTCGGCCATGTCCTCGGTGTGCAGGAGCAGCTCAACGCCGTCAAGTTCGGTGACGGTTCCGCCCTGTTCGACGTGATCCTCGGTCGGCAGCAGCGCTCGTCGGAAGCGGGCACCGTGCTGACCAAGGGCGTGCTGGACTTCATCCGGGAGGTGCTGCCCGTGCCGCCGGGAGCGGGACCGACCCTGATCCGGCACCTGATCGGGGACAAGTCCGCCGACCTCGTCGGGGTGCCTCCGGCGGACTTCACCAAGCTCGGACTGCAGCTCGCCGCGCTGCCCGACTTCGGGTACGGCAAGGCGGGCGACACGGTGCCGTTGGCCGCGAAGGTGGCGAGCCAGTTGGGGCTGCTGGTCTTCAAGGAGGGACTGCTGCTGACGAACAAGGGCCGCCGCCGCGATTGGCAGGTCCCCACCGGCCTGACCGACTCGCCATCCTGACTCGGCCACGGCGCCCCCGTCCGGGTGATCGGTTCCGGCCCCGCCGTGCCAGCAGGTCGTGGTGCGGTCGCTTCACAGGGCCGGCTGACGGGCCTCGGTCAGCATCGCGCGTCCGGCCCGCCACTCGCACAGCCCCGTCGGCACCAGGCCGATCAGGCAGCAGAGGACCACGATGCCACCCGCGATGGACACCGGGGTGACCGACTCGTCGGCGGGCACCGCCCGGGTCGGGTCCCCAGGCGCGTACCGGACCTCGACCGCCGAGCCGAGCGCCACCGTTCCTGCCAGCCGGTTCCCCGAGTAGGTGCGGCCGTCGACCGTCCAGTGGCCCCCGCAGTGCGGGTTCCTGCTCAGTTCGTTGCAGCTGGTGACGGTGGCCGTCGTCCGGGTGTCCATCGCCACGTTGTCGCGCACCTGGCGGACCACCGTCGCGGAGCCGCACAGTGCAGGTGGTCGAGTTCCTGGACCTGGCGTGCCGGGCGCTGAACGCGCTGCCGCTGGAGCGGATCGAGCGGGAGGCGGTGGTCCCGGCCGCCGAGGGCGGCCGGGGGGCGTCCACCGCAGGGGCGGGCAGGACCAGCACGATGGTGATCACCGACACGGGGCGAGGACGGCTCCCCGGACGAGCGCCGTGTGCCGACAGGGTTCGCGGTAGAGGTTCCGCATCCGGACCCGCCCGTACCGCGCTGATGCTCCGCCGCGCACAGCCGGGCGGACGACAACCGGCGTGCTCGGAGGATTGCCCGGAGTCCGGCCGGGATCGGCGCGGACAACCTCGGATCCCGCTCTCCACCCTCCGCTGTCCGCGGCCGCCTCGGGTTGTCCGCCACTTACCTGGGCCTTCACGCCCTCCTGTAGACGGACAATCACCGCGGATCCCACGCTGGAGCTTCCACCGGCTCTCAGAAGGGAGTTCATGTGACACACAGCCTCGACCCGGCCGACATCGTCGTCGTGCGCGCTCCGGACGTGGAAACGGCCATCACGCCCGATGACATCAGCTTCGGGCCCGCGGACGACAACAACAACAACGACTCCGGTCATAAGGACTTTTTCATCGACGACACCGACTGACCTCGCCTGAGCAGAGCCCGTCCGAGAAGTCTCACGGGCCGGGGAGGGGCCGCGTTCCCGGCGCGACCCCTCCCCGAAGAACGGCAAGAACGGCAAGAACGCCAAGGACCACAAGAACGGCAAGGACGACATGGCTGCCGGTCACCGCGTCAGCGGGGCCGGCCGACCTCTGTGAGGAGACACGAGATCTCGATGACCTCTCTGACGGACCAGGTGGGGGCCGAGTCCGAGGAACGGCCTTCCTCCGGCCTCTCCCGCCTTCTCCACCCGGTGCCCCTTCCGACGTTCCGCGACGAGTACTGGGAGCGGCGACCGCTGCACATCCCCAGGAACGACCCCGAGTACTTCGCGGATCTCCTGACGCTCGACGACGTGGACCGGGTGCTGGGCCAGTCCGGTCCGGACTTCGGGAACGTCCGGGTCATCCGCGAGGGCAAGGAGACCCCGGTGTCCGAACTGGGCGCCCCCGGCCGCAACATGACCGCCAGCCGGCTGGAGGCGCTGTACGAGCGGTACCGGTCCGGTTCGACCGTCATCCTGAACGCCCTCGAACGCCGCTGGGAGCCGTTGGCGCGTTTCACCGCGATGCTGAGCGCCGAGGTCAACGCCAGGTTCCAGGTGAACGTGTACCTCACCCCCGGCGGGCAGGCCCGCGGATTCGACCCGCACTACGACAGCCACGACGTGATCGTGATGCAGGCGTACGGCAGCAAGCGCTGGCGGCTGTACGGGGCACCGTACGCGCTGCCGTTGGAGGGTCAGAGGTACGACCACTCCGGCGAAGTGCCGGAGGTCGAGGAGGAGTTCGACCTCCAGCCGGGCAGCCTCCTCTACCTGCCCCGTGGCACCGTCCACGCCGCGACGTCCAACGACGCCGCGTCGATGCACCTCACCTTCGGTGTCCACCCGGTCCTGATACCCGCGCTGATCAGCGAGGCGGTCCGGGAGGTCTTCGAGGGGGACGAGCGGTTCCGCAGGAGCATGCCCCTAGGATTCGCCGACGACAAGCACCTCCAGGAGCAGGCCGAGGACGTCTTCGCCGAGCTGATCGATGCGCTCGCCGCCCGGCTCTCGCCCCAGGGGATGACGGCCAGGGCCGTGAAGCAGACGACCTCGCTCGCTCCGGTGACGCTCCGCGGTCACCTGGGCGACCTGGAGAGCCTGCCGCGGCTGGACCTCGACACCCGGGTGCGGCGTCGTCCGGGTCTGCGGTGGAGCATGGCACTCGGCGAGGAGGTCGTCGAGCTCGAGTTCCACAGCAAGACCGTCCAGCTGCCGGTCCACGTGGCCGATGAGGTCAGGTTCGTGACGGAGAGCGACGGTCAGGGGTTCACCGCCAGTTCGATCCCCGGTGGCCTGGACCAGCCGGGCTGCCTGCTGCTCGTGCGCACGCTGGTCCGCGAAGGATTCCTCACCCTGTCCTGATAGACGGACGGGCAGACGGCCGGGTGCGTGCCGAGCCGACCGACTCACGCGGATCCGCCCGGTGCCCCGGCCCGCGGGCCGGGGCACCGGGCGGACGCGTCCGACGGAGAGAAGGGAGGAGCCCTTGTCCGAAGAACGGAAGAACAGGCGGCACGCACCACTGGTCAGGGCCATGGGCCTGTTCGTGCCGCACCGGCTCCGGCTCGGCGCCGTACTGCTGCTGGTCGCGGCCGGATCACTGGCCGCGATCGCACCGCCGTTCCTGCTGCGGCAGATCTTCGACGTCGCGCTGCCCCAGGGCCGGCTCGGACTGCTGACCGGGCTGGCCGCCGGGATGCTCGCCCTGGTGGTGGCCAGCACGTCCGCCGGAGTGCTCCAGGCCTACCTGTTGGTCACGCTGGGGCAGCGGGTGATGGACGACCTGCGCACCGCGGTCTACACGCATCTGCAGCGGATGTCCCTGTCCTTCTTCACGGCGACCCGTACGGGCGAGGTGCAGTCCCGGATCGCCAATGACATCGGTGCCATGCAGTCGACGGTCACCGGCGCGGCCGCCACGATCGTCGCCGGTGCCACCACGGTGGTGGCCACGTTGCTGGCGATGCTCTCCCTGAACTGGCAGTTGACGGCCGTGTCCCTGGGGGTGCTCCCGTTCTTCGTCGGGATCAGCCGCAGGGTCGGCGCGGAGCGACGCGGGATCGTCGAGCAGCAACAGAGCCTGCTGGCCGTGATGTTCAGCCTGATCGAGGAGTCGCTGTCGGTCAGCGGCTTCCTGCTGGGCCGCACGATGGGGCGCACCGACACGCTGGTCAAGGAGTTCGCGGGGCGGTCGCGGGACCTCGCCGATCTGACCGTCCGGTCCTCGATGGCCGGACGATGGCGCCAGTCCATCATCTCGATCATCGTGGCCGCGATGCCGATAGCGTTCTACTGGACGGCCGGAATCGTCGGTGGGCACGGTGGCCCGACCATATCCGTGGGCACCGTCGTCGCGTTCACCGCTCTCCAACAGGGCCTCTTCGGGCCGGTCATGACCCTGTTGCAGACCGGCATCGGTATCCAGAGCTCCATGGTCCTGTTCGACCGGGTCTTCGAGTACCTGGACCTCGAGGTCGACGTCGCGGAGCCCAGGGATCCCGTTCCGCTCACCGGGCGCCACGGACACGTCCGCTTCGAGCAGGTGAGCTTCTCCTACCCGGCTTCGGGGCTCGTCCTCCAGGGCGTGGACTTCGATCTGCCGGCTGGTGAGAAGCTGGCGGTCATCGGCGCCACCGGCGCGGGCAAGACCACCCTCGGCCATCTGGTCCCGCGCCTCTACGACGTCACGGACGGTCGGATCACCATCGACGGCGTCGACATCCGTGACCTCAGCTTCGCCACCCTTGCCGAGACGGTCGGCATCGTCCTGCAGGACACCCATCTCTTCCACACCACCGTGGCCGACAACCTACGGTTCGCCAAGCCCGGGGCGACGGCGGGCGAGCTGGCGGCCGCCGCCGAAGCCGCTCAGATCCATGAACTGATCGAAAGCCTGCCGCAGGGGTACGACACCATCGTGGGCGAGCGCGGGTACCGGTTCTCCGGCGGCGAGAAACAGCGCCTGGCGATCGCCCGGACCATGCTGAGGAATCCGCCGGTCCTCGTCCTGGACGAGGCCACCAGCGCGCTGGACACGATCACCGAGAAGGCGGTCCAGCGGGCGCTGGACGCGCTCTCCGCGGGCCGTACCACGATCACGATCGCCCACCGGCTGTCCACCGTCCGGCATGCCGACCGGATCATCGTCCTGGACGGCGGCCGGGTCGTCGAGTCGGGCACGCCCGCGGACCTTCTCGCCCGCGCCGGACGGTACGCGGAGCTCTGTCGGGCGAGCGGATCCCCCGGCCCGAAGCCCTGAGGAGCGGAAGGGCGGAAGGGCGGAAGGGCGGAAGTCGCCTACGCCAGAGGCCCGTTCAGAGCCGCAGGTCCATCCGCTGCTCGACCGTGTCCAGGCCGAACCTGCGGGCGGGACGGGAGACGGTGAGTTCGAAACCGGCCTTCGCGTACAGATGGTGGGCGGCGTCGAGGCCCGCGATGGTCCAGAGCAGCACGCCCTCGTACGCACGGGCGCGGGCCTCCTCCAGGGCGGTCTCCAGCAGCCGGCCGCCCAGGCCCCGCCCCCGGGCGACCGGGTCGAGGAGCACCCACCGCAGCTGGCCCCAGCCCGGGCGCTCGTCCGCCCGGACCAGGCCGGTGGCGCCGACCACCCGGCCGTCGAGCTCGGCGACCCACAGACGACCGGGCGCCGCACCGCCCTCGCGGGCCCGGGCGAGGACCAACTCGGCCATCCCCGCGGCGACAAAGGCCTCCATGGTCTCGTCCGTGCCGTACTCCTGGGCGTAGAGGACACCGTGCAGGGCGGCGACGGTGCCGAGGTCCCCGGGGCGGACGGCCTCGCGGACGGTCGCGGATCCGGGTGCGGTGGCGGCCATGGTGGCATCCCTTCCAGGAGGAAACTTCCACTGAAACAGTCGTTTCAGTGGAACGATAGACCACGTGTCCACCCCCGATCCCGCAGATGCGCGCTCCCGCCCGTCGCGGCGCCGCGAGGAGATCCTCGCCGCGACCGTCCGCTACGTCGCCGAGCACAACGTGTCCGACCTCTCGCTGCGCCCGCTGGCGGCCGAGATCGGCTCCAGCCCGCGGGTGCTGCTGTACCTGTTCGGGTCGAAGGAGCAGTTGGTCCGGGAGGTCCTGGCGGTCGGACGGGCCGAGCAGCTCGCGTTGCTGGAGCGCTGCGAGGCCGAGGGCGGCGACGCCCGCGAGACCCTCGAACTGCTCTGGGAGTGGCTGACGAAGCCCGAGCACCGGGGCGCGCTACGCCTGTTCTTCGAGGGGTACGTCCGCGCCTTCGGGGGCTCCGGGCCCTGGCTGGACTTCGGCACCGCCTCGCTGGAGGAGTGGCTGCCGCCCCTGGAACGCGCTCTGGACAGCACCGGCGCGAATCCCACCGTGGTGCTGGCCGTTCTCCGCGGCCTGCTGCTGGACCTCCTCGCCGACGGCGGCGGGAGCGGGGGTGGGAGCGGGAACGGGAACGAGGACGGCGACGACGGTGGCGGGAACCACGCCGCCCGCGTCCACGCCGCCTGGCACGCCTTCCTCGACGCCACCCTCGGCTGACGCCCGGCGAGCGAGCCGCGCCGCTCCCGGCGGCCGCGTGCTCGCCACGTGCCGGCGGTGCCTGAGGACCTGGCGCCTGGTCGCCACTCACGCGGACAGGCGACGGCGGTGCTGGACGGCCGCCCCCTGGCGGTCACCGGCGGCGACGACGGCACCGTGCGGACCTGGGACCTGACCACCGACGACCAGGCCGGGCCGGAGCTGGTGTTCCCGCTGCCGGTCCGCACGGTGGCCGTGGCGCCGGATGGCCGGTTGGTGGTGGGCGTCGGCTGGGAGGTCGCGGTGTTGGCCCGCCGCTGACCGGGCCCCGCACGAACGTCTCGCCGCCGGACGGCGGTGCCGGCCCGTGGTCAGTGCGCGTCGGGCGGGAGCCAGTGCAGGGCGAACCAGAGTTCCATCCGGACCTCCGCGTCGCCGAGGTCGACGGCGAGCAATTCGCCGACCCGGGCGATGCGTTGGCGCACGGTGTTGCGGTGGAGCTGGAGCGCCGCCGCGGTGCGGTCCCAGCTGCCGTGCAGGGCGAGCCAGGTGCGCAGGGTCTCCCGGAGCACGGCCGGCCCGGGGGTGCCCGCGGCGGTCAGCGGGGCGAAGGTGCTGCGGGCGAGGGCGGCGGCGTCCTCGGGGGCGACCAGGGTGTGGATGCTCGGCCCGACGGCCTCGCGGTGGCGGACGGCGGCGGCGCCGGTGGCCAGCGCGTGGCGCAGGGCCCGGTCGGCCTGGGCGTCGGCGATCCTCAGCTCCGCCGTGGGGGCGGGCGCACTGACGCCGAGCGTCCAGCCGAGCCGGGCGGCGGATTCGGTGTCCACGATCCGGTCCGGTGTCGCCGAGCCGGGCAGCAGCGCCCGCAGCCGGGTGCCGTCCAGGTCCAGGTGCGGCGTGCCGAGGGCGGTGCCGAGGGCGGCGAGTTGGACGGCCTCCCCGCCGCCGCCCGCCCGGCCGGTCAGCCGGCCGTGCACGACCACCCAGGCGCCGTCGGGCGGCAGCAGGGCGGCCGCCGCCTCCTCCGGTGCGGCGCCGAGCAGGAGCCGCACCAGGGCTCCCGCGCTGCGGGCGTCCGTGCCGAGCGCGTGCCGCGGGCTGGTGAGCAGCGAGAGCAGCACCACGGCCACCCCGGCCACGGACCGGTGGACGGCGGTCGGCGGTTCCTCGGCGGCGGTGACGAGCGTGAGGGGGCCGCCGGAACCGTCCGAACCGGGCAGGGTCCGCACGGTCAGGTGCCGCCCGGCGTGGTGCTGGGCGGCGGCGGTCGGGGGCTGGGCGCGGCCCGTGGCGCGCGCGGTGGTCCGTTCCGCGAGGGCGCGCAGTTCGGCCAGGACCGGCACGGTCGGGCGCGCTCCGGCGCTGAACAGTTCGACGCCGCGCCCGTCCAGCAGTGCCGTCCAACCGCCCAGGTGCACGGCGAGCTGTTGGACGACCGCGCGCAGCGCGTCGGGGCGGGCGGCCGCGGAGGCGAGTGCGGACTGGGCTTCGGAGATCTGCCGCAGGCCGCGGTGGGCGGCTTCGGCCATCGCCGAGTAGGCGGCCCGGCCGACGGCGACGAAGGGGGTGCCGTCGGGCACCCGCAGCAGGGGCAGGCCGTGCCGGTCGCAGGCGGCGACCAGGTCGGCCGGCACCTCGTCGTAGACGGGCGCGACGCCGAAGCCGAGTGCGGCGGCGCCCGCTTCGACGACGCAGCGTACGTAGGCGTCGATGCCGTCGGCGTCCTGCGGGAGGCGGACACCGGCGGTGAGCAGCAGTTCGCCGCCGAGCAGGTAGGGGCCGGGGTTCTCGACCTCGGTGGTGCCGACGGTGCCGATCAGCCGGTCGTCGGCCGGTCCGGCGATCCGGCGCAGTCCGAGTACGGGGTCGGCGAGCAGGGCGGTCAGCGGGACGGCTGGGCTGCCGGAGGCGGGAGCGGGGGCTGGGTCGGGCACGCCGGCGGCCTTTCGTCGGAGGTTTTGCACATCTGACCCCACGATATTGGATGAAACCGATACTTCTGCAGGCCAGGCGGGGCGGTTTAGGTTCAGCGCACGGCGTTTCCCTTCGGGCACCCCCGGTTCGCCCCCCGTTCCCCGCCTTTCCTGTGCGCCCTGCCAGTCCCGCCCGCCGCCCCGTCCGTTGCCCCGTCCGTCGCCCCGCCTGCTCCCCCACCCACAGCCCTGGCCCGGCCCGCTCCCCCAGCGCGTCCGGCCGGATCGGAGGACCCCCATGACCCTCGACTACGTCGTGATGATCGGCTATCTGTTGGGCATCGTCGGCGTCGGCTGGTGGGGCAAGCGGCGCGCCTCCTCCAAGGCGGACTTCCTCGTCGCGGGCCGCCGTCTGGGCCCGGTGCTGTACACGGGGACGATGGCCGCCGTCGTGCTCGGCGGCGCGTCCACCATCGGCGGCGTGCGGCTCGGCTACTCCTACGGCCTGTCGGGCGCCTGGATGGTGTTCGCGATCGGGCTCGGCCTGCTGGCGCTGAGCATCCTCTTCTCCGCCCGGATCGCCCGGCTGCGGGTGTACACCGTGGCCGAGATGCTGTCGCTGCGCTACGGCGGAGCGGCGAGCGTGATCTCCGGCGTGGTCATGTGGGTCTACACCCTGATGCTGGCGGTGACCTCGACGATCGCCTACGCCAGCGTCTTCGACGTGCTGTTCGACGTGCCCCGCTGGGCGGCCGTGGTGATCGGCGGCACCATCGTGGTCGGCTACTCGGCGCTCGGGGGCATGTGGTCGATCACCCTCACCGACATGGTGCAGTTCGTGGTGAAGAGCATCGGGGTGCTGTTCCTGCTGCTGCCGGTCGCCGTCGTGAAGGCCGGCGGCCTCGCCCAGCTGAAGGCCGAACTGCCGTCCGGCTACTTCTCGTTCGGCTCGATCGGCGGCGACACCATCTTCACCTACGTGCTGATCTACACCTTCGGCATGCTGATCGGCCAGGACATCTGGCAGCGGGTGTTCACCGCCCGCACCGACCGGGTGGCCACGTACGGCGGCACGGTGGCCGGCGCCTACTGCCTGGCGTACGCCGTCGCCGGCGCGGTGATCGGGATGGCCACCAAGGCACTCTACCCCCAACTGGCCAGCCCTGACGCCGCGTTCGCGACCATCGTGAAGAGCACGCTGCCGGCCGGGGTGCGCGGCCTGGTCCTGGCGGCGGCGCTGTCCGCGATGATGTCGACCGCGAGCGGCGCGCTGATCGCCTCCGCCACCGTGGCCAACAACGACATCTGGGCCCGGGTACGCACGCTCGTCGGCCGGGGAGGGCCGGGCACCGCGGCCACGGACCATGACGAGGTGCGGTCCAACCGGCTGGCGATCGTGGCCCTCGGCGTGCTGTCGATCGGCGTCGCCTGCGTCCTGGACGACGTGATCTCGGCGCTCACCGTCGCGTACAACCTGCTGGTCGGCGGTCTGCTGGTGCCGATCCTGGGCGGGCTGGTCTGGCGGCGCGGCAACCTGCCGGGCGCGCTCGCCGCGATGGTCGCGGGCGGCGGCACCGTGATCGCGTTGATGGCCGCCAAGGGTGTCCTCGCCAACGAGCCGATCTACTTCGGCCTCGCCGTGAGCCTGGTCGCCTACCTGGCCGTCAGCCTGGCCACCCGCCCGACCGACGCCACCGTGCTGGAGCACTGGCGCGGCCGGCTCGCCGGGCAGGCCGAGACCCCGGCCGCTCCCGCCGCCACCGCCCCGGCCGCCGCACTCTGAGAGGAAGCCTCATGGACCTGCCCGCCGCCCCGACCGCCCCGACCACTGCGTCCGTACCGACCACCCCGCCCGCACCGGACGAGGCCCGGCTACGCCGCGAACTCGCCGCCGTGTACCGGCTGGTCGCCCACTTCCGGATGACCGACCTGATCTTCACCCACATCTCGGTCCGCCTCCCCGGCCCCGAGCAGCACTTCCTGATCAACCCGTACGGCCTGCTGTTCGAGGAGATCACCGCCTCCGACCTGGTCAAGATCGACCTGGCCGGGAACCCGGTGGAACCGACCCCCCATCCGGTCAACCCGGCCGGCTTCGTGATCCACAGCGCCGTCCACGCCGCCCGCCAGGACGCCCACTGCGTGCTGCACACGCACACCCGGGCAGGCTGCGCGGTCGCCGCCCAGCGGGACGGGCTGCTGCCCCTCAACCAGATCTCGATGGAATTCCACGACCGGGTCGGCTACCACGACTACGAGGGCGTCGCGCTCAACCTGGCCGAACAGGAGCGACTGGTCGCCGACCTCGGCGGGCACCCGGCGCTGATCCTGCGCAACCACGGCCTGCTGACCGTCGGCCGCACACCGGGCGAGGCCTTCCTACGGATGTACTACCTGGACAAGGCCTGCGAGATCCAGATCGCCGCCCAGGCCGGCGGCGGCCCGCTCGTCCTGCCGTCCCGCGAGACCGCCGAGCTCACCGCCCGCCAGCTGACCGGCCAGGAGCACGGCTCCGACCTCCAGGACGACCGGGCCGCCGAGCTGGCCTGGGCAGCCCTCCTGCGCCTCGCCGACCGGATCGCCCCCGACCACGCGAACTGACCCCGTCGACCCGGCGCAACGCCTGCCCGCCGGCACCTCGACGCAACGCCCGCCGAAACACCCCGACGACGCCCTGCCCGCCCGACTCCAGGAGCAGCCATGAGCACCGCCCCCGACCCCCACGCCCCCCACAGCCCCCTCGGCCCCACCGACTCCTCCCGCGTACCGCGCTACGCCGGGCCCGCCACCTTCGCCCGCCTGCCCCGGATCGACCAGGTCCCGCGCGCGGACGTCGCGGTCGTCGGCGTGCCCTTCGACACCGGCGTCTCCTACCGGCCCGGCGCCCGCTTCGGCGGCAACGCGATCCGCGAGGCCAGCCGGCTGCTGCGCCCCTACAACCCGGCCCAGGGCGCCTCGCCGTTCGCGCTCGCCCAGGTCGCCGACGCCGGGGACATCGCCGCCAACCCGTTCGACATCCACGAGGCGGTCGACACCGTCGAGGCAGCCGCCGGCGAACTGCTGGACACCGGCGCCCGGCTGATGACCCTCGGCGGCGACCACACCATCGCGCTCCCGCTGCTGCGCGCCGTGGCCCGCCGGCACGGGCCGGTCGCGCTGCTGCACTTCGACGCCCACCTGGACACCTGGGACACCTACTTCGGCGCCGAGTACACCCACGGCACACCGTTCCGCCGGGCCGTCGAGGAGGGAATCCTGGACACCTCCGCCCTCTCCCACGTCGGCACCCGCGGGCCGCTCTACGGCAAGCAGGACCTCACCGACGACGAGAAGCTCGGCTTCGGCATCGTCACCTCCGCCGACGTCCTGCGGCGCGGCGTGGACGAGGTCGCCCAGCAACTGCGCGAGCGGGTCGGCGACCGCCCCCTGTACATCTCCATCGACATCGACGTGCTCGACCCGGCGCACGCCCCCGGCACCGGCACCCCCGAGGCCGGCGGACTCACCTCGCGCGAGCTGCTGGAGATCCTGCGCGGCCTGAGCGGCTGCCACCTGGTCTCCGCCGACGTGGTCGAGGTCGCACCCGCGTACGACCACGCCGAGATCACCGCCGTGGCCGCCTCGCACACCGCCTACGAGCTGACGACGCTGATGGCCCGCCAGATCGCGGGCGAACGCACGGAGCAGGGTCCGCGAGCCGGCGCGGGCGGCCGCCCGGACGGCCGCGCCGGCGCCCGCACCGACGCCCGCACGGAGTCCCACGACGCCACCGGCGAGGTGCGCGCATGACGCACCTCCGCAACGGCGGCGACCTGGTGGTCGAGTCACTCGCCACGCTCGGCGCCCGGTGCGTCTTCGGCCTGCCCGGCCAGCACGCCCTCGGCCTGTTCGACGCGCTGCGCCGCTCCGACCTGCGGTACGTGGGACTGCGGGTGGAGAACAACGCCGGCTTCGCCGCCGACGGCTACGCCCGCACCGCCGGGACGGTGGCCCCGCTGTTCCTGTCCACCGGGCCCGGCGCGCTCACCTCGCTGGCCGCGCTCCAGGAGGCCGCCGCCGCCTCGGTGCCGGTGCTCGCCGTCTCCAGCCAGATCCCCTCGGCCGGACTGGGCGGGCGACGGCGCGGCTACCTGCACGAACTCGTCGACCAGCAGGCCAGCTTCCGCGACGTGGTGAAGTCCGTGCACACCGCCCGGACCCCCGCACAGATCCCCTCCGCGCTGGCCGCCGCCTGGGAGTCGGCGCTGAGCGCGCCGTACGGGCCGGTGTGGGTGGAGATCCCGCAGGACGTCCTGCTCGCGCCGGTGACCGTACCGCCGGTCACCGGGCTGCGCGCCGAACCCCGGCCGCCGCTCCCCCGCCCGGAGCTGATCGCCGAGGCCGCGGTGCTGCTGGCCGAGGCCGAACGCCCGGTGATCCTGGCCGGGGGCGGCGTGGTCCGGGCCGGAGCCAGTGACGAACTGCTGCGGCTGGCCGAGCTGTTGCGGGCCCCGGTGGCCTGCACCTTCGGCGCCAAGGGGGCCTTCCCCTGGGAGCACCCGCTGTCGCTGCGGTCCTGGCTGGAGGACCGCCACACCACCGACCTGCTGGAGGACGCCGACGTCCTGCTCGTCGTCGGCTCCGGCCTGGGAGAACTCTCCAGCAACTACCACACCATGGCGCCGCGCGGCCGGATCATCCAGATCGAGGCCGACGCGGGCAAGCTGGAGGCCAACCACCCGGCCTTCGGCATCCACGCCGACGCCCGCCTCGCCCTGGCCGCCCTCTGCGACTCGGTACCGGCCGCCGTACCGGACGGCCGGGCCGAGGCGGTGGCCGCCGAACTGCTCAAGCGCGTCCAGGAACGGATCGACGGCCAGGGGCTGGAACTCGAACAGGACGTTCTGGCATCCGTTCGCCACGCGTTGCCGGACGACTCGCCGGTCTTCTTCGACATGACGATCCTCGGCTACTGGGCCTGGTCCGCCTTCGACGCCCGCCGCCCCGGCGCGATGCACTCCGCCCAGGGCGCCGGCGGCCTCGGCTACGGCTACCCCGCCGCACTGGGCGCCGCCGTGGCCGCGGACGGCCGCCCGGTCCTCGCCGTCTCCGGCGACGGCGGCGCGATGTACTCGCTCGCCGAACTCGCCACCGCCCGCCAACTCGGCCTCGACGTCACCTGGTTGATCATCGACGACGGCGGTTACGGCATCCTGCGCGAGTACATGACGGGCGCCTTCGGCGAGGCCACCGCCACCGAACTGGCCCGCCCGGACTTCGTCCGCCTGGCCGAGTCCTTCGGCGTCCCAGCCGCCTACACCACACCCGACGACCTCGCACGGGACCTGGCCGCCGCACTCGCCGCCCCCGGCCCCAACGTGCTCGTCCTGCCCGCCCTGCTGCGGATGTTCGCGCCCACCCACCTGGACGCCTGAACCACGGAGGGAGCGCGACGGCCGGGCCCCCGCCCTGCGGTCTCCGCCGCCCGGCGCGCTCCCCCGTCTGCCCCGCACCACCGCGCACCCGGACCGTCCGACGCCGTTGCGCCGACCCTTGGATAGGCTGCCGCAATGGCCCTCGACTCCCCCCGGCTGCTGCGCGCCGACGCCGCCCGCAACGCGGAAAAGATCATCCGGGCTGCCCGGGAGGTCTTCACCGAACAAGGCCCCGACGCCCTCCTCGACGACGTGGCACGCCGGGCCGGCGTCGGGGCCGCCACGCTCTTCCGCCGTTTCCCCGACAAGGCCGCGCTGCTGCGGGCCGTACTGGACGAGCGCTTCGGCGAGAACGTCCGCCCCGTCATCCGGGCTGCCGCCCACGACCCCGACCCCGCCTCCGGACTGGCCCGCGTGCTGGAAGCGGCGCTGGAATCGGTGGCCGGCGACTACAACGTGCTGGCCGCCGCCCGCTCCGCCGGCGTCCTGACCCCGGCAACCGGGCAGGAGTTCTTCGCCGCCCTCGACGCCCTCCTGGCGCGCGGCCAGCACGCAGGTGTGATCCGCGCCGACCTCGTACCCGACGACCTGCACCGCGTCGTCGTCATGCTGGTCTCGGTGCTGTGGACGATGGAACCCCGCGAGGACGGCTGGCGCCGGTACCTGGCGCTGGTCCTCGACGGTCTCACCCCCGCCGGGGCGCGCCCGCTGCCCTGCCCCGCCCCCGCGCTGCACACCCGCACGCCCTGACGCCGAGGCGGGTGCCGGCCGCCCTCGCGGGGGCGGCCGGCACCACCTGCCGCCAGCGCACCGGATCAGCCACCTGCCGCCAGCGCGCCGGATCAGCGCGCCGGATGCACCTGGATCGCCGAGGCCGGGCACATGGCGGCCGCCTGGCGGGCCAGTTCCGCCGCCCGTGCGCCGGGCTCGGCGGCGAGCACGACGACCTGCCCGGCCTCGTCCTGGTCGAACACCAGCGGCGCGGTCACCGCGCACTGCCCCGACGACACGCACCGCGAGGTGTCCGCCTCCACCCGCGCGACCGGCCGCTCGCGCGGCTGCTCCTCGCTCACCACCGGACCGGGACCTCGCTGAGGCCGCCCGCCAGCCGCTCGGCGTGGTCGCGCAGGCTCCGCGCGTCCACCGCCAGCCGCAGGTCGGGGAAGCGCCGGAACAGCGCGGTCAGCGCGACCTGCATCTCGGTGCGTGCCAGCACGTTGCCGATGCAGTAGTGGCCGCCGTGCCCGAAGGCCAGGTGCGCGTTGGGGGAACGCGACGGGTCGAAGGTGTCCGGCTCCTCGAAGACCCGCCCGTCCCGGTTCGCGGCGTTGATCGCCACCAGCACCGCCTCGCCCCGCGCGATCGCGGTCCCCGCGACGGTGACGTCCTCGCGGGCGTAGCGGGTCAGGCCCAGGCCACCGGGCGAGGCCATCCGCAGGACCTCCTCCACGGTGGCGCGGGCCAGCGCGTCCGGGTCGGCGGCGAAGCGGTCCCGCCGGGCGGTGTCGCTCAGCAGGAACAGCACCCCCAGGTCGATCCGGGCCGATGTCGTCTCGTGGCCCGCGAACAGCAGCCCCACCGCCAGCCGGGTCATCTCCCCCTCGGTGAACGAGGGGTCCTCCGCCTGCACGGCCAGGATGTCGCTGATCACGTCCTGCCCCGGCTGCTTCCGCTTCTCCTCGGCGATGCCGGCCACGTACGCCTCGAACTCGGCCATGGCCACGGCGCCGTCGGCCCCGCCGTACAGCGCGGCGATCCGCTCCGACCAGCCGCGCAGCAGGCCCCGGTCCGCGACCGGCACACCCAGCAGCTCGCAGATCACCATCACCGGCAACGGGAACGACAGGTGGTCGTGCAGGTTGACGGCACGTTCCGGCTGCCGTGAACGCTCCTCCTCCATCGCGTCCAGGCAGGATGCGGCGAGCTCCCCGATCCGCTCGCCCAGCCGGCGCATCCGCGGCGCGCTGAACGCGGGCGCCAGCATCCGCCGCATCCGCGTGTGCTCGCGGTCCTCCTCCTCGGGCGAGGGGGCGGGGCGCGTGTGCAGGGCCGACTCCGAGATCCTCGGCGCGCCCTCGGAATCGGGGCGCAGCCGGGAGAACCGGGCGTCGCTCAGAACCTCCCGGGCCTCCTCGTAGCGGGTCACCAGCCAGGCCGGGTCACCGGCGGGTGTCGTCACCCGCGTGATCGGACCTTCCTCGCGCAGACGCGCGAACAGCGGCGCCAGGTCCAGGGCGTCGGGGCGCTCGAAGGGTAACTGCGGTGCGGGGGCGGTCATGGTGTCTCCTCACCGGCCAAAGGCCACAAGAGCAGCGAACGTTCGGCAGAACCGCCCTCTCCTGCACGTCCGGGCCAGGGCGGACGAGCGGCGCCCCGGCCCAACAAGTGAGAGCCAGCTCTCTCTTCTCTCGGGAGCGTAACACCGTCGGCACGCACAGTCAGCCACTGGGCGAGATCGGCCCGTTCGGCGACGGAGCGGGCCCGGCCCTCGAGGGAATCGAACGGAAATCGGCGGCGACGGGGGCCCTGATTCCGGTTCGACGACGCGCCTGAAGCGGCGACCCGGGCGCGCAGACCGGCGCCCTCCCCGCGGGACCGGCACCGACCGGATGCGCCCGTGCCGGGATCGCTTGAGAACCGTCGCGACGGGCTCCTGGGCCGGGCGCCGGCCCAGGAGCGGCGGTCTACCGGGATGCGGTGGGATACGCGGCGGTCGCGCGGATTTCGACGAGGAGTCCCGGGCTGGCGAGGCCGCTGACCCCGATGATCGTCCAGGTCGGGTAGGGCGCCTCGACGAGGCGCTGTTTGGCCTCGATGAAGCCGGGCAAGTGCCGGCGGATGTCGACGTGGTAGCTGGTGACGTCGACGAGGGCGGACGGGTCGAGGTTCTCCAGTCGAAGGATCTCTTCGATCTTCCGGATGGCGATCTCGGTCTGCTCCTCGATGGAGTCCGGGATGGTTCCGTCGGCGCGGCGACCGATCGTTCCGGCGATGAACAGGAGGCCGTGCGCGCGGACCGCGGCGGAATAGCCGAAGCTTGCGAAGGCGCTGGTGGTCTGCCCGAAGACCGTGTTGTCCTCGGGGATCGCGACGGTGTGGACGGTCATTGCGGTGCTTCCTTTTCTTCGGTGACGCGGTCGTGTTCTTCGGTGACGCGGTCGTGGAGTCCGTGGAGTCAGTTGCCCCAGCGGGACGAACGGCAGGCGTGCTCCAGCCGGGTCCGGCCGAAGGTCTCGCGTTCACGGAGGAATTCGCCGGGGATCGTGTACCGGGGTGCGTTCTTCGGGTCTTTCGCGGCCTGCGCGACGATCGCGTCGGTGAGTGAGCGGATCATGTCCAGCCGTGGATAGGCGGTGTGCACGGCGTCGGCCTGCTCGTCGGTGACGGCGTCGACGTGGTCGGCGCCGATCGGGCCACCGAAGTCGAGTGCGACACCCTCACGGACGAGCACGCACAGCGTGCCACGGCGTTCTGCGATACCCGGGGAGGTGTGGAGGGCGATGGCCTGCCAGACCTGGTCGGCATCGATCGCGGGTAATCCGCGGTCGATGAGGAATGCGGCGGCCCGGTCGGCGCCTTCGACCTCGAACCGTTGGTTGTGCGGGCCGTCCGACGCCACGCCGAGGTCGTGCATCGCGCACGCGGCGAACAACAGGTCGTCCTGGTAGTCGTGGCCGACGACCAGGCCGAGGCGGCCGGCAACCAGCCGGGCGAACAGGTAACTGCGGATGCTGTGGTTGAAGACGGACGGCGTTTCCACCGGTCGGACGAGGTTCATGACGGCGTCGGCAAGCGGTGTGCCTGGCAGCGTGATCAGGTCGGCGGTCGCCTCACAGGTAGGTCCGGTCATGTCTTCAGCCTGGCCCGGACCGCCCTGACCTGGTGAGAGGCAAAATTTCCTCACTTCGCTAGAATCTTGCCATGGCAGTGCATCGAGTCGCGGTCCTGGCGCTGGACGGGGTCACCCCCCTCGACCTGGCGATCCCGACGCAGATCTTCACCACCCGGCCGGAAACCCCCTACGAGATGACCCTGTGCGCGCTGCAGCCGAAGGTGGCCACCAGCGCGGGTTTCGCCCTGGTCGCCGACGAGGGCCTGGAGCGGGTGAGCACCGCCGACACCGTGATCGTGCCGGGATTCGACCTGATCCTCCCGTTGCCGGACGCCGTGCTCGAGACACTGGCCGGAGCCCGCGACCGAGGCAAGCGCGTGGTGTCGATCTGCACGGGCGCCTTCGCGCTGGCCGCGGCGGGCGTCCTGGACGGGCTGCACGCCACGACCCACTGGAAGCACATCGACTCGTTCGAGCGGAACTTCCCGGCCGTCTCGGTCGACCGCGACGTGCTCTACGTCGACGAGGGCGACGTGCTCACCTCGGCCGGGGTGTGCTGCGGCATCGACCTGTGCCTGCATATCGTGCGCCGCGACCTGGGCGCGGAGACGGCCAACCAGATCGCCCGCGGTCTGGTCGCCGCCCCGCACCGAGACGGTGGGCAGGCCCAGTACGTGCCGGCTCCCGTCGCGGTGGCCGGCGAGGCGTCGCTGTCCGGTACCCGTGGCTGGGCCCTGCAGCGGCTCGGCGAGCCGCTCTCGCTGCGCGTGCTCGCCCGGCACGCGGGCCTCTCGCAGCGCACCTTCATGCGCCGGTTCACCGAGGAGACGGGCACGACCCCGTTGCAGTGGATGCTCAACGCCCGGCTGGGCAGGGCGCGGGAGCTGCTGGAATCCACGGACCGCTCGGTGGAGCAGGTGGCGCGGGACTGCGGGCTGGGCACGGCGGCCAACCTGCGGCTGCACTTCCGGCGCGCACTGAACACCACCCCCACCGCCTACCGCCGCACCTTCACACGCTCGACGTCGCGCAGTCCGGCCTGTTCACCAGCGGTCACGCCCTCGGACTGAGAACGGCCACCGTGACAGGGCCTGGGTGGTGGTCGGCCCGAGCACGGTCAGGGTGACGGCGGGCAGCAGCAGCCGTCCGTGTTGCCTCGTGGGCACGATGGTGGGTCCTCCCCGTACGGCGCAGGCGGCGCGGTCGCGCGTTCCGGCGGAAACAGCGCGAAGCCTTACGGGTCTGCCGCCGTTGAGGAAGGTCGGCGACCATGACGGCTTATCGAAAGCGTTACTGCTGAAAGCTGTTGCACTCACGGTCGCCTGCCGCCCGCCCGCGTCGCTCCCGCCGCTCCGGAGCGAGGGGCCGATGAGCCCGGCATCCATCCGGCCGCATTCACGGGCGCGGCTCGGCCGTCCGCGAGACGGGGCCGCCGCGTGGGGGCCATAGTGTCGGCGTCTGTACGGAGCAGCCGCACGCACATCGCTTCGTGCGTGTACGCCGAGACTGCGGGATGAGGCAGAGCCCATGACGAACGGTTCGGGACAGCAGGGTGACGACCGCTTTCCGGATGAGGATGTCGCCCTGATCGAGGGGACGAGAGAATTCTTCAAGATCGATCGGGAGATCCGGGTGGTCCTGGCACCTGCGGACTACCCGGCCGACAAGCTCTTCAGGGATTACGGCGGCAAGTACCTCTACCAGGTCGACGGGGACTTCGGCGGCAAGAGCGTCTGCACCGTGATCCCGCAGCCTCCCTGCTCGAACGACACCCGCGCGGATTCCCAGCTCGAGCAGAGTCGAGGCGGGGCCTACTTTCCCGAACACGACCTGATTCTCATCTCGGAGAAACCGACCGGGGGGTTCACCAGGAAGCAGGTACTCGTCCATGAGATCGGGCACATCCGGCAGGTCTGTCAGGGATACCTCCTCGACCCGATGCACGGCAGTCAATCGATGTGGGAATATCACAATATCGCAGTGAATGAGAACCCTGTCAGGTTCAAGAACGGGGAAGAAGCGCGCCTCGTTTACGACGATCCGGACTGGACGCTGCCAACGAGTGCCGCCGAGTACTACAAGGTGAAGACTTCGCCCAAGCTGGAGACGGTCTGGGGACTTTTCCAGGAGCACGTCACCGGCACACAGGATCGGAAGATGCTGGAAGAGTTCGAGAAAGCCGTGGCGGACGATGCCTACGAAATCGAACAACAGGTAGCACGGGGCCCATTGAAGGTAACCCTCAAAACCCAGAAGTACAAGCGCAGGGATTTCATCAAGACGCGCCTCGCGTGCAGATTCCTCAATGATCTCCACAAGGCCAGAACATAGGTCCGAAACGACATCCCCGGCCCTTCTCCCTCCCCCGTCCCTCCCCCTGACCGATCAGCGCGCACAACCGAGAGGACTTCCGCCGTGAGCGACCAGGACCAGCAGCCGTCCGGGACGACGGACACCGAGATCCTGACGGCCCTGCGGGACCGCCTGGTCCAGGAGGGCGGCGGCACCACCGACCGGCAGTACCCGCTGAACAGCGCCACCCTGCCGGCCGGGGTGCCGGGCAGCCCGGACGTGGTGTCGCGGTTCCTCGACCAGCACCTGGGCGACAGCCCGGTGGTCGGCTCGGACGCCGACCCGGTGCTCGACACCAAGGCGGGCACGCTCACCCTCAAGGGCCGCTCCGCCGTCCTGGAGAGTGAGAGCGGCGCCACCACGGTGACGTTCACCGTCTCCGGCGGCAAGCTGCGGGTGGACTGGCGGACCGTCCCCGGCGAGCGCTGGACGCTGAGCCACACCTATCCCGCCCTGCACGGCACCCTGTACGAGACCCTGCCGCTGTACGATCCGCTCTTCGTCCTCACCGACCACGACCAACCGGCGTCCGACGGCGTGTTCTTCGCGCTCAAGGCCGGCCTGCACTTCCAGGCGGGCGTCACCGTCGGCCCCGATCTGGTGCCCGTGGCACGGAAGTCCCCGCCGGCCGGCAGCACGGAGGTCCGGGTCGGCGGCCCGCTGTCGGTCGCCGACCAGGTCCCGTCGTTCACCTGGCCGGCCGACAAGTCCTGCGGTGCCTTCACGGTGCCTCGCCCCGGGCAGGGCGACCTGTCCTTGCAGGACGGCCGCCTCACCCTGACGTGTCAGCCGTCGACAAAGGCGGGCACCTGCGAAGCGGACGCTGCGGTCGTGGGAACGGTGGACTTCGAGGGCGGCCAACGCCGTGCGAGCCTCGCCCCGCCGCAGGGCACCCCCAGCACCCGGACCCTGACGCTCACCGCGTCGAGCTGGCCCGCCACCGTCGAGGAGGCGCTCGCGGTGACCGGCTGCGGCAAGCAGATCGAGCCCCGCGTCCCCGCGAAACTCCTCGCCCTGACCGGGTCCCGGATCGACGCCTGCACCCTCACGTTCGCCCCGGACGGCAAGGGCCCCACGGCGACCGGCGTGCGCATCGGATACGGGTCCGACGCGGCCTGGCAGGCAGCCGACGGCATCGCCTTCTCCCGGGTGGCCCTGGAAGCCGCCGCCACCCGCACGACCGTCGATGCCACCGTCGTCACGAGCTGGACGGTGTCGGTGCTCGGCACCGTGCGCCTGGGATCGGTCGATCTCGCCATGCGCGCCTCGGCCGGCCCCTGGGGATGCTGGCATGTCGAACCGACGGACCCCGCCCAGCAGCTGCCGTCGCTGGACACGCTGGCCGGGCTTTCCGGCCTGGCCACGAGCTCGGTCACCGCGCTGTTGCCGGGCTCCCTGTACGACACCGAGCAGCCGCTCACCCTGTCCCGCGCGGGCCTGGATCTGGACCCGGCCGACCGGACCCTGTGCGCGGTCTCCTTCACCCTCGCCCAGACCACGCCGTGGACCCTGATCGACAAGGTGCTGACCCTGTCCGGCTGGACCGCCGACGTCCGGCTGGAGAAGACCGCGGGCACCTGGCGGGCCATGGGCCTGCTGTCCGGCGCGCTCGGCCTCGGCGCGACGCAGCAGCCGACGCTGGCGGTGACGATGGCGGTCCCCGTCGGCAAGGACACGCTCTGGACGCTCCGGCTGCAACCGGGCACGCAGGTCACGCTCCCGTCGGCCCAGGACGTCTTCGGCCTCCTCACCGGCTCCCAGGCCGCGCTGCCACCCGGTGTCGGCTCGGTCGGCGGCCTGGAGGTCCTCGACCTCCTCGTGGCGGTCGCACCGTCGCCGCCGGCCGTCCGACGGCTCGGATTGCTGTTCGCCCAGCAGAAGGAGTGGACCGTCATCGACAAGGCGGTCACGGTCCAGGACCTCACCGGGGCGGTCGACCTGCGCCGCGATGACGGCACCAGCAGCGCCACCGGCGAGTTGTCCGGCGTGCTCACCCTGGCGGGCCGGTCGGTCGACGTCCGTGTGGAGCGGGACGAGCACCACCAGTGGGTGCTGCACGCCGCGCAGGCCGTGCCCGTCCACGTGCCCGGCTTCGAGAAGCTCGACTCCTGGCTCTCCCCGGACGCGGCCAAGTCCGCGCTGCCCGCCGAGCTGCCGCTGTCCAAGGGGATCGACGTGGCGGACGTGTCCGTCCGCTTCGGCGGCGAAAACGGCGCCGCCGACCGGATCGGCCTCACCGTCGGCACCCCCGAACCGTGGACGATCGTGCCCGGATCGCTGTCCCTGAACGACGTGTGGGCCGAGCTGAGCATGCCGTACCCGGTGAAGGCCGACGGGATCACCGGCACGGTCCGGGGGAGTCTCACCCTGGGCGGCCTGGCCGTCCTGATGACGGCGCACAAGCCGGAGGAGGCCACCGGCACCTGGGAGTTCACCGGCACCGCGCAGTACGGCCCGAAGCAGCCGCTGGCCCTGGACACGACCGCGGACGCGGTGACGAAGCCCGCCCAGGACAGCACCTGGGCACAGGTCGTCCCGAGCGGGATGAACAAGCTGGAGCTCAGCGCGGCAGCCTCGCTGTACCTCGACCCGAGCCGCCCCCTGTTTCTCCTGTACGGACGGGCGTCGTTCGGCCCGGCCCTGACCGCCGACGCCCTGCTGTACTGCGCCCGGCGGTCGGCGCAGGACAGCGCCTGGGTCTACGCCGCGGCGGCCCGCCTCGGTCAGGACTTCCGCCTCAGCGCGCTGAGCCCGGCCCTGTCCGGGCTCGACGACGTGCTCCGGTGCGACGACGTCCGGCTGGTGGTCTGCGATCTGGGGAGCGGGGACCTGAAGGGCCTCGCAGAGACCACCAACTCCCTGCTGCAGCGGCTGGACTCGGAGGCCGCTCCCCCGCTGAAGGACCTCCCCGACACCGCCCTGCCACTCGCCAAGGGCGTGTACCTGGCCGCCCGGACCGCCCTCGGCTCCTCCCCCGTCCTCACCCACCTGGTGGACGTCACCGGTGACGGAGGAAAGGCGCCCGCCGTCACGGTCACCGCCGTGGTCGACCGGAAGGCGCCGACGCAGACGTCGTTCACCGCGGACCTGCCGTGCATCACCGTCCTGGACACCCTGAGCCTCGGCAAGGCCACGGGCGCCTCCGGCGTCCGGCTCACCTTCCAGCCCAACAAGCACCGCGCCTTCACCCTGGCCGGGCCGGCCCGGCTGAAGCTCTTCGAGACCGAGTACGCCTTCGACCTGACGCTGTACGCCGACACGCTGAAACTCACCTCGAAGGCGACGCCGTCCGCCCAGGAGCTGGACCAGCCGTTCGGCCTGCCCGGCCTCGTCGTGTCCGGGCTGGAGCTGTCGGTGGACTGCACCTGGGCCGTCCCGGCCAAGGACGGGCAGGCGGCGCAGCCGAGACACTCGCAGTTCACGGTGAAGGGCTCGGCGAAGATCGGACCGGCGCCGGGGAGCGGGAAACCGGACCAGCGGCTGGCGGCCACCGCCGCGCTGGCCCTGGTCGACGGGCACCCGGCGCTGCTGCTCGCGACGCTGGACGCCGACGTGGCCATCGGGTCCTTCCTCGCGCAGTGCGTCACCGGCGACGCGAGCACCTGGCCCTCGGACTTCGTCGAGCTGACGGTCCGCAAGGACTCGACGGTCTACTACTACGACGCGAAGAAGGACCCGGGCAAGACCCTGGAGAAGTTCGGCGGCGCCACCACCCCGTACCTCGACCAGTTCCACCTCGACGCCCGGATCCGGCTCACCCTCGACGTCCAGGTCGACGTCCGCGGGCTGCTCTCCTTCCGCCGCGAGAACGGCCGGACCACCGGGATCACCGGCACCCTCGCACTGGAGAAGCCCGTCGACCTCGCCGTCGTGGAGCTCGCCGGCACCACCGCGGAAAACGGCCGCTACACCGGCGGCCCCGAGCTGAGCCTCACCCGGGACGGCGGGACGAAGAAGTTCGCCCTCAGCACCGGCGTCAACTTCCTCCAGGCCGCCTTCACCACGGTCGAGGTCTCGGCCGCTGCGCGAGCGGACGGCGGGCGGTGCTTCACCGGCACCCTGAAGGCCGCCAAGGAACTGCCCCCCTTCGGCGCCCTGGACTGCGGCTTCACCTACACCACCCACGCCTCCCCCCGTAAGCCCGAACTCACCATCGACTGGCCGGGGTTCGACTGGCCGGGGAAGGTCATCGACCTGCTCAAGCAGATCCAGCAGATCGCGGACTCCTCCGGCAGCGGCTCGGGCTGCGGCACGCTCGCCGACATCGCCGTCCAGAACGCGTACACCGAGAACCTCTCGCTCCACCCCAAGGTGTCGCTGTCCGACGCCGGGACGCTGCGCTTCGCGCTGACGCCCGCCTTCTCCCTGACCCTCAAGGACGCCGAAAAGCCCTTCTTCTCGCAGGACCTGCCCGCGCTGACCGTCGACGTGCCGGCCGGTACCACGTGGCCGGACCTGCCCGCCGTGCTGGGCAAGGGCCTGGCCGACGGCGCCCGGGACTACGTGAAGAAGCTGCTCCAGGACACCGACAAGATCGCCTTGATCGCGGCCTTCGTCTTCGGGAAGCGGGCCGCCGCCTACCTGGCGGGCCTGGTCTGCCGGGGCCTGGCGAACAGTGACGCACCCGCCGCGGGCGAGGCCGGGGCCGGTGCGGCGGGGAGTGCACCCGGCGGCTACGGCGGCGCCGGGGCCGTGGCGGCGGCCGTGGCGGCGATCACCACGTCACGCCAGGACTCGAACGACCACAAGAAGAAGCAGGGCAACGGCAACGACGGCAGCCACGGCGGTCCGGACCCCACCCCCGGACGGCCCACGATGACCTCGCTCACCTACGCCAAAGGACAGCTCACCGCCTGCTGGGACACCGCCCCCTACGCGACCGGCTACGAGTTCGAGGTCGTCCGCCCCTCGGGCCAGAAGCTCGCCTCGGACACGGTGGACAACGTCATCACCAAGAGTGTGGCCGTCGATGCCGCCACGCTCGCCCCCGGCACGTACAGCTACCGGGTCCGCTCCCGGCGCGGCGGCAGGACCAGCGACTGGGCGCAGCTGACCATCGAGAAACCGGTCTCCCCCGTACCGGACCTGACGTGGGAGGACACCGAGGCGCAGCTCCGGGCGCAGTGGACCGGCACGGCACCGGACAGCTACCACGTGCGCTTCACCGACCCCGCCGGCAAGCAACTCGGCCAGGAACAGACCGTGAAGGCGGCGCCGTACACCGCGGTCCAGCCGGTGACCACCCCCGTCCCGGGCCGGTACGCCGCCACCGTCCGGGTCGAACGGGCCGGTACGATCCCCGCGGACCCGGGCAAGCCGGGCACCCGCGACATCATCGACAAGCCGACGCCCGTCATCCAGGAGGTCTGGTACGAGGACGACCGCATCCACGTGCGGTGGAACGGCGGCGAGGGAGCCACCCGCTACCAGGCCCAGGTGCTCAAGGACTCCACCGTCGTCGCCTCCTGCGACACCGACGGATCGGCCCGGGAGGCGGCTCTCAGCCCCCAGCGCGGGACCTTCGCGCCCGGCACGCGCTACCGGGTCCAGGTCCGCGTCCACACGGACGGCGGCGACAGCGCCTGGGCCGGACAGGACTTCACCGTGCCGGCGATCCAGCCGCCGACCGTGCCGCCCTGGACCGTCGACGCCGACCGGATCGTCGTCCGCTGGGAGCCGCTCGCCTCCGACACCGCCACGGGCGCCGTCAGCTACGACATCCGCCTCTTCGCGACGGCCACCCCGGACCAGCCGGTCGCCACCGCCGACGCCGTCGCGGCGCCGCCCGTCACGCTCGTCCCGTCCGGCGGCGGCCACCTGGCGGACGGCACCGAGTACGGCATCCGGGTGCGCGCCCGGGTGGGCCGCGACACCGGGCCGTGGTCCCAGCCCGTCACGCGGACCTTCCGGGCCCTCCCGGCCCCCGGCTCCCCGAAGCTGGCGTTCTCCGGGGCGCGGCTCGACGCCTCCTGGCAGGACGCCGAAGACCCGCAGGGCGGCAGGAGCTCCTACGAGTTGGCCCTCAGCGCCGGTGCCGACCACCTGGCCGGACCGCTCACCGTCGACGACCGGGCGTACACCTTCACACCCGCCCAGCCGCTCCCCGACGGCCAGGAGTGCACGCTGCGGGTACGGCGCACGCGGGACGGTGACACCAGCGCGTGGGTGGAGGCCACCACCAGGTACCCCGGAGCCGTGACGCTCATCGAGGCCCGGTACGCCGACGGGCGGGCCACCGTCACCTGGGCCACGTCGCCCCTGGCGGACGCCGGATACCAGGTCGACATGACGGACGAGCACAGCGGAAACACCAGCAGCGACACGCTCCGCCCCCAAGGGCAGCGGCCGGCGGCCACCACGACGACTTTCGCCGTGCAGCCGCCGGCCGCCGGCGTCGTCCTGCGGTTCCTGGTCACGGTCGTGATCGACCCGTCCTCGGGGCCGTCCAGCCCGCCGCTGCGCATCGCCGCCGCCGACCCGGTGACCGGCGTGACGCCGACCTGGAACGCCGACGGACGGCTGGAGGTCGCCTGGCAGGCCGCCGGCGGCAGCACCGGCGGCGGCGCCGGCTACCGCGTCACCGTCATCGACCAGGCGGGCCACCGGGCCGCCACCGACACCCAGGGGCCGGTCACCAGCACGGTGGCCGGCACGGACGGGCTCGCCCCGCACACTCCCTGGACGGTGACCGTGGCCGTCCTCGTCGACGGCATCGCGGCCGAACCCACGACGGCCGTGCCGGTGCCGCCCCAGCCCGTGCCGCCGCCCACCGTGAAGTTCACCGTCATTCCCGGTGTGGTCCGCCTGTCCTGGGACCGCGTGGAGGACGCCCAGACGTACGAGGTCCAGCTGCTCAAGAACGGGGAGCCCGAGCAGAGTGACGACAGCGACGGGTACGAGCAGAAGGATTTCTTCGCCCAGTCCTACCGCGACGCCTACCAGGCCAGGGTCCGGGTCCGGACCCCGCACCCCGGTGCGTGGTCCGACACCGTGACAGTCGGCCTCGTTCCGCCGGACCTCGCCAGGGCGCTGTCACTGTTCACGCTGCTCGCGAACCAGCTCCGGGTCCAGGACCCCACCCTGGCACCCGACTTCCAGGCCGTCTTCAGCAGTATCGGCCAGGACGAGACCGTCGCCGACAGCGCCGGCTCCGGGCCGTACACCGCCGCGTGCCTGGGCGCTCCGCCCGGCGGAAGCTGCACGCTCGACGGTGCGAGCGTGCCCTTCGCGGCGGTGCACGAGCAGATCTCGATGGAGCGGCGCACCGATGCCTATCGCACGGGCCGGCCGCAGACCTCCGGGTGGGCGTTCATCGGCGAGGCGCCGGCCGCCGCCTCGCTGTTCGGCATCGCCGAGGGTCTGACCCGGGCGGCGGTGAGCGACCAGACGGCGAAGTCCCTGCTCGACGCGGCCCGGAAGGCCGACGTCGTCTGCGCCTTCCCCGGGGACGGCTACCGCATGATGGCGGTCTGCACCGGCGATTTCGCCAGCCAGGACCCGCCCCCGCTGACGCGCTTCGGGGACGTCAAGCTGGACCTGGGCTGGGCCGAGGCGCACGACGGCTACGCGGTGACGGGAGACTGGCAGCTCCTGGAGCAGAGCCCGTTCGCGGTGGAGCAACTCGCCGTCAAACTGGCCGCGTTGCTGGTCCAGAAGGGCAAAGTGAGCGCGAAGGACGCCTACGGGGTCTTCGACAGCGCGTGACGGCCGACCGCCCGCACCTCGGCCGGGTCGGCACCGTCTGCGACCGCCGACCCGGCCGTCTCCATGACCGTTGACCGTCCGCCCTCGGCCGGTGAAGGTCGCCGCCAGTAAGATCGTCGGACCGATACGACATCGACGCGTTCGTCCCCGCCCACCGGCGCATCGAGGTCGGGGCCGGGAACCCGAGCTCGCTGGTGGACATCCACCTGTCGGGACGGGCACTGATCGGCGCGCTGGCGTACGGCTTCCTGCTGGGGTCCCGCCGGCCTGCCCGGGGCCTCTCACTCAGCGCGTTGTCCGGATCTCGAAGACTTGGGAGAGTTGGGCCATGCCCAAGAAACGCCACCGTGCCGCGACCCTGGCCGAGATCACGGCCGCGCTGCCGCCGGTCGAGTACTGGTACGGCGAGGGCATCCCGTCCCCGGCCGGCCGTGCGGAGTTCACCGACGACGACGGCCGGCTGTGGCAGAAGGTCCGCGGTCCGCTCCACCGCAACCTGGCCAGGCGTCTGGCGACCCAGGCGGACGAGCTGATCGTGGGAGAGGGCGCCGGCGGACACTTCCGCCACGTCCCGCCGGCCGACCGGCTCGCGGCCTGGCACGAGATCAAGGACAGGCTGCACGGGGACGAAGCGCCGAGCTACCACCCCTACGAGTTCGCCTCCGCGGACGGCCTCCTGACCCTCCTCTACATCGAGGAGAGCTGCTGAGGCCTCCGGTGGCCGGGAGGGGCCGGAGCCGGCGCCGGATCGGGTTCGGTTCCCGACCCGGCTCCGACTCCAACTCCAGCTCCGACTCCGACTCCGACTCCGACGGCGGCCGTCGCCCCGCTGCTACCGCTCGGTCAGCGCCCGCGCCCGGACGGCGCGGCGCAGTGTGTCCAGCTGGTCCACCAGTCCGCGCCGGGTCGCCGCGGTGAGGTCCGGGTCGGCCAGGCAGGCCTCGGCCGCCCGCACCGTCTGCTCGGTGGCGGCGAAGGCCGGGAAGCCCGCCGTGGCGAGCACCCGGGCCAGTGCGGGGCCGCGGCGGCCGGCGGCCGGCCCCAGCTCCTTGAAGTAGCGCGCGGTCAGCTCCTCCAGCAGCTCGGCCTGCTCGGGCTGCCACAGGCCCCGGGCGGTGGCGATGGCCAGGTAGTTGGAGAGCTCGCCGTGGAACAGCGCCTGCCAGGCGGTCTCCTTGGCCGCGGGGGCGGGCAGCGCGGCGCGGCAGCGGGCTGCGCCCTCCTGGCTGGTGCTGCTGGGGTCCGCGGCGAGTTCGGCGGCGATCTCCGGCTCACCCGCCGCGCCGAGCACGCACAGCCGCAGCAGCAACTGCCAGCGCAGGTCCGGGTCGAGCACCGGACCGCCGGGTACCGTGCCGGCCGCCAGCCAGTCGCGCAGCTCGGCGGCCTGCTCCTCGCCGTCGGCGGTGGCGATCACGCCGCGCACGGCCACCAGGCGCAGACCGGTGCGGCCCGGCTCGCCCTCGGTGCGCCGCAGCAGGGTGCGGCAGACCTGCGCCAGTCCGGCCAGTGCCTCCGGGCGCCCGGACGGCGGCACCGCGCAGTCCACCACGAACTCGCGGGCGAAGGCGAGCACCGCGTCCACCAGGTGCACCGAGGTCTCGCCGGGCAGGTGGTCGGCGACCAGCCGCAGGTACTCGCCGGGCGCCAACTCCCCGTCGCGCACCTGGTCGCGGCCGGCGCTCCAGAGCACCGCGCGGGCCAACTCCTCGGGTACGGCACCGAGCGAGGAGCGCACGGCCTGCCAGGATCCGGGGTCGAGGCGGATCTTGGCGAAGGTGAGGTCGGTGTCGTTGAGCAGGGTCAGCTCGGCACCGGCCGGCCGCGTGACCGTGGCATCGGCCGCCAGGTCGACCGGCACGCGGCCGGCCTGCTCCAGGGCTCCCTCGGCGGTGCGCCGGTAGTGGGCCACGGTCAGTCGGTGCGGGCGCAGCGTGCCGTCGGCCGAGGTCTGCTCGATCCGGCCGTCGGTCAGCCGCAGGGTGTCCACGCCGGTGGTGCGCAGCCAGCGGTCGGCCCAGCCGTGGACGTCGCGGCCGCTCGTCGCCGCCAGGGCCCGGAGCAGGTCGTCGAGGGTGGCGTTGCCGAAGGCGTGCTCGTCGAAGTAGTCGTTGACGCCGGCCAGGAAGGCCTCCTCGCCGAGCCAGGCGACCAGCTGGCGCAGTGCGGCGGCGCCCTTGGCGTAGGAGATGCCGTCGAAGTTCTGCAGCGCCTGGGCGGTGTCGTCCACCGTGCCGGGCGCCACCGGGTGGGTGGAGGGGCGCTGGTCGGCGTCGTAGCCCCAGGTCTTGCGGTCGGCGGCGAAGCCGGTCCAGGCGCTGGTGAAGCGGGTGGAGGAGGCGGTGACGCTGTAGGCCATGTACTCGGCGAAGGACTCGTTCAGCCACAGGTCGTCCCACCACTTCATGGTGACCAGGTCGCCGAACCACATGTGCGCCATCTCGTGGATGACCACCATGGCGCGTTCCTCGCGCTTGGTGTCGGGCACGGCGGACCGGAAGACGAACTCGTCGCGCAGGGTGACGCAGCCCGGGTTCTCCATCGCGCCGGCGTTGAACTCCGGTACGAAGCACTGGTCGTAGCTGTCGAAGGGGTACCGGTGCCGGAAGACCCGGTGGTAGTGGTCGAAGCCCTGCCGGGTGATCTCCAGCAGCTCGTCGACGTCGGCGTCCAGGTGGGCGGCGAGCGAGCGGCGGCAGTGCAGGCCGAGCGGGATCCCGTCGTGCTCGGCATGCACCGAGTGCAGCGGGCCGGCCACCACGGAGACCAGGTAGCTGCTGATCGCCGGGGTGGGCGCGAACTCCCAGCGGCCGGGCGAGACCTGGCGGCCCAGGCTGTTGCCGACCACGGTCCACTGCTGCGGCGCGGTGACGGACACCGTGTACCGCGCCTTGAGGTCGGGCTGGTCGAAGGACGCGAACACCCGCGGGCCGTCGTCGAGGAAGGACTGGGTGTAGACGTAGTCCTCGCCGTCGGCGGGGTCCGTGAAGCGGTGCATGCCCTCGCCGGTGTGCGAATAGGCCATGTCGGCCTCGACGGTGAGCTCGTTGTCGGCCGCCAGGCCGGTCAGCGGGAAGCGCCCGGCCCGCAGGGCGGCGACGTCCAGTTCGCGGCCGTTCAGCGCCACCCGGTGCAGGGCGGCCGGCTTGACGTCCAGGAACGTCCCGGCGCCCGGGGCGGCACAGCCGAAGCGGATCACCGTGGTGGAGCCGAACAGCTCCTGTCCGTGGGTCAGGTCGAGGTCGACGTGGACGGTGTGGACGTCGAGCAGCCGGTGGCGCTCGACGGCCTCGGCGCGAGTGAGTACTGAGGTATCGGACACAGGGGCCATGCTGCTCTATCCAAGGGGCGAACGGTACGGGCTTTTCGGCTCCGGGCTTCGTGACATCCGGCCACGGCGCCCGCGCGAAAGCCGTTTCCGCACCGGCTCCGCTGATCAGGATGGCCCACAACAATCAGGCTGAGGTGGACGTGGTCGGCGAGCCCGAACTGGTCCGCCAGCCGGGTGAAGGCGTCCTGTTGCCATCCCGGTGCTTTCGCCTCCTCCGAACTGGTGGCCGCAGCTTGACTCGTCAGCCACGTGAGATGTCTTCCACCCCGTTCGCGCCCGCTGCGGCCTGGCGGGTGGGGCGCTCCAGGGAGCGCCCCACGCCGTGCCGACTGCTAGCCCGCGTGGAGGGCGAGGGTCGGGGAGAGCCGGGAGGCCCGGACGGCCGGGTAGAGGCCTGCGACCGTGCCGATGAGCAGGGTGGCGGCGAAGCCTCCGGTGACGGCCCACAAGGGGACCACCCAGGGCAGGCCGCCCGAGGCGGCGAAGGCGTAGGTGGCGGCCGCGCCCAGGGCCACGCCGGCCAGCCCGCCCAGTCCGGAGAGCAGGAGGGACTCCGTCACGAACTGGAGGCGGATCTGGCCCCTGGTGGCGCCCAGGGAGCGGCGCAGTCCGATCTCGTGGCGTCTCTCCAGCACTGAGATGATCATCGTGTTGGCGACCCCGACGCCGCCGACCAGGAGTGCCACCCCGCCCAGTCCGAGCAGGAGGTCGGTGAACGCCCCCTCGGTGGCGGCCTTGGCCTGGAGTGCCGAGGAGGGGTCGGTGACCTGCACGTTGTGCGGGTTCTGCGGGTCGACGGTGCGGGGGATCAGTGCGCGGACCGCACCGACCGTCTGGTCCGTCGACCGTTCGTAGATCTGGGTCGGGTGGCCGTCGAAGCCCAGCAGCGCGCCGGCGCCGTCCCAGCCGACCAGGGCGGCCCGTTCGATCTCGGGAGCCAGCGGCAGCGGGTCGAGGATGCCGATGACGGTGAAGTACTGGCCGCCGATGTAGACCTGCTGGCCGGGGGCGGTGATGCCCAGGCGCTGGGCCGCGACGTGTCCGAGCACCGTCGACGGGTAGCGCCCGTTGGCCTCGCTGAGCCAGGTGCCCGAGCCGACCGCGCCGCGCACGACGTCCAGCAGTCCTTCGGTGGCGGCCTTCGCGGTGATGCCGCCGGTTTCCTCCTTGGGGATCTTCTCACTGCGTCTGACGGACTGCGACAGGTCCCCGGTCGCGCCGACCTGCTCGACCCCGGGGACGCGGCTCAGCATGCCGGTCGACTCCTCGGGCAGCTTCACCTTCTCTCCGAACAGCCCCTGCCCGGGGGATGCCACCAGCAGGTTGGTGCCCAGCTGGTCGAGCTGCCTCAGGAGTTGCGCCTTGCTGGAGGAGGAGATGCCGACCACCGCGATCATGGTGGCGATGCCGATGGCGATGCCCAGCGCGGACAGCACCACCCGCAGCGGCCGGGTGCGCAGGCCGGCCGAGCCGACGTGGAGGACGTCCCGGGGGCCGAGCCGGGCCGGGGCCAGCCGTGTGCGGCTCATCGCTCCCCACCCCGATCGGCCGGGGCGCCGGCGCCGGTGCGCAGATCCGCCACGACGCGGCCGTCGCGGATGCGGACCTGGCGTGGCAGGCTGTCGGCGATCTCGCCGTCGTGGGTGATCACCGCGATGGTGGCACCCTCGGCGTTGAGGTCGTACAGCAGCTCCATCACCGCTTCGCTCGACGCGGAGTCCAGTGCACCGGTCGGTTCGTCGGCCAGCAGCAGGTCCGGCTCGCCGACCACCGCCCGGGCGATGGCCACCCGCTGGCGCTGGCCGCCCGACAGCTCGTGCGGCCGGTGGTGCATGCGGTCCGCGAGCCCGACCCGCTCCAGGGCCAGGGCCGCGCGCCTGCGGCGCTGGGCGCGCGGCAGGCCCGAGTAGAGCAGGCCCTCGGCGACGTTGTCCCGGGCGCTGACCCCGGCCACCAGGTGGAAGGACTGGAAGACGAAGCCGATGTGCCGGGCGCGCAGGGCGGAGAGCCGGCGGTCGGAGAGGGCGGCGACGTCGTGGCCCGCCAGGGTGACGGATCCGGCGCTGGGCCGGTCCAGGGTGCCGACGATGTGCAGCAGGGTGGACTTGCCCGACCCCGAGGGGCCGACGATGGCGAGCAGTTCGCCGCGTTCGACGCGCAGGTCCACCCCGTGCAGCGCCGTGACCCCTCCCGGGTACTCCTTGGTGACCTGGTTCAGCTCGACCACCGCGCTCATGACTTGGGCACCCCGACCTTCATTCCCTCGGACAGGCCGCTCCCGCTGACCTCGACCCGGCCCTGTCCGAACATGCCGAGCTCGACCGGGACTTCGCGCACCTTCCCGTTCTCCACGATCTGGATGCCGAAGCCGCCGCCGGACAGCGCGAGCAGTGCGTTGACCGGTACGGTCAGCACGTCCTTGTGGACCTCTCCTTCGAGCTCGACGGTGACGGGCGCCTGGTCGAAGCCGTCCGCCTGCCCCGGGTCGTCGAAGACCACCCGGGCGGTGATCTTGGCGGGCTTGTCCGGGGAGCCCTGCTCCTTGCCGTCCTCACCGATGGTGCGGTCGACGGAGGCGACCTTGCCCTTGGCCCTGCCGCCGCCGGGCAGGTCGACCTCGACCCGGGTGCCGGGCTTGGCGAGGTCGGCCTGGGAGACCTCGATCTTGATCTGAACCTGCCGTTCGGAGCCGGTGGCGGTGAGGACCGGCTTGCCGGGAGCGGCCTGGTCGCCGACGGCCGCGTCGTTCTTCTTGATCCGCACCGCAGCGGGCGAGAAGGCGATCTGCTCGGGGCCGATCTCCCCGCTCTGGGCCAGGCCGTGGGCCTTCTGCCAGCGCTTGACCGCGTCCGCCGTACCGGCGGTGAACTTCTCGTCCGCGGCCAGCCCCTTGCCGTAGCCCAGGTCGCGGAGGTTCTCCTTCAGCTGTCTGACGTCCGGACCCTCGTCTCCGGCCTTCAGCGTCCGGTACATCGGGCGCTCGCCGTACATGAGCCGGACCTTCCGGCCGTCGACCTCGTAGAGGACCCCGTCGCGTTTCACCACCGCGCCGGCCTCCGGGAGCCAGGTGAGGGTGCCCGGTACACCGGCGTTGATCCGGCGCTCCTCCGCGTAGCCGAGGACCCCGTCCACCCGGGTCCGGCTGCTCAGGTCCTGCCGTTCCACCGAGCCCGTGCTCGGCGGCAGCCCGTCCGTGCGTGCCACGCCGGCGTTGCCGCTGCCTCCGGCCTGCGAGAGGGCCGTGACCCCGCCCGCCAGCGTGACCGAGGTGGCCAGCACGGCGATCAGGTACGTACGGCGGCTGCGCCCGCGCTCACTGCGCATTCTGACCACTGCACGCCTTGTTCGCCTGGTCGAACCTGTCCTTCTCGGCGCCCTCCGGGACCTTCATCGCCGATCCCGACATCACCGAGTCGCCGTCGAACTTCGGATCCGGCATGTCCACACCGTTACCGCGCATGCACCGGGCGAATTCGAGGGCCTTGTCCTTGTCGGCCTGGGACATCTTCGCGCCGCCCGAGCCACCGGCTCCCCCGCAGGCCTTGAGGGCTTCCGCCATCTTGTCCTGGCCGCCCTCCAGGACCATGGCCCGCGGGTCCTGGCCCGGCTCGGGCTCCTTCACCTGGGCGCCGTGTTCGCGCAGGCACTTACGGTGCTCGTAGGCCTGGTCCGCCGCCGCGCCCTTGCCCGACGAGTCCGAGCCGCCGCCCCCGCCGGAGCCCGTGCCGCCCGCGCCACAGGCCGTGGCGAACAGCGCGATCCCCGCCACCAGCGCGGCCGCCGCGCCGTACCTGTGGTTCCGCATGTGGTTCCGCATGGAATTCCTCCGTGTCCGATGACGAGTGGCCGAGCACTTCGACCACTTCGACCACGCAGAGGCTGGCACGCACCCGCATTTCGCCGCTGTCAGCCGAGACCTTTACGGCGACGAAAGGTGGGTTTCAGGTACACCTGGTGTCATGCGTGTACTGATCGTGGAGGACGAGGAATTCCTGGCGGACATGATCGCCGAGGGATTGCGGCGCGACGCCCTGGCCGTCGACGTCGTGTACAACGGCGCCGACGCGCTGGAGCGGCTGAGGCTCACCGACTACGCCGTGCTCGTGCTCGACCGCGATCTGCCCGGGGCGCACGGCGACGAGGTGTGCCAGAGCGTCGTCGAGCAGCGGCTGCTGACCCGGGTGCTGATGCTCACCGCCTCCGGTACCGTCCGCGACCGCGTCGACGGCCTGGACCTGGGCGCGGACGACTACCTCACCAAGCCGTTCGCCTACGAGGAACTGCTGGCCCGGGTCCTGGCGCTCGGCCGCCGCACCCACCCCGCCCTCCCGCCGGTCATCGAACGTGCGGGCATCACCCTCGACACCGCCCGCCGCCAGGCCTTCCGGGAGGGCCGCTACCTCGCCCTGTCCCGCAAGGAGTTCGGCGTACTGGAGGTGCTGATGCAGGCCGAGGGCGCCGTCGTCTGCGGCGAGGACCTGATCGAGCAGGTGTGGGAGCAGAACATGGGATACCGCACCAACGCGGTGCGGGTCGTCCTCAGCAAGCTCCGCGCCAAGCTCGGCGAGCCCTCGGTCATCGACACCGTGCCCGGCCACGGCTACCGCATCGGCGTACCGGCATGAGGCGCTCCGCCGCAGCCGGCCTGAACCGCCTTCCCCTGCCCGGCCGACCACGCCCGCGACTGCCGGGCGGGGAACGGGGCCGGCTGACCATGCTCTACGGCGGGCTGCTCGTCCTCGCCGGGGCCATGCTCATGTTCCTGGTCAACTTCCTGGTCCGGGAGGGCCTGTACACCTCGATCAGCACGGCCGTCGCCGTCGAACCGCGACTGGCCACACTCGCGACCCCGGACCCCGCCGCGGCGAAAACCCTCACGGTGGGAACCGCCGCACCCGCGAACGCTCTACCCGGAACCACCTCCGCCGACGGCGGACAGTCCCACTTCCAGGCCGTCAAGGTCGTCACCCAGGCCGCCGAGCAGGCAGCCCAGAACCAGCTGCTGACCGTCTCCCTGATCGCTCTGGCCGCCTTCGCCGTCATCTCGGTGGCGCTCGCCTGGTGGATGTCGGGGCGGGTGCTGCGCCCGGTGGCGGTGATCACCAACACGGCGCAGCGGCTCTCGGGTGAGAACCTGCACGAGCGGATCGCCCTCGACGCACCCCCCGGCGAGCTCAAACAGCTCGCCGACACCTTCGACGCCATGCTCGACCGCATGGAACAACTGGTGGGTGCGCAGCAGCGGTTCGCGGCCAACGCCGCGCACGAGCTGCGGACCCCGCTCGCGGTGCAGCGGGCCGCGGCCGAGATCGGGCTGGCCACCGAGGACCCGGCGGCCGTCGCCCGGGTCCGCCGCAAACTGATCGAGGTCTCCGAGAGCAGCGAACGGCTCATCGAGGGCCTGCTGCTGCTGTCCGTCTCCGACCAGAGGCTGGACCGGCGCGAACCGGTCGCACTGGACCAGCTGGCCCGCGCGGTGGCCGCCGAGTGCGCCGCCTCGCAGGAAGCCCGGGAGAACCGCGTCACCGTCCGGACCGACACCGCCCCCGTGTCCGTCGAGGGTGATCCGGTGCTGCTGGCACACCTGGTGCGCAACCTGGTCGGCAACGCCCTGCGCTACAACCACGACGGCGGCCGGGTCGAGGTCGGCGTGCGCGACGGTGTCCTGGAGATCGCCAACACCGGCCCCCAGGTGCCGCCGGAGACCGTCCCCTATCTCTTCGAGCCCTTCCGGCGCCTTCGGGAGCGTCGGCACAGCCCGGGTGAGGGCGCGGGCCTGGGCCTGTCCATCGTCGCCTCCATCGCGCGCGCCCATCACGCCGTCGTCACCGCCGTCCCCGGCGGCGCGGGCGGACTGCGGGTCCGGGTCGAGTTCCCCACGGACGCTGTTCGGTGAACTGGTGGGAGCCTCGCCCCGGCGGATCGGCCTGTCCCGCTGGTCCCGGTCCCGTGACCGGCCGAGGATGGCGGCATGGGTGTCGACGACTCGGGTGCCGGGCTGCTGGTGACGAACGTGCGCGTCTTCGACGGGATCGGGGCGGAGTCGGTGCCGGGGCACGTCCTGGTCCAACGGGACCGGATCGCGGAGGTGGTGCTGGGCCGCCCCCTCCCGCCCGGCCTCCCCGCAGGCGCGACGGTGCTGGACGGCGGAGGCCGCACCCTCATCCCCGGCCTCACCGACGCGCACGTCCACCTGTTCGCGATCGGCGGGACCATGGCGGAGCTCCAGCTCGCGCCGACCGGCACCCTCCACTACCAGGCCCTGGCCGCGGCCCGCGACATGCTGATGCGCGGCTTCACCACCGTGCGGGACATGGCCGGAGACACCGAACCTCTCCGGCGCGTGCTGGACCGCGGGCTGTTCCCGGGCCCACGGATCTACCCGAGCCAGGCGGCCGTCTCCCAGACCGCGGGCCACGGCGACTTCGGGGCGGTCCACGACGTCCCGACCGCCCTGGGCGGGCCACCGGCCCGCACCGAACAGATCGGGTTCACCCGGGTGGCCGACGGACCGGAACGGGTGCTCGCCGCGGTGCGCGAGCAGCTGAAGAAGGGAGCCACCCAGATCAAACTGATGGCCGGCGGCGGCGTCATCTCCGAGTTCGACCCGCTGGACGTCCTGCAGTTCACCACGGCCGAGCTGGAGGCCGCCGTCGCCGCGGCCTCCGACTGGGGCACCTACGTGACCGTGCACGTCTACACCTCCGAAGGCGTCCGCCGGGCGGTGCGGGCCGGAGCGCGCTGCATCGAGCACGGGCACCTCGTCGACGAGGGCACCATCCGCTACCTCGCGGAGCAGGGCGTGTGGCTGAGCACCCAGCCGTTCGAGGTCGACGACCACCAGTACGCCTCTCCGGACAGCGACCGCAAGAATCGCGAGGTCTGCGAAGGCGTCGCCCGCACCATCGCCTGGGCGGTGAAGCACGGCGTGCGGCTGGCCTTCGGCACCGACCTGGTGCTCGACCCCGGTAAGGCCCACCGGCAGAACGAGATGCTCGTCCGGCTCGGCAGCCACCTCAGCCCGGTCGAGGCCCTGCGGACGGCCACCTCCGGCAACGCCGAGCTGTTCCGCCTGTCCGGCCGCCGAGACCCCTATCGCGCCGCGCCGCTCGGCGTCATCGCGCCGGGAGCATGGGCCGACCTCCTGGTCGTCGACGGCGACCCGACCACCGACCTGTCCGTCCTCGCCGACCCCGAACGCAACCTGCGACTGATCGTCAAGGACGGCGTCGTCCACAAGAACGAGCTCGGCTGATCCGAACATCCGAACCGGCTTCCACCTGCCCGCGGCTCGGGCGGTCCGTCACGGCCCTGCGGGTCGGTCGGGCGTGCCGGGCGGTTCGCGGCACCGGGTGTGTGGGCGCCGACGCAGGTCGGGCACGACCAGGACGTCAGGCCACCGACGGACGCGACGCCCGGCGATGCGCTGCCGCGCGCCGGGCGCGGGTGCGCTGCTGCCGATCGGGATGTTTCGAACGGCCTGGAGACGGCACGAGGGCCTGTTCCCGCGCGGATGCGCGGGAACAGGCCCTCGTGGGTCACTCCGGTTGCCCCTGTCCGGCCCCCGGGGTGAGGGGAAGCCGAGTGGTCGGCTTAGTACCAGTGGTTGGCCTGCCAGAAGTTCCAGGCGGCGTTCGGGCTGCCGTAGCGGGTGTTCATGTAGTCCAGCGACCACTTGATCTGGGTGGACGGGTTGGTCTTCCAGTCCGCGCCGGCCGAGGCCATCTTGGAGGCCGGCAGCGCCTGGCCCAGACCGTACGAGCCCGAGCTCGGGTTGGTCGCCGTGACGTTCCAGCCCGACTCGTGGGAGATGATCTGGCTGAACGAGGCCAGCTGGTCCGCCGGCACGATCTGAGCGGCGATGGCCTGCGGGGAGGCGTCCGCGGCCGAGGCGACGGCGGGGACCACGGCGGCACCCAGGGCGGTCACACCGGCGGCACCGGCAAGAATCACGGCAGAGGTACGCATGCGGAGCTTGAAAGCGGGCATAGAAAGAAAGACCTCAATCAGTTGGGCCGGTGTCACTCCCCGCCTCGACCGTGGCCGGACAGGGGCCGAACGGTCGCGGGGTGTGACTCGGCGGTAAGCCGTTCACCGGTGGGACAGGAGCCGGTGTGGCTGGCGATGAATGCCAAGTTGCCAGACCGGATCGGCGCTCGCCAAGACCCCCTCGCTACGATCCGCCGTCGTAGCGAAGCGACCGGCACTGGTTCGAGAGGCGGGCCGCCCGGAGCGCGCCGATCCCGCTCTGCCTGCGCAAACACCCCCCAATAACACACCAAATAGTTGCAAAATAGTGCAAAACGGACACCACTATCCGTCGTCGTACACCGCATTCGCATGTGAGCGCACTCACGGCCCCAGCCCCGCCGCCATCACCGACCGGCCCGCCGCCACCACGCCGGGTCACCGCCGATCGGCCGCCAGTGAGACCGCCACCACACCCGGACGGCGCGGGAACGGCACCACACCCGGCGACGCGGGAACGGCACCACAGGACGTCGCCCCAGCTGTCGGCCCCGTGGTCGGCAGGGCGGCAGTCGGGCCGGGCGCGAAGCCGTCACGGGATCCCGGCCGGCCACCGGGACGCCCGCCCCGTCGGCACACCCCGCTCCGAAGACGTCCCGGCGTCGTTCGTGGCCGTGTGCGAGTCGCCGGGCATCTCGGCGCGGCCCATGCGGCCCATGCGGCCCCTGCGGCCGGCGAAGCCCCGAGGGTTTCAGGCGTACAGCGCGATCCTGGGCTGGACCGTGCCCGGGCCGGCCTTGACGACGGTGAGCCGGTACCGCTGGGTGAGGGTGTGATGGCTGTGGAGGACCAGTTTCGCCCGGGTGAGGTCGGTGTACAGCGTTCCGGTCTGGCTGGCCAGCCGCACGGTCCTCCAGTGGCCGCCGCTCAGGACCTCCAGCTTGATGTCCGTCGGGGCGAGGAAGGGCCCGTTGTCCGGTGACTCGACGAGGATCTGCGGGGCGACGGTCCGGTCCGCCGACGAGTCGTTGCGGTAGGTGACAGTGATCGGATGCGCCGCGTGGTCGGACGGCAGCGGCCGGTCGGGCAGGCCGACGAACGACACCGGCGCGGCAGCGGCCACCACCTGCGGGGTGAAGGCCCCCGTGGCCAGCGCCGGCGACGGCATCGTGAACGGCGCGGCCAACACGGCGGCGAGGGCGGTCGGGGCCAGAGCCCGGCGGAGGACCTTCCAGGTGGGCATGGCGTCTCCTTCGGTCGTCGACGGCGCTCCCGGGAAGTTCACCGGCGGCCGGGCGATCACCCGCCCACCGAGCGCATCCACGGCTGGACGGACTGCCGCCGCCGGGCAGCCCGGACCGTACCCATCCACCCTGCACACCAATGGCCCACCGCGCATCCGCACCGGACCGGCGGCTCCGCCCAGGGCCCTCCGAGAGCGGGCACCGCAAGCGGGTTGGTCCACCAGTGCTCGTGGTGGTCGCAGCGCATGTCGTGCTCGTCGTGCTCGTCGTGCTCGTCGTGCTCGTCGTGCTCGTCGTGCTCGTCGTGCTCGGTCGTGGTGGGGTCGGTGGCGGTGTGGGTGGTGATGTCGCCGTCGCCGCGCCCCGGCGCCGCGCAGGGCTCTTCGGGTGCGGTCGGCGGCCGACCGTACGACGCTGGAGGAACCGGTCTGTCGAGCGCGGGAGGAGCACAGGTCATGGCCGTTCTCATCGCCGTGAACGTCGGCATGCCCAAGGACGTCCCCTGGCAGGGCAGGACCACCCGCACCGGCATCTGGAAGCACCCCGTCGCCGGGCCCGTGATGGCGCGCCGGCTCAACCTGGACGGCGACGGGCAGGGCGACCTCGCCGGGCACGGCGGCGAGCAACGTGCCGTACTGGTGTACCAGTTGAGCTCCTACCGCCATTGGCAGGAACACCTGAAGCGGGACGACTTCACGTACGGCCAGTTCGGCGAGAACCTCACCGTGGACGGACTCGCCGACGACGAGGTGTGCATCGGTGACCGCTACGGGATCGGCGGTGCGGTCTTCGAGGTCACCCAACCCCGCGTGACGTGCTACCGCGTGGGGTTGCGGCTCGGCGAGCCGCAGATGGCCGCCCTGCTGGTGTCCCATCGCCGCCCGGGCTTCTACATGCGGGTGCTGACCGAAGGGCGGGTGCGGGCCGGCGACGAGATCGTGAAGATCGCCTCGGGCCCCGAGGAGATGACCGTCGCGGAGATCGACGCGCTGCTCTACCTGCCCGGCCACGCCCGGCCGCAGCTCGAACGGGCCCTGCGCATCACCGCGTTGAGCCCCGGCTGGAAGACGTCGCTGAGAGCGCTGCTCGACGACGCGGACCGCGGCTCCGGCGCCGCGGGTGGAAACCGCGGGCTGACCACCAGCAGCCCGCCGCCGGCCTGGCCCGGGTTCCGTCGGCTCGAAGTCTCCCGCATCGAGCCGGAGAGCGCGGGCATCTTCTCGCTCACTCTGGCGGCGGTCGACGGCGAGCCCCTGCCCGCCGCTCTGCCGGGGCAGTTCCTCACGGTCCGCCTGCGGCCGGACCCACAGGCCTCCCCGGTCATCCGCAACTACTCGCTCTCCGGCCGACCGGGCGCCGAAACGTACCGCATCAGTGTCAAGCAGGAGCCGAACGGTGTCGCCAGCACCTACCTGCGCCAGCACGTGAAGGTGGGTGACGTCCTCGATGTCGCCGCTCCGCGCGGCACGTTCCTGCTCGCTGACGCGGACACTCCGGTCCTGCTGCTGTCCGCCGGTGTCGGCGCCACCCCGGTCCTGGCCATGCTGCACGCCCTGGCCGCGGAGCACTCGCAGCGCGCGGTGTGGTGGCTGCACGCGGCCCGGGACGGCGAGAACCACCCGTTCGCCGGCGAAGTGCGCGCACTGCTCGCCCAGCTGCCCGCGGGCCGGTCGTTCGTCTCCTACAGCCGCCCGTCCGACGTCGACCGCCCAGGTGTCGACTACACGGTCAGTGGGCGGTTCAGTCCCGAGCGGATCCGCGGCCTGGAGCCGCCTCCGGACGCCGACGCCTACATCTGCGGGCCGAGCCCGTTCATGCGGGACATGACCGGAGCCCTTCAGGCCTGCGGCCTGCCGTCCTCCCGGATCCACACCGAGGTCTTCGGGGCCACGTCCGCCGTCACCCCCGGTGTGGTGACCGGACCCGCCCGGGCGCCGCACCAGCCGGCCGCTCCTCCCGCCGGCCGCCCGGGACCGTCCGTAGCCTTCGCGCGCAGCGGGCTGATCGTCCCCTGGCACCCTGACTACGGCACGCTGCTCGGACTCGCCGAGGCGTGCGACGTGCCCGTGCGCTGGTCCTGCCGCACCGGAATCTGCCACACCTGCGAGACCGCGCTCCTCTCCGGCCACGTCGAGTACGCCCCGCAGCCCCTGGAGCCCCCCGCCACGGGAAGCGCGCTCATCTGCTGTTCGACGCCCCCGGCCGATGTGGTCCTGGACATGTGACCGGATGTGTCCGGGGTCGGGTGTGTCCGGGGTCGGGTGTGTCCGGGGCGGAGGGCGCCACCACCGACGGAGCGATACGTGTGGCAGAGCGCCGACGGGGCGCCGGGTTGCGCGCGGTCGGCGCAGCTGCCTAGCGTGGTTGCGTGGGGCGAGGGGCGAAGACCGGCGGGGCGGGTCGGTTGCGTGGGGCATCCCGCCGAACCCACTCCTGGCGTGCGTCCGAGAGGGGATTTCTGCCATGGCAAAGGTGCTTTTCATCGTCAGCGGAGCCACCTACTGGGTGTTGAAGGACGGCACGAGGCACGCGACCGGCTACTGGGCCGAGGAGTTCGCGAACCCGTACAAGATCCTCACGGACGCCGGTCACGAGGTCGTCGTCGCGACGCCGAACGGTGTGACGCCGACCGTCGACATGATGAGCCTGCGTCCCGAGATGGTCGGCGGAAACGACAGCGCCCTGGAGCTGGAGGCCGTCATCCGTTCCGCGGAGGTGCTTCGTCGACCGCTGCAGCTGTCGGACGTGCGCCTGGAGGACTACGACGCGGTCTACCTGCCAGGCGGCCACGGTCCGATGGCGGACCTGGCGTGGGACGCCGACGTGGGGCGGCTGCTGACCCGGCAACTGGCCTCGGGCAACCCGCTGTTCATCGTCTGCCACGGTCCCGCCGCGATGCTGGCCACCAGGATCCACGGCGAGTCGCCGTTCAAGGGCTACCACATCACCTGCTTCACCGACGAGGAGGAGGACGGCGTGGGACTGGCCTCCAAAGCGCCGTGGCTGCTGGAGACCGACGTGAAGGCGAAGGTCGGGGTCGACTTCAGCCGCGGTCCGGTCTGGGAGCCCTACATGGTCGAGGACCGCAACCTGGTGACCGGACAGAACCCGGCCTCGGCCGCGGTCCTCGGGAACCGGATGCTGGAGATCCTCAAGTGACCAGTCCTGGAGCGATCCCGCCCAGGCACGCGCCCGCGTCGCAGGACATCGGGCACGTGGTGTTCCGAGCGAAAGGGCCATGACGGTGGAAGCGACGGTTGCCCGGGCCCTGCTGGACCGGCACTGGGCCGCATCGAACAGCGGCGACGCGGACGCGGAACACGACATCTACGCCGACGACGTCATCGTCGAGTACCCGCAGTCCGGCGAGGTCATCCGCGGCAGGAGCAACATCCAGGCACTGCGCACCCAGCATCCCGCGGTCCGGACCTTCACCGTGCGCAGGATCCTCGGATCCGGCGACCTCTGGGTGACCGAATTCGTGCTCACCTATGACGGCAAGCCCACGCAGACCGTGAGCATCATGGAGTTCTCGGCAGGACGCGTGGTGAGGGAGACGCAGTACTTCGCCGACCCGTTCGACCCGCCGGCCTGGCGGTCGCAGTGGGTCGAACCCGGGGAGTGATCCGCCACCGGTCTGCGGCCGCGACCTCGAACACGCCCGAACTCGCCGAACTCGCCGAGGCGGTAGCGGACGACGCGGGCAGCCCCCTCAGGACGCCGGTCAGCGGCGACGGTCACAGTCAACACCTCGCTGGGGCGGACTGCGGCCAGCTGCTCCGTCGCCTCCCGCTACCGGGCGGCAACGGTCAGGCCCCGGCGCAGAGTCCAGGCGGAGTGACTCCGCGACCTGGGTCAACTTCCCTGCCAGTTGGTATTGATGATGTATGGTCAGATTGGTTTTGCAGGTCACGGCGGTGACGCTGCCGGTGGTGCCGGCCCCGGCGTATCACCCCGGGAAGGACTCCGGGACCGACCGCCGCCCGGCCGGTCCGTACCGTCGTCGACGGCATGGGAGCAGCGATCGGCATTGGAAGGGGCATCATGAACGGCAGGATCGTGACTCTGCTCGGCGTACCCGTACTGCTCGCGGGGGCGGTGCTCGGAGTGGCCCCGGCGCACGCCGGCACCGGGGTGCGGGTCGACGGCGCGACCGTTTCCGGTGGCGCCTCGGCGACGGTGAACGTCACCATCGCGTACTCCTGCGACGCCGGCGGTTTCGTCGCGTCCGCGACCGTGACCGCCGAGGACCGTACGTCCGGCGCCCTTGGCTACGCACGTTTCACCCCGAACTGCACGGGCGCGGATGTCCAAGTGACCGTCCCGGTAACGACTTTGAACCAGAGCCGCTACGCCGCGGGTGACACGGCGGCCGTCCGGGCCTCGCTGCTCGACGCGACCGACACCGAGGTGGTCGGGACCATCACCCGGCTCACCGTCGGCACCGCGTAGCCGGGCCGACGGCGGGCGGCGGGCCGCACGGGCCGGGGAGCGCTCGTGCGGCCCGCCGCCGCGGTACGGGGTGCGCGGCGCGGGGTGCGCGGCGCGGGGTGCGGGCTACTTCTTGGCCGGCGCCTTCGGGACGGCGTTGTACGGGTTGTGGTGGTGGTCGCCGATGTGCAGCTGCTCCTCCGGCGCGCCGGCGAGCTTGGGCAGGACGTGGGTGCCGGTCGGGTCGGTGATGACGATGGCGTCGCCGTCGCGGCGCACGTCGTGCGGGGAGCCCTTGGCGTAGGAGGCGAGCTCCGCGCCCGGGCCGGTGGGGGTCGAGTCGGCCACCGTACCGAACACGTTCGTGGGCAGCGTCAGTGCGGTCGCCGTCGCGCCGAGCGTGGTGTTCGCGGACTGCTCGCCGCCGTACGCGGCGCCGAAGGCGGCGCCGCCGGTGACGGTGGTGCCGGCGGGCATGGTGACCGGCACGGCGGTGCCGGAGGCCCCCTGGAGGGTGACCACGCCGCCCTGGATGTAGCCGGTGACCGAGCCCGTGTTCTGGGCGTGCTGCCAGCCGGCCTGTTGCTGGAGGACCGTCCCGGAGTCGGTGAGGGTCTGGTTGACCACCGGGGTGTCCGCGGTGAACCAGGTGCGGTAGGTGGACAGGATGCCGGTGAGGGTCTGCAGGGCCAGCTTGTCGTCGGTCAGGTTGGACTGGTGCATGAAGAAGGGCCGCGGGTCGTTGGACAGCACGTACCCGAGGGTGATCCTGACCTGCAGCGGCAGGACGTAGCTCGACCAGGCGGTGTTCGGGTCCAGCGGCGCGATGCAGGTCGTGGTGGCCGGGTTGGCCTCGCAGTTGCCGCTGCCGCCGTTCGCCTTGGAGGTGTAGAGCCAGTTGTACTCGCTCACCTCGTCGGCCTGGGTGGAGACGTTGTAGAACACGTTGACCGGGTGGCGCGGGGTGCCGAGCGCGGAGGCGATCTGGCGCTGCCCGCTCTCGCGGGAGGCGTCGACACCGAGCCACTGGATGTTGTTCGCACTCAGCGCGGCCAGGAAGTTCGGGTTGTCGTCGGGCTGCTGCGGCAGCATCACGGTGCCGGAGTGCTCGCCCGCGACCAGCTCGTTCGGCCGGAACGGGAGGCCGTTGGCCTGGGCGAACTGGATGTTCTGGGTGATCTGGGAGCTGATGGTGGGCTGGTCGACGTATTCGATGGCGCCCGAGGCGTCGGTCTGGCACCGCCAGGGGATCACCGAGAAGTCCTGCACGCAGCCCAGGAACGGGTGGTCGTAGGTGTGGTTGACCCACCGGAAGCTGCTCTTGTTCGCCAGCAGCGCGTCGCTCAGCGGGTCGTCGCCGCCCTGCTCCTCCTGGTACTCGACACCCGGGCCGGCGTTGAACAGGAAGTCCAGGGTGTAGCCGTTCTGCTGCTGCCAGTTCACCGTGTCGGTGACGTCGGAGGCGGCCATCCGGATGGGCGTGGTGTCCGGTACGCCGGCGGCGCAGTCGCCTTCGCCCGGGGTGCACTTGCCGCTCTGGCTCCACCGGGAGTTGGCGTTGAACAGGTCGTCGATGTGTGCCGAGAAGTAGTTGCGCCAGTAACCCAGGTGGACGCCCCGCGTCACCCAGTCGACGATCCCGTGTGCGAGCAGCCGGAACTGCTGCTGGTCGTAGTTGTACGCGAAGGTGAGGACCAACTGCTGGCGGCCGCCGCTGGTGTAGACACCTGCGAGCACGCCCTGCGTCGAGGTGCCGGGCACCGTCTCGGTGAGGAACGGTTCGAAGTGCGAGCCGGTGGCCGGGTTGTCGGGCAGCGGCGTGGCCAGCGCGCCGTACGAGCCGCTGCCGCCCGCGGTGCCCTCGAACGGCACCGGGCCGTTGAGGTAGCGGAAGGCGTCGGTCCGGGCGGAGGAGGACGCGGTGGCGGTGGTCGCGTCGAGCGAACCGGTCCACGCGGGCGTGCTCAGACCGGTGTTGGCGCCCGGCCACACGTAGGAGTCGACCTGTCGGACGTGGTAGGCCTGCTCGTAGCCGGTGAGGGCGGAGAGTTCGGCGGTGGAGAGCTGGCTCGGCGCGTCGTTGGGCAGGACGACGCCCTCGAAGTGGCCGTGCGGTGTGCCGTCGGCCAGGGCGTCGGCGAGGAAGGACGCCGTGAGGGTCACGCGGTTGCTGCTGGTGAGGTCGACCACGGTGGTCGGCACGCCCTCGGAGACCAGCTGCCTGCGGATGCCCTCGACCCACGGGTTGCCGTCCGTGACGACGAGGACGTTCAGGTCGACCCGGGAGGTCGCGGCCGCGGCCGGGACGACCGTACCGAGGGATATCACCGCGCCGGCCACGACCAGCGCGATCAGCGGCAGCGCGCGGAACGGCGTTCGGCCCGCGCGCGGGGCAGGACGGGGCTTGAGGAGTCTCATGGCGCCCACCCTGGCGCAGCGGGCGGTCGCTACGGCCGTGTTCTGACAGACCTTGACCGATCGATGGCGGGGTTTTTGGAAACGGTTCTCGTTTCGGAAGCTTCCCCGTAACCGCCCGCGCACCTGCGGCCCGGTCAGAGCCGGCCGCACCGGGCGGGCCGCCGAACCCGGGGGTCGTCTTTCGTCAGCCGCAGGGGCATCGGGCGGGCGGGGTGGGGTTCGAGCTCCTGCCGGCGGTCGCCGACGCCGGTCGCCGCGACGGTCATTGACATGTTGTTGACTCGTTGTTGACATGCGGCTTCCAAGCTGACGGGACAACACACCCCACAGCGAAGGAAAGGACACCCATGCGCATGCGCGGTCTCCTCGCAGCAGTCCTGGTATCGGTGGCGGCCCTCGGCCTGGCCGTGCCGGCCTCGTCCGCCGCACCGGCCACGGGCGCCACACCGATCGAGAGGGTCAGCGGCAAGAGCCACGTCGTGATCAACCCGGCGGATGCCGGCCGTACGAGCTGGACGCCCGAGAAGGAGAGCTCCCTCGGCGGCCAACCGCTGACGATCCACGCGACCGAACCGACCGTCAGCCCGAAGGGAGGCGCCAAGGCCAACGCCAGCGCGACGGCCGGCGCCAAGGCCAGCGTCTGGGGCACCACGGGGCGGCTGCTCACCGGGGGCGGCGTGTGCACCGCCAACGTCGTCTCCAGCGCCAACCGCGACGTCATCGCCACCGCCCGGCACTGCGTGGAGGGCGGGCACGACTTCACGTTCGCTCCCGGCTACGACGCGGGGAACGCCCCCTACGGCTGGTGGACCTGGCGGGCGGCCGGCTGGGTCGACGCCCCCGCTCCGCAGGGCGACATCGCCTTCATCGTGCTGAACACGCTGAACGGCCGCCACATCGCGGATGTCGTCGGGGCCACCGGCATCGGGTTCAACCGGGACATCAACAACTACGCGCACATCATCGGCATCCCCGGAGTGGTTCCTGCCAGCCAGGAGCACATGCTCTGGTGCGGCGGCCAGCCGGTGGCCGGCCCCGAGCAGCCGCCCACCGCGCGGATCGACAACTGCATCGGACTGGGCGGAGGTGCCAGCGGCGGGCCGTTCTTCGTGAACTACGACCAGAACGACGGCTCGGCCGTGCAGACCGGCGACTTCGTCACGGGCAACAGCTGGCAGGGCAAGTGGTGGGCGGTGAGCGCCTACTACCGTGACGACGCCTACAACGTCTTCAACGGGGCGCAGAACGCCTGATCGCACACGCCGCACCAGCCTCCTGCCCCAGCACTCCAGCCGGAGCTCACTGCCGAGCCCGCTGGAGTGCCGGGGCAGGAGGCCGGTGCTGCTCCGCGCCAATTCCTGAGCGGCACATCCGGCGCGACGGCCACTACCGGCATACGCGCGCCGGGCCCACGCCCGCCTGGACGCGCGAGAAGCGCCCCTCTCCGCCACGAGAGGACGACAGGTGCGCCGGCTCCCGACGGCGTCTGGCCGAGAACCCCCAAGTCCCTCCCGCGCGCAGGTGGGCGGGTGCTCACCGGCGGTTGCGTCGCAGACTCAATCGGACGACGTGGCCGGGGAGCGCATGCCAAGCCACTGCTCGGCGCCCCAGGCCTCGAACCGCTCCAGCTCGGTGAACCCCAGCTTCGCCGCCAGACGCATCGAGCCGACGTTGGCGCTCTGGGTGGTGAGCACCACCGGCTCGCCGGGAAGCGCGTCGGCGAGCCAGCCGAGTGCCGCCGCGCACGCCTCGGTGGCGTACCCGAATCCCCACGCCTGCGGCAGGAACAGGTAGCCGAGATCGATCTTCCCCGCGGCAGCCGGACGGCGGTGCCCCGTCGCCCTCCTGAGCAGGATCTGGCCGATCATCGACCCGTCGAGGTCGACGACGAAACTCCCGGGCCACCGCTCCGGCGCCCCGGGCATCTCGCGCTCAAGCTCGTCACGCGGCCGGGGGCCACCGAGGTAGGCGTGCACCTCCGGCGAGGCGAGCAGCTCGATGAACTCCGCACGGTCCCGGATCTCGGACTCACGGAGCACGAGCCTCCCGGTCCTGACCGGCTCAGGCGGCCAGACCACAGCTCCCAGATCTTCCATTCGCGCACGCTAACAGGTGGTCAACCCAACCGACCCGGCACCCCGGGACACAGCGCCCCAGGGCGGCGGGCACCGCCGGGACGGCTGACATCGCCGGGACGGCCGGCGGCAGGCCGGCGAGTTCCCCGCCGGCGAGTTCACCGAGCAGTCCCGCAGCATCGACAACCCCGCCGACTTCCCCTCCCCGAGCGGGACGGGAAATCCTCCTGTCCTGGAGGCCTGAACGCGGTCGCCCGGGCGGGGGCGCGCCGAAGAATTTCCGGTCTCGACGGAAACAACGGCAACAGCGGGGACGGCGAGCCTCACGGGGAAGGACAACGCCGGACCCGCCGCCGGTGGAGACGTGGTCCTGAGCGTCGGCGAGATCGGTTTCCGCGAGGGGTCCGGGCGGTGGGCGGTCGACGAGGTGGGCAACCAGTCGACCGGCTACTGCCCGGACGTCAGCTCGTGGTCGGCCGTCACCGAGGCCGGGCCGCAGAGGTGGAACGTCGACCGGCCCGGGCGCTGGACGAAGCGGTGCGGGAACGCGGTGCGCGAACGCCGAGCGGGAGGACGCCGGGAGAGGAGGGGACGCGAGGGCCGGGTATCGTCAGTCGTTCTCCTGGTCGGTCGCTGGCTCGGTCAGCCCCTTGCGGCAGTGGCCGTGGCCGGGGTGCTTGTGGCAGTAGGAGTCCTTCTTCTCCCCCACGGTGATGGTGGCCTTGGCGGGTTCGCTGACGATCGGGTTCCCGTGCGGATCGGTGGCCGCCGCGAACGCCACGTTGGTGATGTCGCAGCCCTTCTCGGCGCCGCCGCGGTGGTGGGCCGCCTTGCAGGCTTCGATGTCGGCCAGGGTGATGGTGTAGGTGCCGTGGCAGGTGGTGCCGGCCCCCGGCGTCAGCGTGGTCGCCTCGCAGCTGACGCTGGCGATGCGATCGTCGTCGACCAGCACGCCGTTCAGGTCGGTGCTGCCGGTGTTGGTGACCGTGTAGGAGTACTCCACCGTGTCGCCGACGGCGTAGGGGCCGTGCGAGAGGACCCGCTTCTTCAGGGTGAGGTGCGGCTCCCCGATCGGCAGCGTCAGCTGGGTTTGCGGGGACGTGACCGGGTGGCCGTTCGCCGTACCGGTGGCGGTGGCGGTGTTGGTGACGGAGCCGGCCGCAGCGTCGTTCTCGGTGATCGTGTATGTGCCGTGGCAGGTGGTGCGGTCGCCCGGGCTCTCCGCCGGGGCGAGTGTGGTCGAGGCACAGGTGATGTCGGCGACGTGGTCGTCGGTCACGTGGACGCCGGTCAGCTCGGTGCCCCCGGTGTTCTGGACGATGTAGCGGAAGGTGACCGTCTGCCCGGCCGCGTAGGGGCCGGGCGTGTGCGCCTGCTTCTCGATGGCGAGGCCGGGCGGCCGTTCGATCGGCACGCTCTGCGAGGACGGCGGCGAGGAGACCGGCTGGCCATCGGAAGTGCCGGTCGCAGTAGCGGTGTTGTCGATGGAACCGTGGGTCACGTCGGCGGCGGTGACGGTGTAGGTGGCGGTGCAGGTGACCGTATGGCCGCTCGCGAGCGTCGTCGTGGGACACGAGACCGGGCCGACCTTCGGGTCGTGGACGGCGAGGCCGGTGATGTCCGTGGCACCGGAGTTGGTGACCACGAAGTCGTACGGCACCCGCGTCCCGGCCACCAGGTCACCGGGCAGCGGCTGCCGGACCTGCTTGACGAGGTTCAGCTGCGGCAGCGGCTGGTTGCTGCTCACCACCACGTTGCGGATGAGGTGCACGTCGGTGAACAGGCCGGTGGAGGCCGCGAACCCGAACTTGTAGGTGGCGGGCACCGGTTGCGGGGCGGGTGTGCTGAGCACCTGGTGGGAGCCGGTGCCGTCGTTGAAGTCGACCGACACGGTGAGCACCGGGTCGGGCGTCGGGGTGAGCTCGACGTGGACCCGGCGGCGCGAGGGTTCGAGCGCGGTCTCGGCCTGGACGGGGGTGGCCCCCGGGGGCAGCGTGGTGAGCGGTCCTTGCAGGGTGCCCGGGAGCGTCGACGGCCAGGGTGGGGTGGTGCTGAAGTTGCTGGTGGTGGCGGTCAGGAAGCAGTAGCCCTCGATCCCGTCGCCCGGGCCGCGCACCGTGACCATGTTGGCCCCGGGGCCGGGGACGCGGAACGCCGTCCCGGCGGGCGAGCGGGTGGGGCAGCCGTTGCCGCGGTGCTCCCAGTCGCCGAAGTAGTTCCCGAGGACATCGAGCCCCACGCCCAGGTAGCCGCGGTCCACACCGGGCAGGAAGGTGGCGGTGGGGTCGTCGTCGGGAAGCTTCTGCGCGTATCCGAGGCTGCCGCCGAAGGCGCCGGGGTGGGTCAGCGCGCCGTCGCCGTTCACCAGGAAGAACGAGATGCCGTCGGCGGGGTTGGCCGGGGTCGTGCTCCCGTACTGCCACTGGTCGAAGGTGACATCGAGGCCCTGGTTGGCGGGCAGCGCGTGGTTGTAGAGGACCGCGCCGGCCTGGTCGTTGGACGCGTCCGTCAGCCGCAGGTAGCCGTGCGGCGCGCCGTCGGGGGGCGGCACCGGACCCACGCCGCCCGGGCAGCCGCCGAGCGGATGGTCCCCGGGGCCGGGCGCGGCGGCAGCCGGCGCGCCGGTGAGGCAGGCCGACCCCACGCCGGTGAACTCCGGGGCGGTGGCCTGGGTGAACGTCTCGCTGACCAGGGGCGAGCCGCCGGCCCGGGGCTGTGACTGGGCGCCGGTGTCCAGGCCCAGGGGAATTCCGGCGCCCATGATCAGGGCCAGGGCCCCTGCGGCGAGCCGGGCCGTCCGGACGCGCCGCGGGCGCTGTCCAGGAGGGGCTGAGTGCTGTTCATGTGTCATACCCTCACATATAGCAGTCACTCTAAGTATTCATCGTCAAGACAGGCTGTTACGAACCTGGCCGTCGGGCGACTGCGGTTCGTCCTGTCCGAGTCGCCCGGGAAACACGGGGCAGGTCCCGAGGCCTGGGCATTGAGGACCACACCATGGTCATGCTCGACGCGGACACCGCCGGCTACGTTTCCCGCCCGCTCCGGTCACTTGGGCAGATCGGCGGACAGGAAGGGAGCAAGGAGCGCGAACAAGGCGTCGGGGCGGTCGAGGGGGATGATGTGGCCGCAGTCCTGGAGATGGTGTCCGACCAGGTCGTCGGCGATGGGGCGGAGTTGGCGTTCGAGCCCGGTGCCGACGGGGTGAGAGCCGACGGCCATGGTGGGCATGGTCAGCCGAGCCGTCGCGGCGGCGTCCAGGATCTGCTGCGCGCTGGTGGGCAGGGCCCGGTAGTAGGAGAACGCGCAGCGAAGGGCCTCGCTCCCGGTGTACGCGTGGACGAAGGCCGCACGGATGTCGTCGGGTACTCCTCGCCCGAGCGTCCCCGAGTCGAGGAACCAGTCGATGTACGGGGCCTCGTTGCCGGCCAGGACGGTCTCGGCGAGGCCGGGGACGGCGTGGAAGCCGAACCACCACGGGGCGCCGCCCGCGACGACGTGTTCGACTCCGGGCAGGCGGCCGAGCAGTGCCTCCATGACGACCAGGCGCCGGACGAGGCCGGGCCGGCGCAGCGCGAGCAGGACGGCGGGGGCGGTGCCCGCGTCGATGCCGACCACCGCCGCCGAGGGCTCGCCGAGTGCGTCGAGCAGCCCTTCGGCGTCGGCGGCCAGGGTGCCTGCGTCGTAACCCTCGACGGCACGTGTACTGGCACCGAAGCCTCGCAGGTCCGGGGCGATGACCCGGTACCGTCCGGCCAGTCGGCCCATGATGCCGCTCCACAGTTGCCAGGTGTGCGGGAAGCCGTGCAGCAGGAGAACCGCGGGTCCGTCCCCGGCGATGGCGACGTTGAGTTGGACGCCGTTCGTCGCGATGCGGCGCAGTTGGTGTGCGGTGGTGACGGGCATGACGGCTCCTCCGACTGGTTACCATTGGTGACCACAGAACGATAGGTAACTGTCCGACCGCTTCCTAGACGGCACTTTCAGGGAAGGTGGTGAGCCACGGGTGACCACCCCAGGAGCACGGGCCGCCGGTCGTGGGGTACGCGGCGATCTGTTCGATCCCCATTGCCCGACGCGGCAGTTGCTGGACCGCATCGGTACGAAGTGGACGTCCATGGCCGTCAAGACGCTCGCCGATGCCGCACCGGACGAGGTGCGCTTCGCAGAGCTGAGACGCCGAATGCCCGGCGTCTCGCAGAAGATGCTGTCCGTGACGCTGCGAAGCCTGACCCGCGACGGGCTGGTGTCGCGTCGGGTCGAACCGACCGTGCCGCCACGGGTCTTCTACCGACTCACCGGACTCGGGCTGTCCCTGGAAGCCGCGCTCGCGGGGCTGCGGACCTGGGCGGAAGAGCACATGGCCGAGATAGACCGCGCCAACGAAGCCGGCGACCAGGAGGTCGATGAGGGATAGGCAGGCCGGTTCCGCGCTCAGTACCGGTTGGCTCGGGTGCTCGATGCGGCCGGCGTCGCCACCCTGCCGCCACGCCCGACAAGGCGGCGGACCCTGCTCCCTGGACCACCCGGTCCGAGACCGGTCCCCGCACCAGGTGGATGGCGCGGGGACGGAGGGCGGGCAGAGGTTGGTGGGGCGGGCGGCTACCCGGCGGCGCGGATCAGCCGGCCGACTCCTGCTCGGCCTCCACCTGGGCGTTCCACTCGCGCTTGGCCGCCCGCCAGGCCTCGTCGCTCTGACCGGACCGCCAGTAGCCCGAGACCGACATCCGCTCGCGCGGGATGCCCCGCTCCAGGCGCAGCAGGCGCCGCAGTTCCTTCACGAAGCCGGCCTCGCCGTGCACGAACGCGGATGCCGTGCCGGCGGGGAATTCCAGCGCGCCCACCGCCTCGACCAGCGCCTCGCCCACCGGGCGGGCGCCGCGGTGCAGCCAGCTGATCTCGGCCCCGGCGGGCGAGACGATCTTCTGCTCCTCCGCGGCGTCCGCGACCTCGATGAAGGCGTGCACGACGGCATCGGCCGGCATCCGTTCCAGCGCCGCGGCGATCGCGGGCAGCGCGCTCTCGTCGCCCACCAGCAGGTGCCAGTCGGCGCTCGCGTCGGGGGCGTAGCCGCCACCGGGGCCCAGGAAGCGCACCGTCTCGCCGGGCTGCGCGCGGGCCGCCCACGGCCCGGCCAGGCCCTCGTCGCCGTGCACCACGAAGTCGATGGTCAGCTCGCGCAGGGCCGGGTCCCAGGCCCGCACGGTGTACGTCCGGGTGATCGGCCGCTGCTCGGGCGGGAACTCCTCGCGGATCCGCGCCATGTCGAAGGGCTCCGGGTAGCTCACGCCCTCGGGCGCGAAGAGCACCTTGACGTAGTGGTCGGTGAACTCGGTGGCGTCGAAGTCCTCCAACCCCGCACCGCCGAGGACCAGGCGCACCATGTGCGGTGTGATCCGCTCGGTGCGCAGCACCTGTGCTTCGCGGGCCTGCGGTGTCCGGCGGGTCGGTTGGTCTGCCATGGTGCCCCCCTGGGCTGTGTGGTCGCGCTTCTCGGTTAGGCTTGCCTAAGTTAGCACCCTTGAGGCGATGCTCGGCCCAGGGACGGCAGCCGATCCCCATTCCGCCCACGACCGGGTACGCCACAGCCCTGGCAGCCCTGGCGCGGGTCGCGGACGCGGCAAGGACCTGCGGATGCCGCCCTGACCGGTCTGCCGGCCGGCTTCGGCGACGTCTCGGCGGCCACCGCCACCAGCCCCACGACACTCTGATCACCAGGAGCGTGCCGACGGTGCCGGGCCGCGCGAAGCGGACATCGGCCTCCTGCCCACCGTTCAAGTGCCGGAGCGGCTGATGTCCCTGGTGCCACCTGCGGTCGGGGTGGAGGTCTGCCGGTGGCCGCCGGGCCGCGGTGCCCGCCGGGTGTCGAGGACGCTGTCGCGGGCGGCTGCGGCGATCGCCTGGGGGGTGATGCCGAACTCGGTGTACAGGCGCTGGTAGTCGGCGGACGCGCCGTAGTGCTCCAGGCTGACGATCCGTCCGGCGTCGCCCACCATCTCCCGCCAGCCCTGTCCGATGGCGGCCTCGACGCTCACCCGGGCCCGTACGTCCGGGGGCAGGACCTGGTCCTGGTAGTCCTGGGGCTGGGCGGCGAACCACTCCCGGCAGGGCATCGACACCACCCGCACCGCGAGTCCCCCGGCCGCCAGCAGGGTGCGGGCCTCCAGGGCGAGGTGCACCTCGGAGCCCGTCGCGATGAGGATGACGTCCGGCGTCGCGCCGCCCGGAGCCTCGGCCAGGACGTACCCGCCCCGAGCCGCTTCCCGTGCGGGGGCGAACTCGCCGCTGTCGCGGTCGAGGACAGGCAGGTTCTGGCGACTGAGGACCAGTCCGGCCGGGCGGTCGCGGTGTTCGAGGACGGTGCGCCAGCACGCGGTGGTTTCGTTGGCGTCGGCTGGGCGCACGACGTCCAGACCGGGGATGGCCCGCAGTGCGGCCAGGTGTTCGACGGGCTGGTGGGTGGGGCCGTCCTCGCCCAGGCCGATGGAGTCGTGGGTCCAGACGTACGTGACCGGCAGTCGCATCAGGGCGGCCAGCCGGACGGCGGGGCGCATGTAGTCGGAGAAGGTCAGGAACGTGCCGCCGTAGGGGCGGGTCAGGCCGTCCAGGGCGATGCCGTTGAGGATCGCGCCCATGGCGTGTTCACGGATGCCGAAGTGCAGGGTGCGCCCGTAGGGGCCGCCCTTCCAGTTCTTTGTCTGGCGGCCGGTCGGGACGAAGGACGGCTGGCCGACCATGGTGGTGTTGTTGCTGCCGGCCAGGTCGGCGGAGCCGCCCCACAGCTCGGGCAGGACCGGGGCCAGCGCGGTGAGGACCTCGCCCGAGGCGGCGCGGGTGGCCATGCCCTTGGCGTCGGGGGGAAAGGTCGGCAGGACGTCCGCCCAGCCGTCGGGCAGCCGCTGCTCCCGCAGTCGGTCCAGCAGGACGGCGCGCTCGGGGTTCGCCGTGCGCCAGGCCGCGAACCTCTCGTCCCACTCGGCGTGCACCTGCCGGCCGCGGTCGGCGGCCTCGCGTGTGCGGCCCAGGACGTCCTCCTCGACGATGAAGTGCTCTTCGGGGTCGAAGCCCAGCAGCCGCTTGGTGGCGGCGACCTCGTCCTCGCCCAGCGCGGATCCGTGGGCCTTGCCGCTGTCCTGCTTGGTCGGGGCGGGCCAGCCGATCACGGTGCGCAGCATGATCAGCGAAGGGCGGCCGGTCTCCTGCCGGGCGGCGCGGGTGGCCGCCAGGAGCGCGTCGACGTCCTCGACGTAGCGGCCGGTGCGCGTCCAGTCCACGGTCTGCACGTGCCAGCCGTAAGCGGCGTAGCGGGCCGGGACATCCTCGCTGAAGGAGATGTCGGTGTCGTCCTCGATGGAGATGTGGTTGGAGTCGTAGAAGACGATGAGGTCGCCGAGTTCCTGGTGCCCTGCCAGGGAGGCGGCCTCGCCGGTGACGCCCTCCATCAGGTCTCCGTCGGAGGCGATCACGTAGACGTGATGGTCGAAGGGGCTGGTGCCCGCTTCGGCGTCCGGGTCGAGGAGACCGCGTTCGCGGCGGGCGGCCATCGCCATGCCCACCGCGCTGGCCAGGCCCTGGCCCAGCGGGCCGGTGGTCATCTCCACGCCGGGGGTGTGCCGGTGTTCGGGGTGCCCGGGGGTGGCGGAGTCCCAGGTCCGGTAGGCCTGCAGGTCCGAGAGTTCCAGGCCGTAGCCGGCCAGGTAGAGCTGGATGTAGAGGGTCAGGCTGGAGTGGCCGCAGGAGAGCACGAAGCGGTCCCGTCCCAGCCACCGGTCGTCGCCGGGGTCGTGGCGCATGACGTTCTGGAACAGCAGGTACGCCAGTGGGGCCAGGCTCATCGCGGTGCCCGGATGGCCGTTGCCGACCTTCTGCACCGCGTCGGCGGCCAGCAGCCGCACGGTGTCCACCGCCCGCGCGTCGACCTCGTCCCACCCTGCCCGCCCTGCCACCGGATCCGCGAGGGATTCGTCGCGCCGCGCGGTAGCGTCGTTCTGGTCGTTCGCCATGCCGTTGCTCCTTCGTCTCGGCTTGTCGTCCATCGTTCCTGCGGCACTGGGCGGGCACGACCGCCGGGCCGTCGCCCGCGTGGTTGCTGGTGATGTACGAACTATGCCCAGGGGTGGCGCGCTGTCCGGCACGACACACCCTTTCGGTGAGCCGCTCCGCCTCGTCGCTTGCCCCCGAAGTGGGGGAACACACCCCTGACCACCCGTCGCAGGTCCGCGGGAGGGCGTGCGCGGGCCCCCCTTCGACGGCACGGTGCCTCCGCCGCCGAGCAGGGTCGGTGACGGCGTGCTCGATCCGCTCGACGCCGACGACCGGCCACGTCTCCGCCCGCACCTGAGACCCCTGGCCGGGCCCCGTGGCCGATCCCTCCCGCAACCCCGGGAACGGTCCAGACGATCATCCCTTGGGCTGGCCAGCACCGACCTGACCACGCCTGATACCTTTCCATCGCCGTGGTGTACGGGAAACCGGTCTGAGTCCGGTGCGGCCCTCGCCACTGTTGCCGCGGAGTTCCGCGGCCCTCGCTGACCGGCTTTTCCAGCGGTCAGGGCCACTGGGCGGGCTGGAAGAGCCGTCCGGGAAGGTCGGCCGCGGCGTGTCGATGCGGAAGCCAGGAGACCGGCCACGGCGCTACATGTTCCACGAGGGTTTTGGAGAACACGTGCCCAGCGGTCTGCCGCATCCGTTCCGTTCCATATGTTCCGTACGTCCCACAGGTCCGATACGTGTCGGCCGGACGGTCGCGGCCGTCCTGTTCGTCGGCATGCTCGGAGCCTGCACGGGCGCCCCCGCGCCCGCCACGTCCGGCGGGACGACCGGAACTGCCGCGCCGGTCAGCGTCGACAACTGCGGGACCACCGTCACGGTCGGCGCGCCGCCCGACCGGCTGGTGACGCTCAACCAGGGTGCCACCGAAGTGGCCCTGGCCCTCGGCCTGCAGTCCCGCATGGCCGGTACCGCCTACCTCGACGACTCCGTCCCGGAGAAGTGGAAGGCGGCCTACGACTCCGTCCCGGTGCTCTCCAAGGACTACCCGACGAAGGAGAAGCTCCTCGCGGCCCGTCCCGACTTCCTGTACGCCTCCTACTCCAGCGCGTTCACCGACAAGGTCGCGGGCACCCGGGAGGAACTGCGCGGCCAGGGCATCCCGTCGTACCTGTCCCCGTTCGGCTGCTCGGACAAGAGCCAGGTGGCGCCGACGACCTGGCAGGCGGTGTGGGGCGAACTGAACGACGTCGCCAAGGTCTTCGGTGTCACGGAGCGGGCCACCGCGATCCGGCAGCAGCAGGAGCAGCAGCTGGCCCAGTTGACGGCGACGGCCGCGGGCAAGGACCTGAAGGTCCTGTGGTTCGACTCGGACACCAAGGCGCCGTTCGTCGGCGCCGGCCACGGCGGACCTCAACTCGTGCTCGACGCCGTGGGCGCCCGCAACGTCTTCGCGGACCTGCCCGGTGGCTGGCAGAACGTGAGCTGGGAGAAGGTCGTCGCGGCGGACCCGGACGCCATCGTGCTCGCGGACGCCGGCTGGGACACGGCCCAGTCCAAGATCGACTACTTGGCGAACGACCCGGTGCTGAGCAAGCTCACCGCCGTGCAGCGCAAGGCCTTCGTGGTGGTGCCGTTCTCGGAGTCGACTCCCGGCGTGCTGCTCGCCGACGGCGCCGCCAAGGTGTCCGCGGGACTGGGCCAACTGCACCCGGGTTCATGACCACCGCGCCCCACCCCGTCGCGCGGCGCTCCGGTCAGGGCCGCGCGACGGCGGCCCTGGCCGTCGGTGCGGCCCTGCTCCTGGCCACCGTGCTCCTCGGCCTGGCCGTGGGCTCGCAACACGAACCGGTCCGGACGGTGATCGACGTCGTCCTGCGCCGTCTCGGGCTGGGCGACCCGAACGTCACGCTGCTGGACGACCAGATCGTCTGGCAGCTGCGGCTGCCCCGGGTCCTGGGAGCGGCCGCCACCGGCGCCGGCCTCGCGGTCTGCGGCGCGGTGCTGCAGACGCTGACCGGCAACGACCTGGCCGATCCCTTCCTGCTCGGGATCTCCGACGGAGCCGCCGCCGGCGCGGTCACCGTGATCGTCCTCGGCGTCGGCGTGTCCGGCGCCGTGGGCACCGGCGCGGTCGCGACGGCGGCCTTCGCCGGTGCCCTGCTCGCCGCCGTCGTCGTCCTGGCACTGGCCGGCGCCCGCACCCGATCGCTACCGACCACCCGGACCGTGCTCGCCGGCATCGCGGTGGGACAGATGTGCGGGGCCTACACCTCGTTCGTGGTGATGGTCCTCGGGGACCGCAACGCGGCGCGCGGTGTCATGGAGTGGACGCTGGGCTCGGTCGCCGGCGTGCGGTGGCCCACCGCCGTCTTCCTGACCGCGGTCGCGCTGGCCGGTGTCACGGTCCTGGCCTCCTCGGCCCGCGACCTGGACGCCTTCGCCTTCGGCGAGACCGCCGCCCGCTCCCTCGGCGTCCACGTCGAGCGCACCCGCTGGGTCCTCGTCGCCACCGCCGCCCTGGTGACCGCGTGCCTGGTCGCCCACACCGGCGTCATCGGGTTCCTCGGCCTGGTCGTACCGCATGTCGTCCGGCTCGTCTGCGGCCCGCGCCACGCCCTCCTGCTGCCCGTGTCGGCACTGGTGGGCGCGTCCCTCCTGGTGGGCAGCGACATCGTGGCGCGCTCGGTCCTCCCCGACCGGGAGATCCCCGTCGGCGTCATCACGGCCGGACTCGGAGCGCCCTTCTTCGCCTGGCTGCTGTGGCGCCAGGGGCGGGCCGACGGGAGGGGGCAGTGACGGTGACGCCCCCCGCCGAGCTGCGCGCGGAGGGACTTCGAGTGCGCATCGGCGGAGCCACCCTGCTGGACGCGGTCTCGCTCGCGTTCGCCCCCGGCCGGATCACCGGCCTGCTCGGGCCCAACGGCGCCGGGAAGACCACCTTGCTGCGCGCGGTCGCCGGACTGACCCGGCCGAGCGAGGGGCGCGTCCTCCTGGACGGAGAGGATCTCCACGCACTCACGGCCCGCCGACGAGCACGGCAGGTGGCCTTCATGGAGCAGCAGGCGGACACCCGGCTGTCGCTGCCGGTCCGTCAGGTCATCGAGCTCGGACGCACACCGCACCGCAGCCGCTGGCCCGTGCCGGCGAACTCCGCCACCGACGCCCACGAGCGGTCCGTGTTCGCCGATGCCGTTGCCGCGGCCGACGTCGGCCACCTGCTCGACCGGTCCTGGCCGACGCTGTCGGGTGGCGAGCGGCAGCGGGTCCAGCTCGCGCGGGCACTGGTGCAGGAGCCCGGCGTGCTCCTGCTCGACGAGCCCACCAACCACCTCGACCTGCGCCACCAACTCGGCTTCCTCGACACCGTACGCGGGCTGGGCGTCACCACGGTAGCCGCGCTGCACGACCTCGAACTCGCCGCCGCCTACTGCGACGAGGTCGCCGTCCTGCTCGACGGCCGGCTGGTCGCCCACGGGCCCAGCTCGGACGTGCTCACCTCGCCGACGATCGCGCACGTCTACGGCGTCGACGTCACCGTGGAACGACACCCCCGGCACGACAGACCGCACATCCGGTGGAACGGACTGCTCCCCGAAGGGACAACACCATGACCCTCCCCGTCCCGGGCGTGCTCGCCCGCCGCAGTGCCACGCTCCTGGTCGGCATGTCGATCGGGGAAGCCGTCCGTCGTGACGAACTCCTCCGGACAGCGGCGTCGCACCAGGCCTCGATCGCGTTCCTGCAGCAGGCAGACCCCTCCCTGTCGGCCGAGCTGACCAGGCTGGCCGACGCGGGCGCCGAGACCGTGGTCGTGATCGGCGTCCGCCTCGCGGCCTCCGGCCCGGCCCAGTCCTGGCTGCGGCGGATCGCGGCGCACTGGTGGCGCGAGCGCGCGGGCCACCGCCCCGAACTCCTCGTCGCGACCCGCCTCGCCGACGCACCGGACGCGGTCCCCGCGGTGGCCGCGGTGACGAAGGCCATCACCGGCGAGGAGCCCGGCCTCACGTCCGCGGCCTGGGAGGACGTCCCCGGCCACCGGCACCAGGTCCTGGTGTGCCGCGGCCCGCGTTGCGCGGCCAAGGGCGCGGAGGAGGGACTACGCGCCCTGGTGCAGAAACTGACCGAGCACGGCCTCGGCGACGACGACGTGCTCGTCACCCAGACGGGGTGCCAGTTCCCCTGCAACCAGGCCCCCGTCGCCAGCGTGCAGCCGGACGACGTCTGGTACGGGAAGGTCGATCCGGCTGTCGCCGGCCGCATCGTCACCGAGCACCTCGCCGGCGGACGACCGGTCGAGTCCCACCGACTCCCCCGGCACAGGAAGGAGCAGGCGGACCACCACGACGACTGATCGCGACCACGAGGCTCAGGCCTGAGCCCGTGCCCCGACCCGCAGACCGAGATCACCTCAGGTCGACGATGTGCTGCTCAGGCGAGCTTGAGGAGCAGTTCACTCAGTTCCCTCGGCATGGTGATCATGCAGTCGTGGCCGGTCAGCAGCTCCCAGACCTGCGCGGCAGAGCCGTTGGGCTGGACCGGGGGGACGGGGCGGCGGGTGATGCCCGGCGGCGTGGGGCCGACGTTGTGGATGTGCGTGCGCGCGATCGCGTCCGCCGCCGGGTTGTCCAGTCGCACGGGTTGCCGAAGGCAGCGCACCGTCTGGTCCGTGAGCGTCTCGCGCAGCCAGGCCACGTCCGCCGGGTCCGTGACGCCGAACAGGCCGAGGGGCGCGGGCAGCTCGGGCATCGGAGGGACGCGCCAGCCGCTCTCGGACTTCTCGGCGAGCTCGATCATCCGCCGCCCCACGGGTTGGACGTCGACCGCGGACTCGCCGTCCTGCGGGACCAGCGCGTCGAGGTAGACGAGGTGTGCGATGCGCTCCGGGATCCGGTTGGCCACGGAGGAGATCACCAGTCCCGCGTAGCTGTGGCCGACGAGGACGACGTCGTCGAGGTCGTGTTCGGCGACCAGCCCGACCACGTCGTCGACGTACGTGTCGAGTCCCACCTCCGGTCCGAGCAGGTGCGCCTTGTCCCCGCAGCCGGTCAGGGACGGCGCGAACACCCGGTGCCCGTACGCCTCCAGCAGCGGCACCACCCGCTCCCAGCAGCGCCCGCTGTGCCAACTACCGTGTATCAGAAGGAATGTGGACATGAGTGAGAGCCCTTTCCTCTTTCGCGCCCCGGTACTGTCCGGACACGAAAGACATGCTGCTGCACCCGACGAGGTACAGGCAACAGGGCACTTCTCGGCGCCGCTGCTCACCCGGCCGGTGGTCACGTACGGGCCTTCCCCCAGGGTGGTGGACACCTTCGATCGACCCCGGTGAGGGGTCGGGGCGGCAGCACCGGTAGACGGTTCAGATCGTGCCCGGCGGAACCAGCAACGCGCTGATCGCGGCGGTGCGGATCGTCGTGGCGACGCTGTCCGGGGCGAGGCCGCTGTTGAACTGCGGAATCGAGTTGATCATCGAGAAGACGGCGTGCGTCAGGACGCGGTTCTGGGCGTCCGACAGATCGGGGCGGAGCCGCTCCACGAGGGCGCTCCACTCCTCGGCGTAGAGGCGCATCAGTCGCCGCATGCGGTGGCGTTCCTCGTCGGGCACGTTGTGTTCGTTCTTCAGGAACACGAGGGTGGACGGAACGTTCTGGAGACTGCGTGTGACGTGGTAGTCGATCATCGCCTCCAGCGCCTGGCGCGGATCCCGCACCTCGGTCACCGTCTTGCGCGCATTCGCCAGGAGATCGTTCAGCGGCTCCTCGAGTACGGCGATCAGCAACGCCTGCTTGCTCGGGAAGTGCCGGTAGAGCGCGGGACCGCTCACTCCGGCGCGCGCACCGATCATCTCGGTCGTGACCGCGTCGAAGGCGCGCTCGTGGAACAGCTCACCGGCGACCTTGATGAGCTCCTGCCGGCGGGAGCCCCGTGGAGCCGTAGCACGAGGAGAGGATGAACTCGTCATGGATGCAGTTTATGCGAGCGGCCGATAACGAGCCGTCGCGTGCCCGGTCGGCAGGTCCGCCACCGCAGGCGGGTGGGAAAACCCCAGTTCGGAGGACATCTCCCGGAGGTCGCCGAGTACTCCGTCGGGTGCGACGGCCTCGACGCCGCCGGTGAGTGCCCGGGTCAGCGGTCGTCGTCCACGACTCCGGCGAAGCCCGCGTCCGCCGGCATGGCCGGCGGATCCTGCGACGCGCCGGGCGGCGCCGCGCCCAGCGGCGAGGTCGGGTACCCGATCCGCTGCTCCCTCAGGGCGATGCCTCCAATGTTAGCCGTCAATAACGCGAGTGCGCCCAAGTTGCGCTCTTGACCGGACCGATTCCGCGAACTACGTTACTGACCAATAACATTGAAGGAGGGGGCGACATGGACTTCATCCTCATGACCGAAGGCGACACGCAGCCGGGACTGACCCACCAGCACCGCTACCAGGAGCTGATCGAGGAGGTGCTGCTCGCGGAGCGGGTCGGCTTCGACGCCTTCGGCAGCTCCGAGCAGCACGTCGCCATCGGCACGGCCTCGATCTCCGCTCCGGAGGTGCTCTATCCGTACCTGATGGCTCTCACGAACCGGATCCGCTTCATCCACCTGGTGACGCTGTTGCCGACGCGGATCAATCACGCGCTGCGCGTCGCCGAGCGCATCGCGACCGAGGACATCCTGTCCAACGGCCGCGTCGAACTCGGCACCGGACGCGGCAACACGACACTCGCGCTGCGAGCGTTCGAAGTCGACCCGACCGAGAACAAGGCCCAGTGGCGCGAAGGCATCGAGCTGATCCGCCGGGCGTTCCTCGACGACCCCTTCTCGTTCGTGGGCGAGCACTACAAGATCCCGCCGCGCAGCCTGGTTCCCAAGCCGCTACAGGGCCCCTACCCGCCGATCTCGGCCGCCGCGGGCAGCCCGAGCTCGGTCGAGACCGCCGCCTCGATGGGTATCGGCGCCATCATGGGCGGGTTCTTCCTGGGCTTCGACCTCGTGGAGAACATGCTGAAGCTCTACGACGAGACGCTCGCCGCCACCACCCACCCGTACCCGATCACGCCGCGCAAGACGGTCCTGATCAGCGGCGGCATGCACTGCGCCGAGACGACGGAGCTGGCCCGCAAGCAGGCCAAGCCCCTGTTCGACATGGTCAGGCTCGCGACCGACGCCTTCGAGCGGCTGTCCAAGCTGTCGAAGGACTACGCCTACATGGGCGCGGTCAAGGACGTCGACTTCGACGACGAGGAGTACATGTTCGAGCGTTCGCAGGGCTTCGTCGTCGGCGATCCGGAGCACTGCATCGAGCACGTCCAGCGGTACGCGGACATGGGCGCGGAGGCGCTGGTGCTGCGCGTGGACAGTCTCCCCCACGACCAGCTCATGCGCTCGATCGAGCTGTTCGGCAAGTACGTGATCCCGCACTTCAAGCACCCGCGCAACGTGGTGCGTCCGGCCGACGACGTGCTGGCCGACATCCGCGCCGCGCGCCCCGCCCACCAGGAGGCGCTCCGCCTGTTCCAGGCCCGACACGACCTCAAGAACGGCGTGGAGGCGGTTCGATGAGCGACCTCTACGACCACGGCACCGGTCACGTCCTCGTCGAGCGCCCCGCCGACGGCGTCCTGCAGATCACGATCAACCGGCCCGAGCGGTACAACGCGCTGCTGATGCCGATGTTCGAGGAGATGAGCCGGATCTGGGCCGACGTCGAGCGCGACGACGAAACCCGCGTCGTCGTGGTGACCGGAGCCGGGGAGGCCTTCTGCACGGGGATGGACGTCAGGGAGCCCGATCCGACCCTTGATCAGGCACTGGTGATGCTGGAGAGCGAGCGAAAGCGGGTGTCGGCCATGCTGCGGATCGAGAAGCCGATCATCTCGGCGATCAACGGCCCGGCGGTCGGCTACGGTCTGTCGACCGCACTGCTCGCCGACATCAGCATCGTCGCGCAGGACGCGGTGCTCATGGAGGGCCACACCAAGGTCGGCGTGACCGCCGGTGACCACGCCGCGCTGATCTGGCCGCTTCTCGTCGGGATGGCCAAGACGAAGTACTACGTGCTGACGTCCGAGAAGCTGACCGGCACGGAGGCCGAGCGAATCGGCCTCGTGAGTCTGGCGGTCCCGCGCGAGCAGGTACTGCCGCGCGCCCTGGAGGTCGCCACCCGGCTCGCACAAGGCCCCCAGCAGGCCCTGCGTTTCACGAAGCGCGCCCTCAACATGTGGCTCACCGACGCGCTGCCCCAGCACGAACTGTCCGGTGCGCTCGAAATCCTCGACTTCGCCGGCGCCGACTACCTCGAAGCGCGCCAGGCGTTCCGGGAGAAGCGCCCCGCGGACTTCCCCTCCGCCCGCACGGCCGACACATCGGCGAACTGACCGGAGACGATCATGACCACAGCCCGGCACAACACAACGCACAGCGTTGTCCACGTGTCCGACGAAGGGCACGGCACGGCCGTCCTGACCCTGGACCACCCACCCGCGAACGCGTTGAGCAACGCTGCCGTCCGCGAGCTGACGACGACACTGAACACCCTCGCCGACCGCCCGAACGCCCCCGCGCTGGTCCTGACGGGCGCGGGCGAGCGCTTCTTCTGCGCGGGAGGCGACATCAAGGAGACCGACACCCACGACGCCGAGTCCATGGTCGAGCGCATGACGTCGTTCCACGCGCTGCTCTGCGCACTGGAGGACTTCCCCCGGCCGCTGGTGTGCGCGGTCAACGGCTGGTGTGTCGGTGGTGGCATCGAGATCGCGCTGTTCGCCGACGTGGTGTTCGCGTCACCGCGGGCACGGTTCGTCTTCCCCGAGATCGACCACGGACTGCTCCCGGCCGTGAAGGGGATCGCCCGGGTGCGCACGGTTCTCGGCGACCGCGCGGCCCGGCGCCTCCTGCTGGGGGGAGAGCCCGTCGACGCGCTCGACGCGCAGGCCATCGGCATCGTCGACCACGTGGTCGAGCAGGACGAGCTGCTCGCCGTCGCGACGGCACGCCCGCGTACGGCGGCCGCGAAACCACCTGCCGTGTTCGCGGCACTGAAACGGGCCCTGCGCACGGGCGGTGCCGACCGGGCCGCCGAAGCCCAGCTCCGAACCACGATCGCCGACGCACGCGGGGTCTTCGACGACCCCGCGGCCCGAGCGGCCCGGGAGGCGTGGAATGACTGATCGAGTGGAGGAGGTGGAGCGGGCCGTCTTCCGTTCGGCACTGGCCAGCTTCCCGTCGGGCGTGACCATCGTGACGACGCGCGGCGCGACCGGCACCCTGCACGGGTTCACCGCGAGTTCCTTCGCGTCGCTGTCACTCGATCCGCCGCTCGTGCTGGTGTGCCTGGACCGGCGAGCGGACTGCTTCCCCGTCTTCATGGCCGCCGAACGGTTCGTCGTGAACGTCGTGACACCCGCTCAGGCGGAGCTGGCGATGAAGTTCGCGACGAAGGGCGCCGACAAGTTCGCGCACGCCGGCTTCGAATTCGACGAGGAACGCCACCCGTCGCTGCCCGACGCGGCGGCGGTCCTCCACTGCGAACTGCACCAGGTCGTCCCCGGTGGCGATCACGTGATCCTCATCGGCCGCGTGCGCGAAGCCCGGACGGGCGGCGGTGAGCCGGTGATGTGGTACCGAGGTGGCTTCCTTCGCCTCGGGGAGCGTGCCGCGTGATCGCCGTCGGACCCGGGCCGGCCGGGTCCGGGAAGGAAGCCACGTCATGGATCTGAGGACTTTCGAACCGACCCGGACGCTTCCGGGGCTGCTGCTCGATCGTGCGAGCAGGACACCCGACGACATCGCGCTGCGGCACTGGCGCGACGGGGTCGTGCAGACGATCACCTGGCGGTCGTACGCGGGCCGTGTGCGCGACCTCGCACTCGGCCTCGCCGCGCACGGTGTACGGCACGGCGACCGCGTCGCCGTGATGAGCAGCGCGCGCCCGGAATGGGCCTTCGCCGCGCTGGCGGTGCAGAGCCTCGGCGGCGTGGCGGTCGGTGTCTACCCGACCAACTCGCCCGCCGAGATCGAACAACTCCTCACGCACAGCGAGGCGGCCGCCTTCATCGGTGAGACGGCGACGGATCTCACCAAGGTAGCGGCGGTCGCCGCGCACACACCGACGCTGCGGCTCGTCGCCGGCATCGACGCCATGCCACCGGCGCTGCCCGGGACCGTCGACGGGACGACCTGGGAAGCCCTGTGCGAGCAAGGAGCGCGGCACGCCGACGAAGGTCTGGACACGCTGCGCGAGTTGGTCGCGGGCGGATCCCTCGACGACGCCGCGGCACTCTTCTACACGTCGGGGTCCACCGGGGCGCCGAAGGGCGTCACGCACTCGCACCGGACGCTGCAGCACTCGATCCAGACCGTCGTCGGCCTCTACCCGGAGAGCGTGGGCCACGAGCACGACGTCGTGGGATTCCTGCCGCTGGCCCACGTCGCGCCGGCGGTGATGTCGCTCTTCGCGCCGCTGCTCACCCGGCTGGTGGTCACGTACTGCCCCATCGAGGACTACCGGGACGTGCTGCGCTCGGTACGGCCGACGGCACTGCTCTGGCCACCGCGGTTCTACGAGAAGGCCGCCGGTGAACTCATCGCCCGGACACAGGCCTGGCCTCGATCGCGCCGCCACGTCTACGACGCCGCCATGTGGATCGGCCGCAGGGTGGCCGACAACCGCTGGTCCCACCGCCGGTCCTCGGTACCGCTGCGCATCGCGTACGCCGCCGCGTTGCGCGGAGTCTTCCTGCCGCTGCGGGCGACCGTCGGGATGGACCGCATCCGCCTCGCCTACACCGCGTCCGCGGCCATGCCCGAGAGCGTCCTCGGGATCTGGCAGATCTGGGGGCTCGATCTCCGCGAGAACTACGGCCTCACCGAGACCGGAGCGTGCCCCGTCGCGCACTTCGACCAGCCGTTCCCCCGCCCGGGCACGATCGGCAGGAAGTTCGCGGACCCGCGCTTCGAGGTGAGAGTCGCGGACGACGGCGAGATGCTGATCCGCGCACCGCTCCTCTTCACCGGATACTGGCGCGACCCGGAGGAGACCGAGGCCGTCCTCCGGGACGGCTGGCTGCACACCGGTGACCTGGTCGAGTACACGCCCCACGGCGACATCCGGCTCATCGGCCGCAAGAAGGACGTGATCATCACCCGGGGCGGCAAGACGATCAGTCCTCAACCCATCGAAACCCGGTTGAAGGAGAGCACGCTGATCAACGAGGCGATCGTCGTCGGGGAGGCGCGCAAGTACCTCACCGTCCTGCTGGAGCCGAGCACCACTGCGGACGCCCTGTCGGCCGAGGCCGCGACCGAACGCCTGCGGACGGAGGTCGACCGGGTCAACGCGGATCTCGCGCGGGCGGAACAGCTGAAGGACTTCCGCGTTCTGCCGCGCCCCTTGGAGGTCGAACGCGGCGAGCGGACCGCGAACGGCAAGGTCAAGCGCAACGCTGTCGTGAGGTCGTTCGCCATGCTGATCGACGAGATGTACGACGCGAACGACGACGTGGCGATCGCCGACCACGTGCGGTCGAGGTCGGACTAGCTAGGGCGTGTCTCGACAGTGCTGGTCACAGCCGTTCGTTGATGGCCGCGACCAGCACTGTCGCTTCGTAGCGGACGGCGAGTCCGTCGTACGGCCGGGTGCGTGGCCGGCCCGGGTGGTCGCCCGCCCGGTCGCTACTTCTGGCGGGGGCGCCGAAGCCCCCACCGGGAATTCCCCTGGGCGTTCCGTGTCCACCGGCGCCGCCCGGCCCCGGAAGCCGTCCGAGGCGGCTTTCCCGCGTCGTTCTCCTCGGCCGCGTGGCCGGTGAGGAAGAGGAAGACGTCGTCGAGGGTGGGCCTGCGCAGGCCGATGTCGTCGATGAGGACGCCCAGCCCGTCCAGCTCGCGGATGACGTCGGCGAGCACCCGGGCGCCCCCGCCCACCGGCACGAGGATCCGCCGGGTGTGCTGCTCCACGCTGAGCGGGCCCCCACCGTACGGGGTGAGCGCCGCGACGGCCGCACCGATCTGCTCGCGGTCGTGGACCACCACCTCCACCCGCTCGCCGCCGGTCCTGGTCTTGAGGTCGTCGGCGGAGCCACGTGCGATCACCCGGCCGTGGTCGACCACGACGATGTCGTGCGCCAGCCGGTCGGCCTCCTCCAGGTACTGGGTGGTGAGCAGCAGGGTGGTGCCCTCCGCCGCCAGCATCTCGACGACCTCCCACAGCGCCAGCCGGTTGCGCGGGTCCAGACCGGTGGTGGGCTCATCGAGGAACATCACCGGGGGTCGCACCACCAGCGCGGCCGCCAGGTCGAGCCGGCGGCGCATGCCACCGGAGTAGGTCCTGGTCAGCCGGTCGGCCGCCTCGGCGAGGTCGAACCACTCCAGCAGTTCCCGGGCGCGCGCCTTGGCGTCCCTGGTCCGCATCTGGTAGAGCTCGCCGACCATCTGGAGGTTCTCCCGGCCGGTGAGGTACTCGTCGACCGCCGCGTACTGGCCGCAGAGGCCCAGCAGGCTGCGAACCCGGCCGGGGTGCTTGAGCACGTCGACCCCCGCCACGTGGGCGCTGCCCGCGTCGGGCCGCACCAGGGTGGTGAGCACCCGTACCGCGGTGCTCTTGCCGGCGCCGTTGGGGCCGAGCAGGCCCAGCACCGTCCCCTCCGGCACGTCCAGGTCGACCCCGTCCAGGGCCCGTACGTCGCCGAAGTCCTTCACCAGGCCCTCGGCCCGGATGGCCGCCCTCATGCGCCCCTCCTTCTCCTGGAACCGGCCGGGAACCACCTGACGGCCGACACTGGCAGGATCCCTCCGGGGCGCCCGTCGTGCTCTTCGGCGGGGCCGCGGAGGCACCGCGGGCGCGGCCGCCGGGATGCGGGCCACCCGGGTGTGGTGGAAACGTGGAGGAGAGAGCCCGGCCCCGGCCCTGCCCTGGCCGCCCAACCGGGTTCCCGAAGGCCGTGCGCACCGGACGAGAAGGACCGAGGACCCGCACAGACCTGCGGCGGTCACACGCCGGCCGCCCGGAGGCCCCCGCCGGCTCACGCTCCCTCGCGCGAATCGATACCGGATGCGTCTCCTGCCGAATCGAGGCGGTACCAGTGGATCTCAGGATGTCGGTCGAAGCCCGGGAGGCGTTCCTCGCCGGCCCGCACGTGGGAATCCTGGGGGTGGACGACACGCGCGACGGCGGCGGACCGCTGCTCGTCCCGCTCTGGTACTCCTACCGGCCCGGTGGGCTGGTGACGATCCAGACCGGGCGGGAGACGCTGAAGGCCCGGCTCGTCCGCGGCGCGGGCCGGTTCAGTCTCTGCGCGCAGGTCGAGTCGGCGCCCTACCGCTACGTCAGTGTGGAGGGGCCGGTGGTGGCCGTCGAGGACCCGCTGCCGCCGGCCGAACGCGAGGAGCTGGCCCGCCGGTACCTGGACGCCGACACGGCGGCCGCGTACCTGGACGCCAACCGGCGGCAACTGGACGACGACGTCCTCATCCGCATGAGGCCCGAGAGATGGCGCACCGCCGACTTCGCCGCCTTCGCCAAGGAGTTCGAACCGTAGCGTGCCGCGCACGCGGCCCGCGCGCGGCAGAGAGCGTGACATCCCGATGAACACCCGGACAAGGACGCATCAGGCCACGGCCGAGCACGCCGCGGCGGTGCCGTATCCACGCGATCGCTGCCTCCACGAGCTGTTCGACGCCCGGGCGGCGCACCGCCCGCAGGCCATCGCCTCCGTGCAGCACGGCCGCAGCATCAGCTACGGCGAACTCAAGCTCCGCTCCGACGCGCTGGCGGCCCGGCTGCACGATTCCGGCGTGCGGTACGGCGACACGGTCGGGGTGTGCGGGGCCCGTTCTCCGGAGGCGCTGGTCGCGTTCCTGGGCATCCTCAAGAGCGGTGCGGCCTACGTCCCGCTCGACGACGCCTCGCCGCCCGCGCGTCTGCAGGCGATGGCGGAGGACGCGGGGGTGCACACCGTCGTCGCGCTGCCCGGCAGCTCCCGCCGCATCCGGCGCGTGCGTTCCCGCATCGACGTGGGCGTCCTGGCCCCGACCGCCCCGGCCGCGGTACCGCAGGCCCGGGCACAACCCGCGGACTGCGCCTACGTGATGTTCACCTCCGGCTCGACCGGCCGCCCCAAACCCGTGGCGATCCCGCACCGCGGCGTCGTCCGGCTGGCCGCCTCCGACCTGGTGCGGCAGCGGCCGCGGCCCGGTGAGCGGGTGCTGCACGCCTACGGCCTCTCCTCGGACGCCTCCACGATCGAGATCTGGCCCGCGTTGCTCGCCGGCGCCTGCGTCGTGATCGCCGACCAGGAGGAACTGCTGTCGCCGACCGCCCTGGAATCGCTGCTGCTCTCCGAGCGGGTCGACATCGCGTACCTGACCACCGGGGTGTTCCACCACATCGCGCGCACCAGGCCCTCGGCGCTGCGGTCCCTGCGGTTCGCCTCGGCCGGAGGCGAGGCGATGGACGCGGAGCTGGCCCGCGCGATCCTGGCGGCCTGCCCGGACACCACCGTGGCCAACCTCTACGGCCCGACCGAGAACAGCGTGGTCTCCACCGCACACGCGCTGCACGACCTGCCTCCCGGGGCGACGGCCGTGCCGATCGGCCTCCCCCTGGAGAACTCCACCTGTCACGTGCTGCGCCCGGACGGCACGCTCGCCGACACCGGCGAGGAGGGCGAACTCCTCGTCGGCGGGGACGGGCTCGCACTGGGGTACCTCGGCGACCCCGAGCTGACCGCCGAACGCTTCGTCGACGACCTCGTCGAGCCCGGTACGCGCCTCTACCACACCGGTGACCGCGTGGTCCGGTACCCGGACGGCGTACTGGAGTACCGGGCCCGGGTGGACCGGCAGATCAAACTGCGCGGGCACCGCATCGAGCCGGACGAGGTGGAGGCGCGGCTGCGCGCGGACGACGCGGTGGGCGAGGCCGTCGTCGAACGGGACGGCGACGCCCTGATCGGGTACGTGACCGCGGCCCGCCCCGGCCAGGCACTGACCCTGGACCGCATCCGCAGCGGTCTCGCCGCCTGGCTGCCCGCACCCGCGGTGCCCGCGCGGCTGGTGGAACTCGCGCGCTTCCCGGTGACGCCCGGGGGCAAGGTCGACCGCCACCGGCTGCGCGGGCTGGCGGCGACCGAGCAGGCGGCCGTCCCGGCGGCGGTGAACGGCACCGAGCCCGGTCCGCAGGACACGGTGGCCCGGGTCTGGCAGGTGGTGCTGGGTGTGCACCCGGCGCCGGGCGACAACTTCTTCGACATCGGCGGCGACTCCCTGCTGGCAGCCGAGGCCGTCACCCGTACGCTGGCCGCCTTCGACCTCGACGCCCGGCACGGCCGCACCCTCGTCCACAGCCTGCTGCGCGCCCCCGCACTGGAGGACTTCACCGCCGCCGTCGTCGCCGTCCAGAGCCGGCCCGGCGGGGTGAGCACCGACGCGGGCCCGGTGGACTTCCGCGCCGAGGCACGGCTGGGCTTCACCCTCCCGGCGCAGCGCGGGCCGGAACCGGACTGGCACCACCCCGCGGAGGTGCTGCTCACCGGCGCCTCCGGCTTCGTCGGCGCGTTCCTCCTGGCCGCGCTGCTGCGCCGCACCGCCGCCCGGGTGCACTGCCCGGTGCGAAGCCGGGCCCCCGCCCACGCCCGGCAGAAGGTGATGCGCAACCTCGACCGTTTCGGCCTCGCCACCCCCGAAGCCGCCGACCGCATCGTGTGCCTGCCCGCCGACCTCGCCGAACCCGGCCTCGGGCTGGAGCCGGGCCGCGCCGACGAACTCGCCGGCGCCCTCGACCTGGTGATCCACTCGGCCGCGCAGGTCAACTTCATCTATCCGTACGACGCGCTGCGCCGCACCAACGTGGAAGGCACCAGGGAGCTCGTACGACTGGCGGCCGGGCGCCGGGTGCCGGTGCACTTCCTCTCCACCATCGCGGTGCTCGCCGGTTTCGGAACCGCCGGCGTACGGCACGTCGACGAGGACCTGCCGCTCGACCACGCCGACGGACTCACCATGGGCTACGCCGAGAGCAAGTGGGTCGCCGAGGAGGTGCTGCGCGACGCCGCGGACCAGGGCCTGCCGGTGGCGGTCTACCGTCCGTACGAGATCACCGGCGACCGGTGCACCGGCGCCTGCAACACCGACACCGCGATCTGCTCGCTGTTCAAGACGATCAGCGAGACCGGGCTGGCCCCCGACATCCCGCTGCCGCTGGACTTCGTCCCGGTGGACTTCCTCTCCGCCGCCCTGGTGCACATCGCCACCACCCACCGCGCCACCCGCCGGACCTACCACCTGACCAACCCCCGCCCCGCGAGCCTGCGCGACATGCTCGACCGGATGGACGCGGCCGGCCACCGGATCTCCCGGCTCCCCTACGAGCAGTGGGTGGGCGAACTCGTCCGCCACGTCGCGCAGCACCCCACGAGCCCCACGGCCCCGTTCGTCTCACTGTGCGTGGACCGCTGCAAGCAGGCCGACATGTCCGTCAAGGAGATGTACTTCGAGGGCACCTTCCCGACCGTCGGGCGGGCCAACGTCGAACACGACCTGGCCACCGCGGGCCTGCACTGCCCTCCCGTCGACGCGCAGCTGCTGGACCGCTACCTGGAGTACTTCTACACCACCGGCTACATCGAACGCCCCGGCCGCGGCCACCCGGACGGGAAACCGGCATGAGCGGACAGCCACCCGGCGCGCGGGGGCGCGGCGCCGAGCCGGACGTCCTGGACTTCCCGCTCCCGCCGCCGGGCACCATGGGGCCGCCCGAGGGGTCCGCGCGGCTGCGCGAGAGCTGCCCCCTGGCCAGGGTCAGGATGCCGATGGACGCGACCGCCTGGTACGTCACCCGCTACGAAGACGTCCGGATGCTCTTCGCGGACCCCCGGCTGATCAGGCCGACCATCAACGACTGGCCGTCGCGTCCCGGGCAGCCCGCGGACGACGGGCCGCGCCTGGTCACCATCGCCGAACTCGACGGCCCCCGGCACGCGGCCCTGCGCCGGGCCCTGGCCGATCCGTTCAGCTCCCGGGCCGTGCGCGACCACCTGCCGCGCATCGTCGGGCTCGCCGGGCGCCTGCTGCGGGCGTTCGAGGAGAACGGCCCGCCCGGCGACCTGGTCGCCGGCTTCACCGACCCCTTCCCCCTGCTCGTGCTCTGCGACCTGGTGGGCATTCCCTTCGAGGACCGGGACTGGTTCCTCCCGGTGCTGGACGCGGCCCTCGGCGGCATGGTGACCTCGCAGGAGGGGCGCCGGGTCACCGACCTGCTGCGCGAGTACGTCGCCGCACTGATCGCCCGGAAGCGGGACCGGCCCGGCGACGACGTCCTGACCCGGCTGGTCCGCCGGTGCGACGACGGCGAGCTGACCCACGACGACGTGGTGGCCTTCGGGCTGTCCATGCTCACCGTCGGCTTCGGCATCAGCAGCTTCTTCCTGGCCGACACCGTGCACACCCTGCTCGACCGGCCGCACCTGTGGGCCCGCCTGCGCGACGACCGGGAGCTGATGCCCGGCGCGGTGGAGGAGTTCCTGCGCTACATGCCGGTGATGAACGGCACCGTGATCCTCCTGGCGACCGAGGACATCGAACTGCACGGGCGGACGATCCGCGCGGGCGACGCCGTCATCCCCGTACCGGCCTGCGCCAACCGCGACGAGCGGGTCTTCGCCGACGCCGACCGGCTCGACCTGGACCGGGCCGGCGCGACCACGGGCCGCCGGGGCCACCTCGCCTTCGGGCGGGGGGCCCACAACTGCCTCGGCGCCCACCTGGCCCGCGCCGAACTGACCGCGGGAGTCGAGGCACTGCTCGACCGCTTCCCGCGGCTGCGCCTCGCCGAAGGACAGGAACCCACCTGGGACGACGAATCCGTGACCAAGTCACCGCTGACCCTCCCGGTCGACTGGTGAGACCCACCCGGCCACCTCGCACCCGACCACCTCCTACGCGACCGCCTCGTGCCCGACCACCTCGTACGCGACCACCTCGTGCCCGACCACCTCGTACGCGACCAGGGAGCACCGCCAGTGAGCAGCACACCGCCGCGACCCGCCGTCGACCCGCCCGTGATCGACCTGCCACTCCCGCCCCCGGGCACCATGGGCCCGCCCGCGCAGTACGGGTGGCTGCGCCGGGAGTGCCCGCTCGCGAAGGTCCGGCTGCCGATCGGCGCCACCGCCTGGTACGCCACCCGCTACGAGGACGTCCGGGACCTGATCGCGGACCCCCGGCTGATCCGGCCGACCATCAACGACTGGCCGCCCCGGCCCGACCGGGCCGCCGCCGACGAGCCGGGCCTGATCACGATGATGGAACTGAACGGACCCCGCCACGCGGCCCTGCGCCGTGCTCTGGCCGAACCGTTCAGCGTCCGTTCCGTCCGGCGCCGGCTGCCGCGCCTGCGCCGGTCGGCCGACGGGCTGCTGGACGACTTCACGGCCGCCGGGCAGCCCGGCGACCTGGTCGGCGGCTTCCTGGAGCCCTTCCCGCTGCTGGCCATGTGCGATCTGGTGGGCATCCCCTACGAGGACCGCGAGTACTTCCTGCCCAGGGCGGACGCCGCCCTCGGGGCGATGGTCACCCTGGACGAGGGCCGCGAGGTCACCTCCGAACTGCGCGACTACATCGCGTCCCTGCTCGACCGCAAGCGGCGCGAGCCCGCCGACGACGTCCTCACCGAGCTGGTCCACGCGTGCGGGCGCGGCACCCTGGACGGGGAGAGCGTGGTGAACTTCGGGCTGTCGATGCTGGTCGCCGGCTACCGCACGAGCACCATGTTCCTGGCCGACGCCGTGGTGGCCCTGCTGACCCCGCCCGACCACTACGCCCGGCTCCGCGACGACCGCGGCCTCCTGCCCGGCGCGGTGGAGGAGCTCCTGCGGTACATACCGGTCATGAACGGCGTCGTGGTCCTCCAGGCCGTCGAGGACATCGAGTTGCACGGCCGCAGGATCCGCGCGGGCGACGCCGTTCTGCCCGTCCTCGCCTCGGCCAACCGCGACGAGCGGATGTTCCCCGACGCCGACCGGCTCGACCTGTGCCGAGCGGAGAACCCGCACCTCGCCTTCGGCCGGGGCGCGCACAACTGCATCGGCGCGCACCTGGCCCGGGCCCAGATGGCCGTGGGGCTGGAAGCCCTGCTCGACCGCTTCCCGCGGCTGCGCCTCGCCGAAGGACAGGAACCCACCTGGGACGACGAATCGCCGAGCAAGTCACCGCTGACCCTCCCCGTCAGCCGGCACGTCACCACCGTTGCCGCTCACGGGGTCAGCGGCCCATCGGAACGACCGCGAAGCCACCGACCCCCGCCACCGTGAGGCACCGCCGAGGTGCAGAGGACACCGCACAAGGGAGGACACCCCACAAGGGAGGACATCGCGGGAAATACGACAGAGGATGTCGGGTTTCGCGCAGACAGTGGGTTCACCGGTCGGCGCCGTGGTGGCGCGGACCGGGACGACGGACGGACAAGGACCCTCATGCGCGAAACACCCGACGAACTCCACCGGCTCCAAGCCCTCCTCCACTCCTCGCTCTCCCGCTCCACGGCACACCTGCGGTCGATCATCAGCGACGAGCGCACACTCACCGCCGAGCAGCTCACCCGCGTGCTCACCGGCATGTGCACGCTCGCGCTGTCCACCGTGACGGCGAAGGGCGAGCCGCGGATCAGCGGCGTGGACGGGCACTTCCTTCACGGGAAGTGGCACTTCGGCACCGCACGCGGCTCCGCGAAGGCCCGGCACCTCGCCGCCCGGCCCGCCGTCAGCGCCGCGCACCTGCGCGGGGAGGACCTGGGCGTGTTCACCCACGGCACCGTGGAGATCCTCAACCCCCACGGCGGCGAGCCGGCCGCGGACTGGCCGGACCTGCTCGCGTACTTCCGGGACTTCTACGGCGACGACGCCTTCGACTGGGACAACGACGTGGTCTACTACCGGCTGCACCCGCACTGGACGGCCGCGTTCGCCCCGGACCTCGACAAGCTCGGCGAGAAGCCGGACGCGGCATGACCCCGCCCGTACCGGACCCGCGAACGCCGGCCCCGCACACCGCCGGGGCCGACCGAAGGCGCGACACCATCGACGTCGCGGGCGCCCGCACCGACAACCTGCGCGAGGTGTCCCCGAGCATCCCCAAAGGCCGGCTCGTCGCCTTCACCGGCGCCAGCAGCAGCGGCAGCGGCAGCGGCAAGACCTCACTCGCCGTCGACACCCTGCACAGCGAGGCCCGACTGCGGTACCTGGAGGGCCTTTCGCCGTTCGTACGCCAGTACACCACCCAGCGCAACCGCCTACGGGGCTGACGTACGGCGCCCGCGTGCGGCGCCCGCACGAACGGCAGGGCCGCGTGCGTGGTCCGCGGCGGATGCCCGCCCGGGGCCGGGGCCGTGCACGGCTCGCCCCCGGCCCCGGGCGGGCCCGCGCCGCCGCGCCCGGCGAGGATGGTGCCGCGCCCGTACGCCGGAGGTCCGGGCGCGCGACGACGACAGGCGACGGAGGGCAGTGACGTGCGGGCGAGCCGGGCCATTGCGCTGCTGCTGCTCCTCCAGGCCCGGCGGACGATGACCGCCGCGGAACTCGCGGCCGAGCTGGAGGTCTCCGAGCGCACCGTGCAGCGGGACGTCACCGCGCTGGTCGAGGCCGGAGTACCGGTGTACGCCGAACGCGGCCGGGGCGGGGGCTACCGGCTCGTCGACGGCTACCGCACCCGTCTCACCGGTCTCGAACGCGCCGAAGCCGAAGTCCTGCACCTGGCCGGGCTACCGGGCCCGCTGCGCGACATGGGCCTGGCCGGGCACGCCCTCGCCGCGCGGCTGAAGGTCGCCGCCGCCCTGGGCGACGCCCCCGCGGCCGCCACCCGGCGGTTCCATCTGGACGCACCGGCCTGGTTCCGCGACGCCGAACCCCCTCCGCTGCTCACCGAGGTGTCGCGCGCCGTGTGGGAGGACCGCGTGCTCCACGCCCGCTACGCGGCGCGCGGCGGCACCCGGGAGCGGCGGCTGGAACCGTACGGCCTGGTCCTGAAGGCCGGGCAGTGGTACCTGGCGGCGCGTGGCCCGTCCGGCCGGGTCGGCTCGTACCGCGTCGACCGCTTCGAGACCGCCGAGGCCGGCGACGAACGGTTCGAGCGCGACCCGGAGTTCGACCTCGCCGGCTACTGGAGCGCGGCGGCGCGGGAGTTCGCCCGCGCCATGCTGCGCGAGCGGGCCACGGTGCGCCTGAGCCCGCTCGCCGTCGAGAACCTCGCCGTCCTGCTGGAACCGACCGCCGCCTCCGACGCCCTCGCCACCGCGGGCCCCCCGGACGCCGACGGCTGGGTCACCGTGACCCTGCCGGTCGAGACCTGGGACATCGGCTACTTCGAACTCCTGCGCCTCGGCCCGGAAGCCGAGGTCCTCCACCCGCCCGAACTCCGCGCCCGCCTGACCGAGGCGACCCGCCGCGCCGCCGCGCTCTACACCTGACCGCCCGCTCCATCAACCCGGTGTCGGGCGGCACCGGGGAGGGCACCGGCGTGATCCCGGACACCGACGAAGCCAAGTGCCCCGACGCCCGAACGAGTTCTGGGCCATCCGCAGCAATGTGGCCCGTGCCCGCTTGCGCCTGCCGCCAGGGCACCCACGCCACGCTGAACAATTGGCCGGGCCGAGACACAGGGACGTGTCCGAGCGACGTCGAGGGGAACAGCCGATGGACAGAACCGGACACCCGAGCCGTAGAGCGCTCCTTGCCGGCGGGCTCGTGGGCGCCACGGTCGCGCTCGCGGGGTGCACATCGACGAGGGCGGACTCGCCGACGACCAGCGCTTCGCCGCAAGCACGGCCCAGCACGCCCGCCGCGGCATTCACGAGGCTGATGGAAGGCAACAAGCGCTGGGTGAGCGGGAACCTTCAACACCCCGACCGGGATCCGAACCGGCGTCAGCTCGTGGCCCAGGAACAGGAGCCTTTCGGGGCGATCCTCTCGTGCATCGACTCGCGAGTGCCGCCCGAGCTCCTCTTCGACACCGGTCTGGGCGACCTTTACGTGATGCGCACGGGCGGGGAGGCGGTCGGCCCGGTGGTCACCGGCTCTGTCGAGTACGGGCCCATGACGAGTGGCACCCCCCTCGTCGTGGTCCTCGGGCATCAGCGCTGCGGCGCTGTCAAGGCAGCGTACGAGTCCCTTCGTGACGACAAACCGCTGCCCGGCAACCTGCAAGCGATCGTCAAGGCCCTGCAGCCGGCGTACGAACAAGCGGTCCGGGAGGGCGGCGCCGACCCGGTCGAGACCATGGCCCGCGCCCAGGTCACGCTGACCGCAGCCGACCTGCGCTCCAACCAGGACCTGGCCCCACTCGTGGGAAAGGGCGCCCTCGCCGTGGTCGGCGCCTACTACTCGCTCGACACGGGCGAGGTGGAAGTCCTGTCCGGTGCGCCCTAGCCGTGCATCTGCCGGAGCCCGGTTACACCTGGGTCCCGGTCTTCTGTTTGAGGCGTTCATAGGGCGTCTGGCCGCCGGGAGCGCCGTCCGGGCGGTGGGAGTTGTAGTGGTCCTCCCGTTCTCGGGGTTTGTCGTTGAGAACGCCGGTGCCGTCGTCGACGACACCGGCGAGCGTGCGTAGAACTCCTCGGCGTCGATCCGGTGTGAGCGTTCGACCTTGCCGTTGAGGTGGGGGATGCCGGCTTGATGCAGGTGTGGGCGATGCCCTTGTCGAGCACGTGCCGGTGGAAGGCGAACTGGAACTCCGCACCGTTGTCCGTGCGGTGGGCCTCGACGGCGCCGCGGAGGGCCACGCGGTCGTCCGGCGGGTGATCGCCGCGCTGCTGGGCCGAGCCCGTCCGCGGCTCGGGGACGGCGGCCCGGTCGGGACGGGTGCAGTCATCTGACTGATCCCCGCGCCCGTCGCGGTACCGGCGATCGCGGTCAGATGACCGATGCCGTACCGGCGACTGCCGCGGCACAGTGGAGACGCTCCACGAGCAGACACCTCGTCACCACACCATGGGAGTCATCACCGTGAACAACCTGTCCGGCAGGCTGGCCAGGACGGCCGGCGCCCTGGGCCTCGCCGTGGCCGCGCTGACCACCGTATCGGTCTCCCCCGCGGCGGCGGGCACCGCTGCCACGGCCGGCTGCACGAAGTACTTCAAATTCGACAACGTCCAGGTCGAGGTGGACAACTGCTCGGACGGCTGGGTGTGGATCAAGGTCGGTGACGGCACCTACTTCAAGGGCTCCGTCCGCGCCACGGACGACTTCAACAGCGAGAAGACGGAGCTGGCGGTGGACCAGGGCAAGGACGTCGCGACGAAGTACTGGGTGAAGATCAAGAGCATCAAGATCTGCGGCACCAAGTATCTCGGCTGGGCCCCGCCCCGCCCGTACTGGACCTACTGCACCAACGAGATCAACGTCTACTGAGCAGGACCCTGCGGTCCGGGCCGTTCGACCCGGTGTCCCAACCCGCCGGCACGGTAGGGGCGGTGAGCCCTACAGATCCTTCGCCACCGCCTGCCGTGCCGGCACCACCAGCACACCTACGGAAAGGTGGTTCACGCATGTTCACCTCGAAGGCGATGCTCCGCGGCTCGGCCGCTGCGGCGACCGTGGTCACGGCCCTGATCGGCCTCGGCGCCGGATCGGCGCACGCCGCCGGTTGGCCGCCGCCGCAGCCGGGCGCCCACCTGTACACCGGCACCGGCGGGAGCGGGGCTGTGACCACGATCGACCTGGGCGACTTCGGCACCTGCCACACCCTGTCGGCGCCCGCCCGCTCCGTCCAGGTCGCCGCCGGCTCCGCGTCCGTGGTGCTGTACTCGGGCGCGGACTGCGCCGGTGCGTACCCGTGGGCCACCGGCTCGCTGGCCCAGTCCAACCTGCCCTGGGCGATGTGGAGTTACCGGGTGGTCCCGGCCTGACGGACGCCGCAGCGGCTTCGGACGGCCTCCCCGGGCGGAGGCCTCGGACGCCGGTACCGGGGGTGTGGAAGCCAGTCGGCTCGCGCCCCCGGTACCGGCGTCTCCTGGTGGGGCCCGTCGGAGCCCGGTGGGACCTGGCGGTCCCGGCCGGTCTCCGTGCCGGTCAGGCCGAGCGCGCCTGGGCCCAGTTGTAGAGGCGGTGGGCACTGTCACCGAAACGGGTGGCGTACAGCGTGCCGGGCTGCCCGCCCGCGAGGTCCTCCGTGGTGGTGGTGACGCCGACGACGGTGCCGGCGCCGGTCCGGGTGTCGAAGTGGGCGAAGTGCGGGCCGCCGCTCGCCCCGTGGGACATGTCGCAGGACTCGCCCCACAGCAGGGGCGCCTTGGGGGCGGGCCGGTTCGCTCCGGCGCAGTGGATCATGCGTGAACCGGCGTACTTGGCGCTGGGGTCGTTGAGCCGGTCCTTCGGGTAGCCGAAGGTGTGGATGAACTCGCCCGCCGCGGGCCCGGTGAACGCGATCCGCTGGCTTCCGGTGACGTCCGCGAGCCGACGCCCCTCGGCTGACGGGTTCGCCACGAGGACCGCGCTGTCGTAGCCGGCGAGGGCGACGTCGTTCGAGGTCGTGCCGGCCGGATCGGCGTCCCAACGGGAGGACGTGGCCATGGACTTGATGCTGAATCCGCCGAGCGGCTTCGTCCCGTTGCGGTAGCCGGGCACGAAGTAGAGGTTGTGCCGCCAGGTGTCGTCGGTGGCGGGCGCCCCGACGCCCCGCAGGCAGTGCGCCGCGGTGACGACGGTGCTGCGGTTCGCGCTGTTGACGACGGTCGCGGTGCAACTGCCGTCGTAGCCGTCGGAGAAGGTGAAGAAGAGCCGGCCGACGCTCCGGTCCACCGCACCGCCGTGGGTCCAGACGGCGCCGGGGTCCGGCGTGTTCGGCGGGAGCGGACGCGGATCGTCGGGCGTGGTGTCGTCCTCGGGCACAGGGGTGATCTCGGGGACCAAGGCGCCCGCCAGCTTCATCCGGTCGGCGGTCCAGTAGGCGTCGATCCGGCCGCGCTCCTGCGCGGTCGTGGCGCCGGCGTGCGAGGTGACGGAGTCCGGTTCCGCGGCGAGGGCCGCGGTGGGCAGCAGCACCGTCGCTGCCGTGGTCGCGCTCAGCAGGAAGGCGCCCGCGGCGGAGAGGCCGCGGGGGTGTGCTCGGCGTGTGGCTGACATCGTTGCCCATCTCGGTCGGCTGCGGTTCATGTCGGGTGCGGTTCATGTCGGATGCGGTCCGTACGCGAGGGGGCGGCCGCGGTCCGCCCCCTCGCGTCACGGATATCCGGCACTGTAGGAACAGAACGTCAGGTCCTGGTCTGGAGCTCGTATCGCTCCTCCATCGGTACCGTCAGGTTCCGGTAACGGCGTCTCATCCTCGTACCGGTGCCGGGTGTGCGCTCCGCTCCGGCCGAGGGTTTGCGTCCGCGACGGTCGACCCGTCCCGGTCGGTCAGTGCCGGTCGAGCAGGGCGGCGAGGTAGCGTGCCACCTCGCCGCGCAGTTCCTCCGGTGTCGGCACGTGCCAGTGCCCGCTTCCCGCGGCGCCGTTGAACAGCAGGCCGTCGCACCAGCGGATCAGCCGTCGGGCGTCGGCCACCGGGTCGGCCGAGCCGCTCTGTGCCAGCAGGGCGGCAGCGGTGTCGGTGAAGCGCGCGCCCAGCCGGTCGTAGCCGGCGCGCAGTTCGGGCCGGCGGGTGGCTTCCAGGGCGAGTTCGAGGCGGGCCAGGGTGAGGCTGCGCCCGGTGGTGAGCGCCTCGTGCAGCAGCTCGGCAACGCCTTGGGCGAGCAGGTTGCGCGGGCAGGCGTCCGGCACGGGCCCGCCGGCCATGAGCGGGTGGCCTCCGGTCTCGCGTTCGACGATGCGGGTGAGGGCGAGGTCGAGCAGGGCGGCCCTGGTCCGGGCGAGGTTCGAGGTCGAGCCGGCGGGCAGTCCGGCCTCCTCGTCCACCGCGCGGTGGGTCAGCCCGCGCAGGCCGCGCTCGGCGATCAGGGCGATGGCGGCGTCGGCGATCAGCGTCGGGCGCGGCGGTGTCATGGGTCCGATCATGGCCTCTCTCCTCAGGGGGTCTCGCCCAGGGGCGGGCCCGAACCCCTTTCCCGTCAACACTAGCCCATTCCAACTACAGGTGTAGTACGGTGCGGGAAGTGGTCACTACAGCCGTAGTGCCGGGAGAGGGGTTCACTCATGGACGCGTATCAGGCGATCGTCATCGGCGGCGGCATCGGCGGACTCTCCGCCGCCCTCGCCCTCCACCGCCGGGGCATCCCCGTGACCGTCCACGAGCGCGCCGCCTCGCTCGAACCCGTCGGCGCCGGACTCGCCCTCGCCCCCAACGCCCTGCGCGCCCTCGACCGGCTCGGCGTCGGCGAACGCCTGCGCGCCCTCGCCGCCCCTCATCCCGCCATCGGCCTGCGCCACCCCTCCGGACGCTGGCTCGCCCGCACCGACACCGCCACCTTCGAGGCCTGCTTCGGCGAGACGATCACCGCCGTCGCCCGCGCCGACGTCATCGCCGCCCTGGTCGACGCCCTTCCGGACGGCACCGTCCGCACCGACTCGCCCGCCGCCCTCGTCACCCCCGGAGGCACCACCGAACCAGCCGTCGTCTGGACCCCCGACGGGGACCGGCCCGCCGCCCTGGTGGTCGCCGCCGACGGCCTGCGCTCCGCCACCCGCGCGCAGCTCTTCCCGCAGCACCCCGGCCCCCGCTACAGCGGTTTCACCACCTGGCGCACCATCGTGTCCCCCACCCGCCGGCCGGATGCCGTGGGCGAGGTCTGGGGACGCGGACAGCTCGCCGGCGTCGTCCCGCTCGCCGACGGCCGGGTCTACGTGTACGGCGCCGCCCTCGCCCCGGCCGGCGCCCGCGCGGCCGACGGCGACGAGAAGGCCGAACTCCTGCGCCGGTTCGGCACCTGGTGCGCGCCCGTGCCCCGACTCCTCACGCTCGCGGAACCCGGGCGCGTCCTGCGCCACGACGTCTGGGACCTCGCCGACCCCCTGCCCGCCTACCACCACGGCCGGGTCGCCCTCCTCGGCGACGCCGCCCACGCCATGTGCCCCTTCCAGGGCCAGGGCGCCTGCCAGGCCATCGAGGACGCCGTCGTCCTCGCCTCCGCCCTGACCCCCGCCGGGGACCCGGCCGCCACCCTCCCCGCCTACACCGCCGCCCGCCTCCCGCGCACCACCGCCATCGTCACCGGCTCCCGCCGCATCGGCGGCCTCGTCGCCCTCCGCACCCCCGCCGCCACCCGCCTGCGCGATGCCGCCCTCACCCTCGCAGGCCTGCTCCCGGCCCGCACCCTGCTCAACCGCTCCGCCGGGACGTACAACTGGCAGCCCCCGGCCCTCGACGCGACCGCCTGAGCACGGCCCCCCCCTGCCCGGGACCGGCCGTCCGCAGCGGGGGATTGTCCGGTGCCGTGCCCGATGTGCGGACGGCCGACGGGGCAGGTGCACCCCTTCCACGGGCGGGTGGTCGCGGACGTGCCGGTGGAGGGGCGGCGGGTCCTGGCAGCAGTGCGGGTCCGACCGGCGAAGGTCCTTTCCACGTCAGCCGAAGAGGACTTCGAGCAGCTCCAGGGAGAGCGGGACGTCCGCCAGCCGGTAGCCGGCCGGCGGCTCGCGGTGCATGAGGTGGCGCACCAGGTAGTCCCAGCGGCGGCGGGCGACGTAGCCGTTGCGGCCGAGGAAGCTGTGCTCGGCGCCGGGGACGATCAGCAGGTCGAAGTCCTTGTTCGCGTCGATCAGCGCGTCGACCAGCCGCATCGTCAGATGCGGTGTCACGTTGTCGTCCATGTCGCCGTGGACGAGCAGTAGTTTGCCGACCAGGTTCTCGGCCAGCTCGGTGTTGGACAGCCGGGCCCCGGCGTCCGGGTCGAACGGTCCGTCGTAGGCCTCGGCCCACAGCGCGTGGTAGTGGCGGTTGTCGTGGTTGCCGGCCTCGGCCACGCCGACCTTGTAGAAGTCGGGGAACGCCAGGAGGGCGCGGGCGGTGGTGAATCCCCCGCCGGAGACGCCGAAGATGCCGACCCGGTCCAGGTCCAGCCACGGACGCGTTTGCGCGAGTTGGCGCAGCGCCGCGACGTGGTCTTCGAGCGCGCCCGCGCTGCCCATGTTGCGGTGGGCGTGGTCGTGGAAGGCCTTGTCCCGGCCGGGCGTTCCGCGGCCGTCGACGGCCAGCACCGCGAAGCCCAGCGCCGCCACCGCCTCGGCGTCGTAGCCGTAGGCGCCCGGGTCGAAGGAGGCCGCCACCCGGCGGGTCTGCGGGCCCGGGTAGGGGTGGTCGATCACCGGGTAGCGCTGCGCGGCGTCGAAGCCGTGGGGCTTGTAGAGGACGCCGTAGATCTCGGTGACGCCGTCGGCGGCCAGGGTCCTGACCCGCTCCGGCGGCGTCCAGCCGGCGGCCAGCAGCGGTGTGATGTCGGCCTGTTCCAGCTCGACCAGCACGGCTCCGCCACGGTCACGCACGGCGATCGTCGGCGGGGTGTCGACGGTCGACGCGGAGTCGACGAACCAGCGGCCGTGTTCCGGCGCGGTGATCACGTGGTCCAGATCGTCGTCGGTGAGCTTGGCGGTCCCGCCGCCGTCCAGGCCGACCCGGACCAGCGACCGTCGGTACGGGTCGGCCTGGACCAGTCCTGAGACGACGGCGTACGCGACCCGTTCCGCCTCGTCGACGTGCACGATCTCCTGCACCGCGAACGGGCCTCGGGTGAGCTGTTCGACCAGCGCCCCGTCCTCGTAGCGGTACAGGTGCCCCCAACCGTCGCGCTGGGAATACCACAGCGTCTCGCGGCCGCCGGCGAGCACGTGCACGATCGGCTTCTGGGCGGCCTCCTGCGCGGCCTCCACCCGCGTGTCGCCGTGCTCCTCGACCAGGGTGCGCACCTCGCCGGTCGCCGGGTCGAGTGCGTGCAGCCGCAGCGTCCGGAGGTCACGGGGCTGATCCAGGTAGTAGACGGCCGTGCTGTCCTTGGCCCACCACGCCTTCTTCAGCGTGACAGGTGACAGGTAGGGCAGCAGGAACGGGTCTGTCTTGGCGGTTGTCGCGGTCCGGGACGCGACGTCGAGGACGATCCACTCGCCGCAGGTCATCGGCTCGCCGGGGACCGGGTAGTGGTAGCTGCGCAGGCGCGGCCGGCCGCCGTCCGGCGGGACGGCTTCGACCAAGTGCATCAGGGCGACTTCGCTCTGGTCGGTGCGGTGGGTGAGGACGCGTGCCGAGTCCGGAGACCACAGCAGCGCCGGCGGCATCTCCGCAAGACCGAGCTTGCCGAGCAGGTGCGTGGGGGCCGCCGCGTCGGGGTGGGCCGCGTAGCTGCGATCCGCGGTGCCGTCGGCGGTGAGCGCGAACTCCTCGCCCGTCTCGGCCGAACGCACCCACAGGTCGTGGTCGCGGCGGAACGCCGCCCACTTCCTGTCCGGCGAGGTGACTTCCAGCGGTGCGGGTTTGGCGTGCTTCTCGTCCCGCGCGCACCGGTAGTCGGCCAGCCGGCAGGTCCAGCGCGCGTCGAACGCGTCGAACGCGACCGCCCCGTCCGCTAACTCGACCGCCCGGAACGGCAGCGCGTACGGCTGGACCGGCTGGCCGGCGGCGGACGCCAGCGCGGCGGCGAGCCGTTCGGGGTCGAACGCCGGCTCCCGGGTCCCGGCGGCGGGGTCGACCAGCACGAACTCGCCGCCCCGCTCGGTCTCGACCCGGTACCAGAACCTCTCGCCGCCGCCGATCCAGACGGGCTTCGCCTTGGCCCGCAGGGCGAGCCGGGACCGGTTGTGCAGCAGCATTCGCTCAGCTCGGTCGTAGGCAGTGGCGGGGAGTGCATTTGTGGACATCCGGCCTCCTGTGATCAGTGTCGATCCGGGAACAGTACAGCGTACGGTACAGTAATGGAACTGTGGTCCCGAACGAATCAGGAACCCCAATGCCATCGCCCAGGCACAAGACAACGCCCCATCGCGCACCCCGCGGCACCCTCAGCCCCGAGGCCATCGTCCACGCGGCGATCGAACTGATCGACCGCGACGGACTGGACGCGGTGACCATCCGTCGGCTCGCCGACCACCTCGGCGTCCGCCCGATGTCGCTCTACACGCACTTCCGCGACAAGGACGCGATCCTCCTCGCCGTCACCGCGGAACTGCTGAGCCGATTCCAGTGGCCCGACCCCGACCTCGACGACGTCGCATGGCTCCGGCAGGTGATGCACGCCTACTTCGAGCTGTTCATCACGCACCCGGCCCTCCTGCAGATCAACGCCCCCTCCGACGGAGTCGGCGAGGTCGAGGCCCGCATGTCCGAACAGATCTACGCCCGCCTGGCGCGCCTGCGAGTCGACCACCGGACGGCGATCGGCCTGCTGGCCACGCTGATCCGCTTCGTCCTCGGCTGCGCCACGCTCTACCCCGTCCGCCGGGTCTGGGACGAGGACCCGCAGCACTGGGAACGGGTCCGCCAGCAGTTGGCCCGCCTCCCGGCCGAGGTGTACCCGGCGATGCACGCCACCACCGTCGACTTCCCGACCTTCACCCAGCGGGACGTCTTCGAGTTCGGCCTCGACGCCATCCTCGCCTCGCTCCCCCGATCGCCCTGACGCCAGCGGCGCCCCGACGCCGGTGGCGCTCATGAGCTGCTCTTCCTTGATCGGGAGACACACCGGTCACCGGGCTCTGCCCCCCTGATCGGTGACAGCGCTCTGTGAAAGACCTGGCCGGTAGAGCCGCCAGGCGCCTTTCGCGGGTGACGCAGGTCATAGGAACCCGGGCGGGCGGGGCACCAGATAGGGGGCGTGGACTCTTCAGATCGAGATGTGCGCGCGAGGGTGCGGGCCGGTGACCGGGACGCGTTCGGCCGGCTCTTCGACACGTATGCGCGCGCGGTGTACAACCACGTGTTCCGCCTCACCGGGGATTGGTCGACGGCGGAGGACGTGATGTCGTTGACGTTCCTGGAGGCCTGGCGCCGGCACGACCGGGTCGAGGCGGAGGGCGGGTCGCTGCGGCCCTGGCTGCTGGGCATCGCCACGAAGCTGGTCAGCAACCAGCGCCGGGCCGCCCGGCGGCACTGGCAGGTCCTGGCGCAGCTCCCGCCGGCCCGCGAGGACGTTCCCGACTTCGCACAGGAGGTGGCCGGGCGGATCGACGACGCGGCGCGGATCGCGGCGCTGCGGCAGTCGCTGGCGCGGTTGCGCCGCCCGGACCGCGAGGTGCTGGCCCTGTGCGTGTGGGCGGGCCTGGACTACCAGGAGGCCGCCGAGGCCCTGGGCGTACCGGTGGGCACCGTACGCTCACGCCTGTCCCGGGCCCGGACCCGGCTGCACCGTCTCGCCGAGACGGCCCAGCGCCGGGCGCAACGGAAAAAAGTGGAACCCGGCCGTGACCGGAACCAGATCCAGGGTGGGTCCGCGAACGCGGCCCCGTCCCCGAAGGAGGTACACCAGTGAACGCCGGACAGCGGCCGGAGCCGGTCGAGCGCGCGGAACTGCTCGGGCTGGTGCCCGTGCCGGCCGAGCGCGACCTCCCCGCAGGACGCCACGCCCTACACCGGGAGCGCCTGATGCGCCAGATCGACCTCGACACCTCCACCCCCACCACGGCCGCGACCCCGGTCCCCGCCCCGGCCCCGGCCCGGCCGCGCTTTCGGCGGCGGCTGACCGTCACCCTCGCCGGTGCGCTCGTCGTGGGTACGGCCGTGGCCGTGGCCGTGACGCAGTCCTCGCCAGGCGGCGCCCGCGGGCCGCTGAGCTCCGCGGAACTGGCCAGCTGGACCGGCGTCCCGACGCCGCTGGCCGCGTCGACCGGCCCGGGCGCCACCGCCGAGAAGTGGTGCCTGGCCCGGATGGCCGACGGCCCGGGCGCCGGGCAACCCGTCAAGATCACCAACGCGGACCTGCGGGGCAAGGTCGCCTCCATGATCGTCAACCGCGGCGGCAACGCCATGCTCTGCTACGTCGCCTCGGAGACCAGCGGCCTGTGGGAGGCGATCGACCCGGTGAAGAACGTGGCGGCCGATGCGGTCACCTACGACACCGGCGGCTCCCACGGGAACGGGGACGGCAGGTTCAACTACGCGCAGGGCTCCGTGGGGGCCGACGTGAGGGCGATCACCATGCAGGTCGCCGGACGCACCTTCCAGGTCACCGTGGCGGACGGCCGCTGGACCGCCTGGTGGCCCGGGACCATGTCGCACCGCGCTGTCCCCGACACGGTCACCGTCACCCTCGCCGACGGCACCACCCGCATCGTCGGCGGCAGCTCGCTGTTCACCAGGTGAGACCCGGGTGAGACCCCGGTGACGCCCAGGTGAGACCCCTCGGGTGCGCGCTGAGCATCTGGATCAGCGCGCACCCGGTCAGGCCTCCGCTCTCGGGCCGGCGACGTACGGTCAGCGCCGTCCCTTCCGATACCGGGCCGACCTGGAACCGAAGCGGACAAAGTAGGATGGCTCAACTCCCGCGCTACGCGCGAAGAGTTCCGTAAATGCCCTATTTGTTCGATTTATCTCCGCTTCACACGCACGGAGCCACCCTCATGGACAACCCGTCGAACGCCGAAACCGGCGGCGCGATAGAAACCCGCGGCATCGAACCCGTCCCCGACCACGAACGCGGGGGCAGAGTCCGCGAGCTCTTCCCGACCTGGGTCGCGGCGAACATCAGCGTCCTGCTGCTCACCATGGGCGCCGCCCTGGTGGTGTTCAACCAGTTGAACTTCTGGCAGGTCCTGATCGTCGCGGCGTGCGCCGCGCTCATCTCGTTCGGCCTGGTCGGCGTGCTGTCGGTCTCCGGCAAGTGGGGCGGGGCGCCGGGCGCGACCCTCTCGCGCGCCACCTTCGGGGTACGCGGCAACCTCTTCCCCGGCGCCGTGCTCTGGATCGCCCGGTTCGGCTGGGAGACGATCAACGCCGTCACCGGCGCCTACGCCGTGCTGACCGTCCTCGACCTGCTCTTCGGCGTCAAGACCAACACCGCGCTGATCGTCATCACGCTCTTCGCCTTCGTCGCCTGCACCTTCCTGGTCTCCGGCATGGGACGTAAGGCACTGAACGTCTGCAACACCTGGTCGACGTACCTCTTCGGCGTCTTCAGCGTGCTGGTACTGGGCTACCTGGTCGCCACCATGCACTGGAGCGAGGTCTTCGCCAAGCCCGCGGGCACCACCGCGATGATGATCGCCGGCATCGGGACGATCGCCGCCGGCGGCATCAGCTGGGTCCCCACCGGCCCGGACTTCGCCCGGTACCTCCCGCACGCCGCCTCCGGCAGGAAGATCGTCGGCGTGACGGTCTCCGGCGCCGGCCTGGTGATGGTGCCCATGGTGCTCATGGGCGCCGTGATGGCGGTGGCCTCGCCCGGCCTGGCCCAGGCCGCCGACCCGGTCTCCTTCCTCGGCGACCTGCTGCCGACCTGGCTGGCCGTGCCCTACCTGCTGACCGCGATCGTGGGCATGCTGCTGATCAACAGCCTCTCCATGTACTCGGCCGGCTTCACCGCGCAGACCATGGGCGTCAAGCTGCCGCGCGCCACGGCCGTCAGCATCAACGCCGTGATCTCGCTGGTCGGCGGCCTGCTGCTGATGCTGGTCGCCAAGAGCTTCCTGGGCTCCTTCATCACCTTCCTGATCCTGCTCGCCGTCTCCTTCTCGGCCTGGATCGGCGTTTACGCGGTGGACATGTTCCGGCGCCGCTCACGCGCGGTGCGCTACGACGCCGCCGGGCTCATGGACACCAGCAGGAACAGCCGCTACTGGTACACCGGCGGCTTCTGCTGGCAGGCCATGGTGTCCTGGGTGCTCGCCCTGCTGCTGGGGCTCGCCTTCACCAAGTGCGACTGGTTCGCCGGCCCGCTCTCCGACACCCCCGTCGGCAGGTACGGGCTCGCCTGGGCCGCGACCATCGTGATCTCCGCCGCGATCATGGCCGCACTCCCCGCCCCCCGGGAGAACACCACCACCACCACCGGACAGCCCGCCGACCGTCAGGCGGAGCAGCCCGAACCGGCCGCTGCCTGACCCCGGGACACGGCCCCACACCCACCCCGACACACCCCGACCGCCCGGTCGCCGCCTCACCCGAGCCGGCGGCCGGGCGGTCCCGTTCTGCCACCACACCCCCGCACCGGCCGACAGCCTGGCCGGGCACCGGCACACGCGCGGTGCCCGGCTCCGTCGTCAGTTCCCGGGCAACCGGGGCGGCACGGACCTCAGCCCGTCCAGGGTGAGGTCTAGGAGGCGTTCGGCCTGCTCTCGCTGCTCGGGCTTGGCCGAGGTGAGGGCGATTCCGGCGAGGGCGGCGAACATGTCGGTCGGACGGATGTCGGAGCGGATCGTTCCGGCGGCGACACCGGCCTCCATCAGGGAGTCGAGGGCGCCCTGAATCATCTCGTGGCTGTCGGCGTAGGGGTTGCCGCCCGAGGCGACGACGGCTCGCAGGGCGTCGGCCATGCCGTATTTGGCGGTGGCGTAGTCGATGAAGCGGCGAGTCCACACCCGCAGGGCGTCGGCGGGCGGCATCGTCGCCAGGAGGCCGGAGGCGGCCTCGCACAGCCGGGCGACTTCGTTGCGGTACGCCGCCTCGATCAGTGCCTCGCGGGTCGGGAAGTTGCGGTAGAGCGTGCCCGTTCCCACGCCCGCTTCCCTGGCGATGCGCTCGAAGTGGGCGTCGAGCCCCTCCTCGCTGAACACGCGCACCGCGGCGGCCAGGATCTTGTCCCGGTTGCGCTGCGCGTCGGCCCTCAGCGGGCGTCCTGCCTCTCGGGTCATCGGCGGCTCGCTCCCTTCTCTGTTGCTAAGTGGAGGCTCCGCCGCTTAGTCTGGGCGAAGTGGCGGAGCCTCCACTTTCACTCTAGGGCATGGTCCGACCTGCCCGGACGCCCCCTCCGCTCCGCACTCCGCACTCCGCACTCCGCGATCCGCACTCTGGAAGGACAGGCGAGCATGCCGGGAATCGAAGGCAAGGTCGTGGCGATCACGGGCGCCAGCAGCGGCATCGGCGAGGCGACCGCGCTTCTGCTGGCCGAGCGAGGCGCGAAGGTCGTCCTCGGGGCACGCCGTCCGGAGCGCCTCGCCGCCCTGGCCGCCCGTATCGAACAGGCCGGTGGCGAGGCCGCCTGGATCCGCACGGACGTGACGCGGCGCGAGGACCTCCCCGGCCTCGTCAAGCTGGCACGCGAGCGGTACGGCAAGCTCGACGTCCTCGTCAGCAACGCCGGGATCGGCCTGATCTCCCCCCTCGACGACCTGCGCGTCGAGGACTGGGAGCAGATGATCGACGTCAACCTCAAAGGTGTCCTGTACGGAATCGCCGCAGCCCTTCCCCATCTTCCGGGAGCAGGGATTCGGACACTTCGTCAACACCGTCTCCACCGCCGGACTGCGCATCGTCCCGCTCCAGTCCGTGTACGCCGCCACCAAGAACGCGGTGCGCACCGTCTCCGAGGGCCTGCGCCAGGAGGCCGGCGCCAACCTGCGCGTGACCGTCGTCTCCCCCGGCGCCGTCCGCACCGACTTCGCGGAGCACATGGACCCGGCCGCGAAGGCCCAGATCGACAAGCTGATGGAGATCGCCCTCCCGCCGACCGCGGTGGCCCGCGCCATCGCCTTCGCCATCGAGCAGCCGGACGGTGTCGACGTCGGCGACATCGTCGTTCGCCCCACCGCCCAGGGATAGACCCCCCGAGACGGGGTGAGCGGAGCGGTCGGACCGGGGCGCTGGTGCTTGCCGTAGCCTGGCGGTGCCCTGCTCCCGATCCGGTCGAGGTCATGGAATTTCGTCAGTTGCGGTACTTCGTGGCGGTGGCGGAGGAGTTGCACTTCGGTCGCGCAGCCGAGCGGTTGATGATCGTGCAGTCGGCCGTCAGCCAGCAGATCGGCCGGCTGGAGCGTGAGCTGGGCGTCGAGCTGTTCGACCGCTCGGCGCGCCGTGTGCGGCTGACTGCCGCGGGGGCGGCGTTCCTGCCCGGCGCCCGTGAGGTGTTGGCGGCCGGACAACGGGCCCTGGATCTGGTCGGCGGCTTCGTCACCGAGCGGGAGACCGTGCTTCGCGTCGGGACGAGCCGGGGCATGGGCGTGCGGTTGGAACGGGTGCTGGCGGCGCTGGAGCGAAACGCGCCCGGCACCCGGGTGGAGTTGGCGTCGGCGGCGCCGGAGGAGCGCCTGCGGCGGGTCGCCGACCGGGAGTGGGACGCGGCCTTCGTGCGCGGAGAGGTCACGGCGCCGCAAGGCGTGCGGCTGATCCCGGTGTGGCGGGAGGAACTCGTGGTCGCCCTGCCGGCCCGTCACCCGCTGGCCGGGGCGGACGCGGTCGACCTCGCCCGGCTCTCGGAGCTGCCGCTTCACCTGACGGAACGCCGGAGCAACCCGCCGCTGGTCGATCTGGTCGTGGGTGCCTGCCGGGACGCCGGATTCGAGCCCGTGCCCGGACCGCCGCACAGCTCGCTCCAGGACACCCTTGCGGCGCTGGGCGCGGGTGTCGCCGGTTGGACGGTGGTGTACGCGGCGCACGCCGACCAGCTGCGCGGCGGTCAGGTGGCGTTCCTGCCGGTGCGTTCCCCGGCCAGGGCGCGGAGCGCCGAGGCACCGCTCTCCCTGCCCACCGTGTTGGCGGTGCACGGCGCCGCCGCCCCCGAGCGCGTGCGCTTGCTGCTGGAGGCCTGTCGGGAGGTGGCGCGCGACGATCGCGATTCGTGATCGTCGCGAACTCGAAGTGCTGCTGGATCGCGAGCTCCGACCGGAGTGAACTGGACACCTGCGGTCGCCGCCGCCGATGCGGCCGGTGCCGCAGACCACGGTTCCCCACCCGATCCGCGGGCCGTGCCCTGCTCGGCACACCCGCCACCGGGCCGGCGCCACGTCGGACCGACACCGAGCGAACGCGCCTTCACCTCCACACACCAGGAGAGCGACCATGACGAACACCCCGAAGGAACAGGCCACGGACCGGACGGCGTCGGCCGAACGGCTGCGGCGCCCGGCGATGACACGATCACTCCGACTCGGCGGCACGAAGGTGACCTACGTGCCGGACGGTGCCGTGGAACTCGGCGCGCGCGGCTGGTTCCCCGACAGCACGGACGAGGACTGGGCCGCCCACCCCGAGTACCTCGACGACTCCGGCAACCTGGCGGCGGGCATCGGCGCCCTGCTGGTGGAGCACGGCGACCGCGCGCTGCTGATCGACACGGGCTTCGGCCCGCAGGCGATTCCGGCCCAGCCGGGCAACCCGCGCGGAGCCATCCACGGCGGTGCGCTGCTCGACAACCTGGCCGCGCTGGGCCGTCCGCCGGCCGCGATCGAGGCCGTCGCCATCACCCACCTGCACCTCGACCACATCGGCTGGGCCTGGAACCCCGGCCCGGGCCACGACCAACCCGCGTTCGCCGGCCGCGACCTGCTGGTCGCCGCACCCGAATGGGAACACCGCCACCTCCTGGCGGCGCGCGGCATCACCGACGAGATCCTCCGGATCATGGCGCCACAGGTGCGCACCGTCCTCGACGGCGACGAGATCTTCCCCGGCGTGCACGTGCTGCTCACCCCCGGCCACACCGCCGGACACGCGTCCTACGTCATCACCGGGGGCGGCGAGCGGCTGATCGCCTTCGGCGACGCCATGCACTCACCGGTCCAGGTGGACCACCCCGAGTGGTCGGCCGCCCCCGACCTCGACCCCGATCGGGCCGCGCGGGAACGCCGGCGCCTGGTCGCCGAGTTGGCCCGGCCGGGCACGATCGGCTTCGGCGTCCACTTCGCGGACGTGGTGTTCGGCCGGGTCCACCTCGACGGCGACGGCCCCGCCTGGCGACCCGTCGCCGACTGACCGGGCGATGGCGTATCAAGGCGCTCTGCTCAGGCAGGTAGCAGGTGGTGGCGGGCTCGTCACCCCGCACCGGCGCGGAGGCACTGCCGTGGCCGCGCAGGCCGATCACCTCAGTCAGGCCCTCGACTCAGCCAGCGCCTCGACCTCGCAGGCCCGGTCGCAGTCGTCGGGCTGGTCGCTGTGGAGCCGGCGGTCCGAGCCCGCGGATCGCGGCCGCCGGCGGTGCGGCGGCCGCGACTGGCGGTCGGTCGAGAACAGCCAGGGGGTGTTCCCGTCACCGTTGAAGTCGCCGTCGGTCAAGTTCGGGGTCAGCGGTCGGCGGTCTCCGGTTCCAGCACGAAGACGGGGATCACCCGGTCCGTCTTCGTCTGGTACTCGGCGTAGTCCGGCCAGACCTCGACCGCGCGGGACCACCACAGCTCCCGCTCCGCGCCCTCGACCTCGCGGGCCGTCATGTCCTGGCGCACGGCGCCGTCCTGGAGCTCGACCTGCGGGTGCGCGACCAGGTTGTGGTACCAGGTGGGGTTCTTGGGCGCGCCGCCCTGCGAGGCCACCAGGGCGTACGTTCCCTCGTGTTCCACCCGCATCAGCGGGTTCTTGCGGATCTTGCCGCTCTTGGCCCCCAGGCTGGTGAGGACGACCACCGGCACGCCCCGGAGCGTCGTGCCCTCGGTGCCCCCGGAGCCCTCGTACAGCGCGACCTGGTCGCTGACCCACTTCTCCGGGCTCGGTTGGTATTCGCCGCTAAGAGGCATGCTGTTCCCGTCCCACTCGATGAGGACCGGCGGCGGCCGACCTGGTGTCGTCCGCCCCGGGGCCCTCGCTCCGTTCGGCCGCCTCCATGATTCACCACGGGGCCGCGGCCCGGTAGGAGGCGGCGCGACGGCGGGGCGCGATCGCGATGTGCCCGTCAGTGAGGGTCCGGACCAGGCCGGACCCTCAGCGGATTTCGGGTCAGGAGCAGGTGACGTTGAAGGTGACCTCGTGGGTGGCCGCCACGTTGCTGCCCCAGTTGCCGAGGATGTCCTTCATCTGGACGCCGTAGTAGGACCACAGCTTCCAGGTGCCGTTCTGGCAGGGGTAGGCACTGCCGTTGCTCGCGGCACTGTTCTTGCCGGAGGCGCCGGGGAAGACCGCGTCCTTGGTCTTGGTGCCGTCCGGGAAGGTGATCTCGTAGGAGCTGGGCTCCCAGATGCGGCAGCCGTTCGGCGGGTCCGCCCAGCCGATGATCTTCCACCAGCCGCACTCGGTCCACAGCGTCGGGTAGATCCCCCCGTCCCCGCTGTCGTAGAGACACAGCCAGCTCTTCATCCGGCGGTCCTCGTTGCCGTTGTAGTCGACCCATTCGCCGCAGTGCGGCTCGGCGACCGTACGCGTGGACGGGGCGGCCTGGCGTGGCGCGGGGGCGGCGGGGGCGGCGGCGGCAGTTGTGGCGGTGAGGGCGAGCGCGCCGAGGGCGGCGAGGGCGGCGGCGCCCGCACGCAGCCGTCGGGCGGGCCGAGGAAGAGGCCGAGGAGGAGAAGTGATCATGGAGGCATGATGTCGCCGACCAGGCCCTCCGATGCCGGCGGCCGCGGGGGTTTCACTCGAACGAGGTGAGGCGGGACGGGTTTTCGAGGTGCCGCCCTGACCGTTCAGGCGCCGCCCTCGCGGGGTGGGCGCCGGCCGCGCGTTCAGCTCGCGCGGACACCCGGCGCGGGCCTCCTGACGTCGGGCCGGGCCCGGTCAGGTGGCGGGCGGTGGCGTCCCGCCGCCGTCGTCGAGGAGGGCCAGGCGGGCGATGACGTCGTCGGCCAGCTTCGCGAGCAAGCGGCCCAGGTCCCCGCGGTCCTGGTCCGACCAGTGCGCTATCGCGTCCGTGAACCAGCCGATCATGGACGCCGCGTAGGCGTTCGCCGCCCTCGTCCCTTCGGCGGTCGCCTCGATGAGGCTGGCGCGCCGGTCGTGCGGGTCGCCGACGCGCTGGACGAGGCCGCGCCGTTCCAGCGCCTGGACCTGTCGCGTGACGTGCGGGCCGACCACCTGCATCCGTTCGGCGATCTCTCCGACGCGCAGCGGCCGGTCCGCCGTGTGCAGGGTCATGAGCGCGCTCAGTGCGGGGCGGTCCAGGGCGAGTCCCGCTGCCTCGGCCGCCCGTTCGGCCAGGCGGCCGCGGGTCATGGCGCTGCTCAGCTGGGCCAGCCGGGGCAGGGCCGCCCAGACGGCTGCCGCCTGCTCGTCCGCGCCGGGGTTGTCCGGCGAGTCCGCGGTCATCGGACCACCACCTCCACTTGAATACCTAACTTAGGTATCTATATCCTTGAGTCGTGCCCGCTCTCCGCGGGTACGCCGTGCCGTCCATAAAGATACCTAAGGTACACATCTTCGGTGTGGCCGCCAGGAGGCGACCGCCGGGATGCGCCGCCAGGAGGAGAGCACACCGTGAACAACCACTCCGCGAACCGCAAGGTCCTCATCTCGGGCGCGAGCATCGCCGGCCCCGCCCTCGCCTACTGGCTCGACCGCTACGGCTTCGACGTCACCATCGTCGAACGGTCGTCAGCCCTCCGGGGCGGCGGGTACGCCGTCGACATCCGCGGCGCCGCCCGCGAGGTCGTCGACCGCATGGGGCTGCTCCCGCGACTGCGCGAGGCCCACGTGGACACGCGCAGGCTCTCGTTCGTGGCCGCGGACGGGGCGCCCATCTGCTCCGTCGCCCCCGAAACCGTCACCGGAGGCGCCGCAGGCCTGGACCTGGAAGTACGGCGCGGCGACCTGGCGAGCGCCCTCTACGCTCCGCTCCGCCACCGGATCGAATTCCTCTTCGGCGACTCCATCGCCACCCTGGACGACCGTGCGGACCGCGTCGACGTCACCTTCGACAGCGGCGCCCACCGCACCTTCGACCTGGTGATCGGCACCGACGGGCTGCACTCCAACACCCGCGGACTGGTCTTCGGCCCCGAGGACGCGTTCCACCGCTACCTCGGCCACGTCTTCGCCGGTTTCACCCTCGCGAACGACCTGGGCATAACCCACGAAGCGATCACCTGGAACACGCCCGGCCGGGCGGCCGTCCTCTACGCCCACGAACCCGCCGACCGCGTGCACGGGTTCCTCGTCCTCAAGCGGGAGGACATCCCCTTCGACGCCTTCCGGGACCCTCAGGCGCAGCGCGAACTCGTCGCCGCCGCCTTCCCCGAGCACAGCTGGCACATCCCGCGCCTGGTGCACGCGATGCGCGAGGCCGACGACCTGTTCTTCGACGTCGTCAGCCAGATCCACATGCCCACCTGGTCCCGCGGCCGCGTCGCCCTCGCCGGCGACGCGGCCCACGCGACCTCGTTCCTGTCCGGCCAGGGCTCCAGCGTCTCGCTCGTCGGCGCCTACCTCCTGGCCGGAGAACTGGCCTCCCACGCCGACCACACGGCCGCCTTCGCGGCCTACGAGCGCAAGGCGCGCCCCTTCGTGGAACGGAACCAGGCGCTGGCCACCTCCGGCGGCACCGACCTCATCCCCGGCACCCAGGACCTGCTCGACGCCCGCAACGCGGCCCTGCGCGCCGCCCCCGCCGACCTGGCGGGAACGGGGAAACGCGCCGCCCACAACGACGTGATCCTGCCGGACTACGACCACGCCGGATGAGCGCGCCCGAGTGCCGGGCTCAGCGAGTTGGACGCGGTTCTGCCGCTCGGCGGCCACCCCCTGCTTCGACGGTGCCGTCCAGGTCGCCGTCCAGGTCGATGCCGAGCACGTCCTGGGTGAGGGGTGTGCCTGGTTGCCGGTGGCGCTAGAGGGTCACCCCTTGCAGGGACAGCACGATGCCCGCACCGATGCCGCCCATCCCCAGGGCGACGGCCGCGCTCCACCACCCGCCCTGGCCCCACCGGAACGAACGGTCCAGCGCCAGGCGTCCGGGGCCGATGGCGGAGACCGCGATCGCGACCAGCGCCAGGCAGAGCGGGTACTCCATGCCGCCCTTGTCGGCCCACAGGCCGCTGCCCGAGCTGACGGACATCGCGTTGATCATCACCCCGATCACGGCGGCGGCGGCCAGCGGGGTGAACAGACCGAGGGCGAGGCCCAGGCCGCCGCACAGCTCTGAGGCTCCTCCCAGCGTGGCGAAAAGGACGCCGGGCCGGTAGCCCAGGGCCTCGAAGCCCTTGCCGGTGGCACTCAGACCGGCACCACCGAACAGGCCGAAGAGCTTCTGGGCACCGTGGCCGGCCAGCAGCAGGCCGGCCAGCCGGAGCACCAGCAGGCCGACGTCGGCGGCGGACACCGGCGGCGGATGCGTGGAGGTCGGAGCGGCACTGCGGACAGAGGTCCGCAGCCGCTCGGCGGTCAGTTTCATGGCGAAGGTCTCCTCCCGCGCGCCGTCACCGCCGCGAGCGGGATCGCCTCTCCCGAGACGAGGCGTCGACGCACAGATCAGATCGGCCGGGCGCGACTCGCGCCGCCGTCGACCAAGTCCAGGAACGGCCGGACCGGCACCGCCTCACCGGAGGCATCCGTGCGTCTCACCGATAACCCTCCGAAGAGGGAAGCCGTGATCCAGCACTCTCTGTGTCCACTCTACGCGGCACCAACGGGCGGCAGGAGTCCTCGTAGCGGCTGATACGGAGCTCAGCTGAGATCGGCGGCTGCCGCGCGGAGTTGGTCGAACGCGGCTCGCGTGTGGGGCGCCAGCCCGCCGGGGTCCTCGTCGTGGCTGGGGTCGGTCCACCGGGCGTAGCCGAGCCTGAACGCGAGGACGCCGAGTTCGGCGGCCACCTGCGCCGTGGGTTCCGCGACGTTCCGTCGCTTCAGCGCGTCGACCATCGCCGTGGCCATGCCGATGCACTTCAGCACGTTGCGCGCCTGCAACTCCGCGTTCGCCTCGATCGCCGCGTGCAGCAGCGGGCTGAGCTCGCGGTTGAACGACGTCATCTCGCCCGATGCGCGCTCGAGTCCGGCCGCGACGGCCGTCATCGGCGTCGCGTCCGCAGGGGCGCCGTCGATGCCCTCGGCCAGCAGGCGGCTGAGCACCGTCTGTCCCATGGTGAGGATCTCGCGCTTGTCGGTGAAGTGCCGGAAGAAGGTGCTCCGCGTGAGCTCTGCCCGCTCGGTGATCTGAGCGACGGTCGTTTCGTCGTAGCCCTGCTCGGCGAACAGGCTCAGCGCAGCCACGACCAGGCGCTGTCGGGCATCGGGTTTCCATCGCGGCATGTTGCCAGTCTAGATGACGGGACAAGTGTCGCATCGCGTCGTACAGTGATGGGACAACAGTCGCATCACTCCTCGGAGCTCACCATGCGCGTCTTCATCACCGGCGGCACAGGCCTGATCGGCTCAGCCGTCGTCGCCGAACTGCTCACCGCAGGCCACCTGGTCACCGCCCTCGCCCGATCCGACGCCTCGGCGGCCACCGCGAAAGCCGCCGGCGCCGACGTGCTCCGCGGCGGGCTCGCCGACCTCGACGTGCTGCGGGCCGGCGCGGAACAGGCGGACGGCGTCATCCACCTCGCCTTCAGCAACGACTTCAGCTCGCCCGACGCACTCGCGCGAGGGATCGCCGAGGAGAGCGCCGCACTCGCGGCCCTCGGCGACACCCTCGTCGGCACGAACAGGCCGCTCGTCACCGCGTCCGGCACGCCCCTCGTGGCGGGACGCGCCTCGACCGAGGAGGACCCGCTGCCGCTGGACGGCCCCGTCAGCGGACGCAGCCTGTCGGTGAACCGCACCCTCGCACTCGCCTCACGCGGCGTGCGCAGCTCGGCGGTACGGCTGCCGCGCACGGTCCACAACCGGGGCCAGGGCGGGTTCGCCGGACTGCTCACCAACATCGCCCGCGGCACCGGCGTCGCCGGCTACCCCGGAGACGGCGCGCAGCGCTGGCCCGCCGTCCACGCGCTCGACGCCGCCGTCCTGTTCCGGCTCGCCCTGGAGAAGGCCCCGGCCGGATCCGCGTGGCACGCCGTCGCCGACGAAGGCGACGCGGTCCGCGACATCGCCGCGGTCATCGGACGGCGGCTCGGCCTTCCGGTCGAGCCGGTGCCGCAGGAGAGTTTCGGTCCCCTCGGCCCGATCTTCGCGGCCGACCAGCCCGCCTCCAGCGCTCACACCCGCACCGCCCTCGGCTGGAAGCCGACGCGCCCGGGCCTGCTCGCGGACCTGGAGAACATCGAAGCCTGAGCTGCCTGCGCCTGCCTGCCGGACGGACCGGCGGCTGCCAGGGAACCCGGCCCCGCTCGCCCGCCGAGCGGGGCCCGGGCCCGCTCCTCGATCCCGCTGAGCGCTGTGCGGCCGCCACGCGGACCGGCCCGCGACCGGAGACCGGCTCCGCGGTGAACGGTGCTCCGCGACGCCTGTCAGGAGGTGAGGACGGAGATCCCGTCTCCGAACAGTTTCAACCCGAGGACGAAGAACAGGACCGCCATAACGGCGACGTTGTGCTGAGCCGCCCAGTCCTTCCAGTTACCGAGCGTGGTCTGGGCTCGCGCTCCCCCCAGCACGAAGACTCCCAGTGGGGCCAACAGGCCGAGGGTGGCGATCACGACGAAGACCGCCAGTGAGGCGATCTGCTGCCCTGCCGGCAGTCCGGCCGAGCCGATCGCGGCGCCCGCGGCGAGGGTCAGCGGGGCGTTCTTGGCGTTGAGCGCGGACAGGGCCAGTCCGAGTGCGAGCACCTTGACCGGCGTGAGGCGGTCGATCGCGCTCATCCACTTCGGCAGCTGGGCCTGCGACGGATCCTTCGGGCGCCGGTGCCACTGCCGGGCGCCGAAGAGGACGAGGAGCAGGCCCAGGACGAGCTTGAGGACTCCCACCCAGGTGGCCGGGTGATGGTGGGCGGAGGCACCTGCGGGGGAAGCGATCGCCAGCATCACCGCGCCCAGCGCCGAGAGTCCCAGGATCCAGCCGACGGTGAAGAGGACTCCGTTGAGGCGTCCCCGAGGCGTGGCGAGGATGAGGATGATGGCGATGATCGGGAGTGGGCTGATCGCGACGCCGGCTGCAAGACCCAGGACGTCACCGAGAACTTTGCCCATGATGGCCTCCAGAGGGGAGTCAGAGCGCGTGAGGACGACGAACCCGGCAGGCCTGTGTTCCATGATCCTGCGACTTGACGAAGCTGTCCTCGTGAGCTTCTCGGAGCTCTGCGGGCCTTGGCCTGTTCGTTACCGAGTGGTGCCCCCATCGCGCTCGGGTCAGGATGAAGAGGTGAGGGCGATGGCGCCTCATGTTCGGGCGGTTGGCGGCCCTCGCACCGACCATGGCAGGAGGATGTCACGATGACCGCGACGACAGGCGCGACCCAGTCGGCTCACCCCGAGCGCCCGGGCAGGTCGGATGGGGTCTGCAGCGAGTTCACCGTCTTCACCACGATCAAGCCGGGCCACGCGGATGCGCTGCGCAAGGACCTCGCGACGCTCGCCGACGCGGCGCATGACGAGAGCGCCCATGCGGCGGTGCGCCAGATCGGCACCCTGCACGACGCACGGCACGTGATCTTCGACGACGACACCCGGTTCATGTTCGCCAGCGTTTTCGACGGCTCCTGGGACACCTACATCGACGACTTCGCCCAGACGGTGGTCGGGTCCCGCTTCGACAAGATCTTCTCGCACAGCGAAGGGTTCCCCGGCGTCACCGATCCGGGGGCGAAGGACTGGTTCATCGCCCACCAGGAGCCCGCGGGAGTCTTCATCAGCGCCTATCCCGACCTCACCGTCCAGCAGATCTACAAGGACCACCGCGTGGACGACGCGTTCCAGGAGGTGCTGGACAGCACCCAGTTCCGGGCGGCGCTCGACAACCCGGCCAACGCGGAGCTGGTGGCCACGCCGGCCTTCCAGAAGCTGCTGGAGGAAGCCTCGGCATAGCACCCGGGCACGGCCAACCGTCGGAGCCCACCCACCATCGGTGGACCGACTCGGCCGGTGCGAGTCGGCCGCTGCCGGGCTGTCCGGGCAGCGGCAGATGCAGAGAGACAGATGCGGAGACGGATGTGGAGAGGCACAAGCGACCATGAACACAGCGGACAGCGGCAGCGCGGCGGGCGTGCGCGTCGAGATCGACGACGTCCAGAGCGGGGCCCTGCGTCCACGGCCCGTGCCCTACGAGGGAAGGTTCGTCTTCCTGCGCGTGGACGACCGCCACGTCGGGCGCGCCCTGCTGCGCCGGCTGCTCCCGTTGACCTCGGGCGGTCTGCCCAGCGTGGACCCGAGCCGGGACGCCTGGGTGACCGTGGCGTTCACCTACCAGGGGCTGAGGGCCCTGGGGGTGCCCCAGGAGTCGCTGGACAGCTTTCCGCGGGCGTTCAGTGAGGGCATGGCCGCCCGGGCGGAGCTGATCGGCGACGCGGGCGAGAGTGCACCGGCCCACTGGGAGGCCCCGTTCGGAACCGGCGAGGTCCACATCGCGTTGAGCGCCCTCTCCTCCGACGCGGCCCAGCTGGAGCGGGAGCTGGAGCGGGCCCGTGTCGCCTACGAGGACACACCCGGTGTCCAGGTGATCTGGCAGCAGGAGGTCCACCAGCTCCCGACCGGGCGTACCACCTTCGGCTTCCGTGACGGCATCAGCCATCCGAACATCGAGGGCGTCGGGCTGCCCGGCTCCAACCCGCAGGAAGTGCCCATCAAAGCCGGCGAGTTCATCCTCGGCTACGCCGACGAAACCGGCAGCCTGCCGCCCATGCCGAGCCCCGATGTGCTGGGGCGCAACGGGACCTACGTGGCCGTGCGCAAGATCCACACCAACGTGGCGGCCTGGCGCCGGTACCTGCGGGCGAACAGCTCCGGCGCCGAGGAGGAGGCACTGCTGGCGGCGAAGATGGTCGGGCGCTGGCCGAGCGGGGCGCCGCTGACGCTGGCGCCGGAGCACGACGATCCGGAGCTGGCGGCCGATCCGCGCCGCGTCAACGACTTCCTGTACCGGGAGAACGACGACCGCGGCTTCCGGTGCCCGGCCGGTGCGCACATCCGGCGCACCAACCCCCGTGATTCCACCATCATCGGCGACGCACGGATGCACCGGCTCATCCGTCGCGGCACCACCTACGGCCCGCCGCTGCCCGAGGGCGTGCTGGAGGACGACGGCGCCGACCGCGGCCTGGTCGGAGTGTTCATGGGGGCCCACCTGGAACGGCAGTTCGAGTTCATCAAGGCCGAGTGGGTCAACGACGGCAACTTCATCGGCTACCCCGGCGAGAAGGACCCGGTCGCCGGGCATCACGGCGGGACCGGCAGCGTCACCATCCCCGAGAAGCCGGTCCGGCGTCGTCTGAGGAACCTGCCCAGCTTCGTGGTCACGCGCGGCGGCGAGTACTGCTTCCTGCCGGGTCTGCGTGCCCTGCGCTGGCTCGCCGAGTTGGAGGGCTGAGGGCGATTCCCACTCCCTGAGGTCCGGTCGCGCTCTCCGAGGAGAGGTCGGAGTCATGACAGCACAGTTCGTCCGCTACACGCCCGGCGTCGAAGACGACGCCCCCCACTTCGACCGCGACGTGCAGACCGTGATCGAGAAGACCGAGAGCTACATCGCCGAGTCGGTCGAGGCCGGTGGCACCGGGCGGGCCCTGCGCGACGCCCACGCCAAGGGCTACGGGCTGGTCCGAGGGGAAGTGGAGATCCTGGACGGACTGCCCCCCGAGTACGCCCAGGGAATCTACGCGGCTGCGGGAACCCACGACGCGCTGATCCGCTTCTCCAACGGCTCGCCCCACACCGGAGCCGACGCACGACTGGGTGCCGCCGCCGGACTGGCGCTCAAGATGTTCGACATCCCCGGCCCGACCCTGCTGGAGGACGAACCGGACACGGGCACGTTCGACTACGCCAACATCAACGGACCGGTCTTCTTCTGCAACACGGTCGAGCACTACCTGTTCATCCAGGAACTGTTCCTGAACGCGCCGGCGTACTTCTCCCAGGGCCGACCCGGCGCACATCGGTTCTTCACCGAGTTCGTGACCGGGAAGGGAACGCTGGCCCAGGACGACTGGGCCTGGGACGAGTTCCTGGCCTTCCTGCGCCTGTCGAAGACGCCTCCGGCGAACCTGCTGCTGTCCAGCTACTGGACGATGGGCGCGGTCCGGCACGGGGACTACATCGCCAAGGTGCGCATCACCCCCGACCCGGCCTTCGCCGCGGCGGTGGTCCGGCGCACCATCGACCCGGCCTCGGGGGCGGAGGTCTTCCGGCCGGCCCTGCAAGCCGAGCTCCAGGAGCGGCCCTACGCCTTCGACATCCAGGTCCAGCTCTGCACCGACCTGGAGCGCATGCCCGTGGAGGACACCACCGTGGAGTGGCCCGAGCAGCTCTCGCCGTCCTTCACCGTGGCCAAGCTGCGGCTGCCGCAGCAGGACATCTCCGGCCCCGAGAACCTGGAGAGGATGGACTCGCTGTCCTTCACGCCCTGGCGGGTCACCGCCGAGCACGCGCCCCTGGGCAACATCATGCGGGCCCGCAAGGAGGTCTACCGGCGGTCCTCCATCGCGCGCCACGAGTTCAACCAGCAGCCGCGCACGGAACCCCGCAGCGCCGACGACGTACTCGGCGCCTGACCCGGCCCGCCACCGCGACGGTGCGCGGACAGCGGCGGTCGGCCCTGGCAGCCCGCTGCCGCCGGCATGCCAGGGCCCGGCCGGTCACTTCAGGGTGACGATCTTGCGCATGCCCAGGCCGGCGTTCGGGACGCCCGTCCGCTCGTCGGGAATCATGCAGAGCAGGACGTACCGCCCGGGCTGCAGGCCGTGGGCCTGCACGGAGGCGGTGCGGTCGCCGGACATGGCGCCGAGGCCGGTGGCCGGCCCGGTGAACGGGGACCGGGCCGGCAGGCCGCCCAGCGCGACGTCCCTCAGGTACTCCCCGATCTGCTCGTCGGTGGTGTCCGCACCGATCGGCCGCAGCTGCATCTCGTGGATCTGCTCGGACCCGTCGTGCACCAGGTAGGCCAGGTGCGCGTGGTCGACGTCCTCGGTCTGGAAACGCGGGCCCTCGGCCGTGTCCTTCTCGATCACGATGCCGTCGTCGAAGCGGACCTGGTTGTCGTTCTGGCCGTTCGTACCGACCAGGTTCAGCTTCCTGAAGACCGGGTGGGCCGGGTCCGCCCGGAACGCGGTGAGGTCCAGCAGGTAGACCGGACCGGGGCTGACCTCCTCGGTGAACTGTTCGTGCACCTGCGAGGTGACCAGCGCCCCGCCCAGCAGGTCCGCCTCACCGTTCACCGCCCGGATCCCGGCGCTCGCGGTGGCCGGCGACGGGCTGACCGCGTCGGCGAGGTCCCGGATGACCTGGTCGATGGTCGCTCCCTCGTGCGGACGCAGCAGCTGCAGCTGCCGGCCGTTCGGGTCGTCCGTCTTGACCCGGAAACTGACCAGGCCGCCCTTCGCGGTGTCCGGTGCTTGCAGACCGGAGGCTCCGATGCTCACCTCGACGGGGTGGTCCTCCGGCGAGGCGGCGCCGGCCGTACCACTCGCACCGACGCTCGTCGCCAGGGCGAGGGCCGAGACGGTCACCGTCCGTACCACGCGCGCGAACACGTGCTCCACCATGAAGAATCCTTTCTGTGGGTCGCCTCCGGCGCGGAGCATCCCCCACCGCGCGCGGCAGACCACGCCCCGCACCGGAAGGCGACCGGTTCGGACCATCGGGCAGCGGGGTCCGGTCACCGATGGCAACGGTGCCGGCTGGCGCGAAGAGGCGCCCAAAGGTCCGACCGGCCTCGGTCCGGCGGGTGCCGGGCGGATCGTTGCGGTCCTGTCACGCGGGCAGTGGCGCAGCTCATAGGCGTTCCGGGTGGTTCGTGATCGCATCGGCTGATGCATCAGTTCGAGAACGCCGGGCACCACCTGACGGCCCGCCGGCCTGCTGCCGCAGTTGCGGTGGTCGCGGCCTGCGCGGCCCTGCTCGTGGGCTGCGCAGACGGGGCGACCGGGATTCCGGCGGCGTCCGGCAGTGCCGGGCCGTGCGGGGCGCCGTTGCCGTCGTCGTCCCGCGACGGGCAGGCGTCGCCCGGGCTCGCACAGGGCGGGGTGCGGATCACGGCCGCCGGTGCGGCCTGCGCCGAGTACGAGGTCACCAATCCGGAGGACGATACCTCCGATGTCACAGCGGTGTTCAGCCGGCTCTCGGCGGCCGGAGGTGCGCTGGACAACGTGACGCAGGTCGTCACCTCGCTCGCTCCGGGGGCCACCGCGAAGGGGCGGATCGAGCTGGACGGGCACGGGCAGGCGCGGCCGGGCGCCGGACCGCTGGTGAAGATCGTCCAGGTCCGCAGTGTGCCCAGCGCCGAGGCCTCGCGGCCGGGCGGCCCCTGCCCGGCCTCCGGCCTGCGGCTGTACGCGGATGACGGCGACGCCGCGATGGGCCTGCGCGCGGTCGGCCTGCACCTGCGCAACTGCGGGACGTCCGCGGTGTCCGTCAACGGCTACCCGAAGCTGCAGCTGCTCGACGTGGGGCACCGGCCGGTCGACGGGGTGCGCTTCCTGTCCGGCGGCGCCGCGATCGCCGGCGGCACCGGCGCGGACGACCCGCCGCAGGAGATCGTGCTGCGCCCCGGAGAGGGCGCCCGTTCCACGCTGGTGTGGCGCAACACCGTGGAGGCGGGCAGCCCGGTGAACGCCCCTTACGTGCGGGTCCGGGCCACCCCTGACGCGGCCCCGGTGATGGTCGTCCCGGAGATCGACCTGGGGACCACGGGACGGCTCGGCGTCGGCGCCTGGACCAGGGAGGACAGCCGGCCGTGAGCGGGGCGCCGGTGGTCCTCCCTGGCGTTCTCCCGTGCTGGGAGAATTTTCCACGGAAAATTCTGGTCTCCGATCGCACGGCCCGGGGGCGGTCCGTCCGCCCGGTCAGCCCGGCCGGTCCGTCAGGTGCCGGGCCAGGTCGTTCACCAGGGTGTCGAGCCAGGAGCGCACGGTGTCCGGGTCGAACAGGTCGGCGTCGTACTCGGCCAGGCCCCCGTAGCCGTCCGCGTCCGGGGTGAGGACCAGCAGGAGGTCGGAGCGGGCCGAGGGGCCCGGCACGTCCTCGACCTCGGCGGTCAGGCCGGGGAGGTCGAGGACGGCGGGCGGGGTGCTCTGCACGGTGAGCAGGACCTGCGGGTAGGCGTCCGGCAGCCGGACGCCGCGTTCGCGCAGCGGTTCGACCAGCAGGCCGAAGGGGACGGTGGCGTGGTCGAGGGCGGTGGCGATCGCCGTCGCGGCCGTGTCGACCGATTCCCCGAACCCGCCCGGGGGGCGGGTGGGCAGCCGGATCGGGAGGCCGAAGGTGAGCAGGCCGACGACCCCTTCGTCGGCCGGCCGGGTCCGGTTGGCGTGGGAGAGCACCACCAGGGTCTCCGCCGCGCCGCTCAGCTCGCCCAGCAGCCGCGCGAAGGCGGCGAGCAGGACGGCCGAGGCGGTGGTGGAGCGGGCGGCGGCGTAGCGGCCCACCGCCTCGGCCAGTGCCGCGGGGAGGCGGAAGGCTGCCGTGGCGCCCCGCCCGGAGCGCTGTGCGGGGCGGGGCCGGGCGGTGGGCAGCTCCGCCGTCGACGCCACGCCGTCCAGGGTCTTGGCCCAGTGGTCGGCGGCCGCGGCGACGGCGGCGCGGGTGACCACGGTCCGCTCCCAGCAGGCGTGGTCGGTCATCCGGCCCGGGTCCTGCGGCAGCCGCCCGTCCGGGCGGTACAGCGCACCCAGGTCGGCCAGCAGCGTGGCCAACGACCAGCCGTCGACCGCGATGTGATGAAGCGTCAGCAACAGCACCCAGGCTTCGTCGGCGGGCCGCAGCAGCCGGGCGCGCAGCAGCGGGGCCGTGGCCAGGTCGAACGGGCGGTCGCTCTCCGCCCGGCCGGCCTCGGCGAGCGCCGCGTCCCGCGCCCCGGGAGCGAGCGCGCGCAGGTCGGCGACCGGGAGCCGCACCGGGGCGTTCGGCAGCACCTGTTGGAGCAGGCCCAGGTCGGTGTCCCGGTAGCTGGTGCGCAGGCTCTCGTGGCGCCCGGTCAGCGCCGTCAGCGCGGCGGCCAGCCGCTCGGGCTCCAGCGGCCCGCGCAGGGCGATCCGCTGGGTGATGTTCCACACCGCCGGGTCCGCCGCCCGGGCGTGCGCCCGGTGCATCCGGCGCTGCGCCACCCCGGCGGGCGCGGCGGCCAGGGCCGTGCCGGAGCCGGTCAGGGTGGCCAGCAGCCGTTCCCGGTGGGCCCGGACGAGCCCGGTGGCCTCTTCGTCGAGCGCGCCGGGCGGGGCCAGGTAGCCGAGCCGGTCGCCGGTGGTGCGCAGGACGATCTCGCGCTCGTCGAGCAGCCGGACGAGCCGCTGCCAGCCATCGTCGACAGGGGTCACAGCGTGCCCTCCTCGTAGACCGGGGCGTGGCGGTCCTCAATCTGCGGCTGCTGGGCGGCCATGGCGCGGATGGTCGGGCGGCGGAAGAAGTCCAGGACGCCGGTCCGGATCCCGGTGGCCTCGCGGACCCGGTTCAGCAGCCGGGTGGCGGCCAGCGAGTGCCCGCCGAGGTCGAAGAAGGAGGTCTCCACGCCTGCGGGACGGCCGAGTTCCTCCTCCCACAGCCGTTGCACGGTGCGTTCCAGTTCGGTGGCCGGGGCGACGGCGGCCCGGCCCGCGCCCAGCGGCAGCGGCTCCGGCAGGGCGGCGGCGTCCAGCTTGCCGTGCGCGGTGAAGGGCAGCGCCGCCACCGCGGCCCAGAGCCCCGGCACCATGTGCTCGGGCAGCAGGTCGGCCAGGTGGTCGCGGACCCGGGGCAGTTCGGCGGCGGCGCACTGCACGTACCCGGCCAGTGCGGTGGCCGTCCCGGTGCGGCGGGCCGTCACGGCCGCGCCGCGCACGCCCGGGACGGACCGCAGCACCGTCTCGACCTCGCCCGGCTCGATCCGGTAGCCGCGCACCTTGACCTGGCGGTCGGCGCGGCCGAGGTACTCCAGGGTGCCGTCGGGCCGCCAGCGGCCGAGGTCGCCGGTGCGGTAGCGGCGGCCGTCCGCGGTGTCGGTGAAGACGGCGGCGCTCTCCTGCTCCCGGCCGGGGTAGCCGAGCCCGACCTGGACGCCGAGCGCGTGGATCTCGCCGACCGCCCCGGGCGGGACGGGGCGCCCGGCGGCGTCCAGCAGCAGGATGCGGGTGCCCGGCACCGGGCGGCCGATCGCCGCGTGGTCCGGTCCGTCCGGGGCGACCTCGCCGGCCGTGACGGCGTGGGTCTCGGTGGGGCCGTAGTGGTTGATCAGCCGGCAGCCGGGGTTGCGGGCGAGGAAGGCCCGCAGCCCGGTGGTGAGCAGCAACTGCTCGCCGCCCGTGATCAGTTCGCGCAGGTGGGGCACCGGCTCGTCACCGAGGGCGTCGGCCAGCGCGGCCAGCGGGGTGTACGGCAGGTGCAGCCGCTCGGCGCGGGTGGCGCGGACCACGGCGGCCAGCGCCGTCACGTCGTAGCGGGTCTCCTCCTCGATCAGCAGCAGGGTGCCGCCGCCGGCCAGCGTGGTCAGCACCTCCTGGACGCTGACGTCGAAGCCGCAGGAGGCGTACTGCAGGGTGCGGGCGGCCGGGTGCTCGGCGACGTTCCAGGCCAGCAGCGCGGACAGGCCGAGGGTGTGCATCAGCACGCCCTTGGGGCGGCCGGTGGAGCCGGAGGTGTACAGCAGGTACGCGGGGGCCTGCGCGGAGGGGGCGGGCAGCGGCGGCAGTTCGGCGGCGGCGACGACAGCGTCGGCCTCGGAGTCCGTCAGGACCGTCGGCAGGGACAGGCCCATCAGGTCCGCGTCCGAGGCGGTGAGCAGCACGGCCGGTGCGCTGTCCGCGGCGATCAGCCGGCAGCGCTCCGGGCCCTGCAGCGGGTCGATCGGCACGTGGACGGCGCCGAGGCGCAGCACGGCCAGCAGCGCGGCCACCTGGTCCACCGAACGCGGCAGCAGCACCCCTACCCGGCTGCCTTCCCGCACCCCGGCGGCCAGCAGCCGGCCGGCCAGCTCGCCGGCCCGGGCGTGCAGCGTCCGGTAGTCGGTCCCGGTGCCGTCGGCAGCGACCACCGCGAGGGCGTCCGGACGGGCGGCCGCGACGGCGGCCACCGTTGCCAGCGGGTGCGCGGGCGCCGGCTGCGCCTCGGGCCCGCACTCCAGGGCGGGGTCGGCCGGGGTGGCCGTCAGTTCGGCGAGCGGGCGGGCCGGGTCGGCGACGGCGGCGGTGAGCAGCCGCTCGAAGGCGTCGAACAGCCGGTCCACCGTGGCCCGGTCGAACAGGGCCTCGGCGTACTCGACGTGGCAGCGGATGCCGTCCGGCAGGTTGGTGAGGAAGAGCGACAGGTCGAAGGCGGAGCGGTCCACCACGTGGTCGAGCGGGCGGGCCGCCACCCCGGGCAGGTCCAGTTCGAAGACGGCGTGGTTCTCGAACTCGACCAGGACCTGGAAGAGCGGGTTGCGGCTGGTGTCCCGCTGCGGGTTGAGCTCCTGGACCAGGACCTCGAAGGGCAGCTGCTGGTGCTCGTAGGCGTCCAGCGCGCTGGAGCGGACCCGGTCCAGCGCCTCGGCGAAGTCCGGTTCCCCGGACAGGTCCAGCCGCAGCGCCAGCGTGTTGACGAAGAAGCCGACCAGGTCCTCGGTGCCCTCGGTCCGGTTGGCCACCGGGGTGCCCAGCACCACCTCGTCCTGGCCGCCGTAGCGCTGCAGCACCCCGGCGAAGGCGGTGAGCAGCACCATGAACAGGGTCGAGCGGCGGCTGCGGGCCAAGTCCCGCAGGCCGTCGGAGAGTTCGGCTGGCAGTTGGCGGACGTGGGAGCGGCCCCGGCCGTCCGGCACCGCCGGGCGCGGCCGGTCGGTCGGCAGGGCCAGCACCGGCAGGTCGCCGCCGAGCACCTTGCGCCAGTACGCGAGGCTCTCGTCGTACGCACCGGCGGCCACCGCGGCCCGTTCCCGGACGGCTTCGGCGGCCGGGGTGGTGGTGAGCACCGGCAGCCGGGCGGGGCGCTGCTCCCGGGCGGCCCGGTACAGCTCGCCCAGTTCCCGGGTGATCACCACGGTGGACAGGGTGTCGATCACGATGTGGTGCATCGACAGCACCAGGACCTGCCGGTCGGGCCCCGTCTCCAGCAGCCGGGCCCGGAACAGCGGGCCCTCGGTCAGGTCGAAGCGGCGGCTGCCCTCGGCGGCGACCAGCGCGGCCACCGCCTCGTGCTCGGGCCCGTCGGCCGCGGCCCGTTCCAGCAGCGGCCCCTCGGGTACCGGGAGCACCTGCTGGAACGGTTCGCCGTCCTGCTCGCGGAAGGCGGTGCGCAGCCCGACGTGCCGTTCGAGCAGCGCGCGCAGCGCGGTGTCGAGGGCGGCCGGGTCGAGCGGGCCGTCCAGCTCGATGGCCTTGACCTCGTTGTACTGCCCGGTGTCGGGCAGCATCCGGTGCAGGAACCACATCCGCTGCTGCGCGTAGGACAGCGGGGCGCCGCGCTGGGCGGAGCGGCGCAGGGCGTCGATCTGCGGCAGGCCGGAGGCCACCAGGTCGGGGGCGAGCCCGAAGTCCACGAAGCAGGCGATCTCGTCCGCGCCGGCCGCCCGCAGCTCGGCCAGCACCGACCGCACGCTCTCCGGGGTGCCGATCAGCGCGCGGGAGGCGCAGTACCGCTCGTAGGCGCGCTCCAGCACGAACTCCAGGTCCTCCTCGCGGGTGTTCTCGAAGTCCAGGGTCAGGCCGAGGCTGTTGGCCATCTGCCCGAACAGCGAGAGCGAGGAGCGCAGGTAGTGGCAGAACGGGCGGTACGCCTGCTCGCGGGCGGTGGCGAGGTCGGTGCCCAGGTAGGTGTGGACGAGCACGACCACCCGGCCGGCCTCCGGGTCGAGGCCGTGCTCGGCCCGGGTGCGCCGGTAGAGCGCGACGTTCTCGGCGAGCTGGGCGACGTCCTGGGTCATCAGGTTGGTGATGATGCCCAGGTCGTGCCGGGCGGCCTCGCGGAAGCTGTCCGGGTTGCCGACGATCGCGGTGAACATGGGCGGCTGCTCCTGCAGCGGGCGCGGGTGCAGGGTCACCTCGATCGGCTCCCCCTTGCCGTTGCGGCCCCGGTAGGGCTCGCCGCGCCACAGCGCCCGGACGGTGTCGATCTGCTGGTGCATCAGCTCCTTGTGGCCGCCGTAGTTCTCGGGGAAGAACAGGAAGTCGTTGGGGTGCCAGCCGCTGGCGCAGCCCAGGCCGACCCGGCCGCCGGACAGGTTGTCGACCACCGACCACTCCTCGGCCACCCGGACGGGGTGGTGCAGCGGCAGGACCGCGCAGCCCGCGTTGAGCCGGATCCGGGTGGTCTCCCGGGCCAGTGCGGCGGCCAGCACCGAGGGGTTGGGGAAGATCCCGCCGAAGGAGTGGAAGTGGCGCTCCGGCAGCCAGACGGCGTGGAAGTCGTGCCGGTCGGCGAAGCGGGCGCTCTCCAGGACGATGCGGTACTTCTCGTCCTCCGGGGAGTCCAGGGGGTAGTCGCCGAAGAAGTAGAGGCTGAAGTCGACCGGGCGCTGCGGGTCGCCGACCGGGAGGTACGGCGTCCCGGCGGGCTCCGTGGTGCCGGTGGTGCCGGTGCTTGTACGGTCGTCCGCCGCGGGCGCCGGGAGTGCGGCCGCCGGGCGCGGGGCCGGGAGCCGTACCCCGGGCGAGGCCGGGAAGAAGCCGCCGCGCCGCAGGTCGCGCAGCGAGTCGCGGACCGCGTCGACCACGAACTCCAGGTCGCCGTCGGTGTGGGCGGTGGAGAGGAAGAAGTTGCGCCACTCCCACACGTAGACCCCGCGGGTCAGCAGCTGCGGGAAGAGCAGTTCCATGTCGGCGCGCGGCTCGAACCGGAACAGCGAGCCGAAGTGGGCCAGCCGCAGCGGGAACTCCTCCTCCTCGAAGAACCCGTTGAGGGCCGCGGCCAGCTCGTCGGTGCGGGCGTTCAGCCGCTCCTGCAAGCCGGGGCCGGACGCCTTGAGGTGGCGCAGCACGGCGCCCGCGGCGGTCATCGCCAGCGGGTGCTGGATGTAGGTGCCGCCGAAGAAGGTGGTGTCCTTGGGCGGGTAGCTGTCGTCCCCGTAGTCCCAGTGGCCGCCGTCGATCCCGTCCAGGATGTCGGCGCGCCCGGCGATCGCGCCGATCGGGTAGCCGCCGCCGAGCACCTTGCCGTAGGTGGAGACGTCCGGGGTCACGCCCCAGAAGCCCTCGGCGCCGCGCAGGTGCGGCCGGAAGCCGGTGAGCATCTGGTCGAAGACGAGCACGATGCCGCGGCGGGTGGTCAGTTCGCGCAGCGAGCGGACGAACTCGACCGGCTGGCGCCCCGGGTGGCGGCTCTGCACCGGCTCGACCAGCACGGCGGCGATCCGGTCGCCGAGCTCCTCGATCACCTGGAGGCTCTCCGGATCGCCGTACCGCAGCACCACGAGGTCGGCGACCGCGCTGCCGGGGATGCCGGTCGACACCGGGACGGTCTCCCGGTCGGCGCCGCGGCCCACGGTCCGGCCCAGGGTGTGGTCGAAGTGGCCGTGGTAGGAGCCCTCGAACATGACGATCTTGTCCCGGCCGGTGTACGCGCGGGCCAGCCGGATCGCCCCGGCGTTCGCCTCGGTGCCGGAGTTGGCGAACGCGACCCGCTCGGTGCCGGTCAGCTCCGCCAGCAGTTCGGCGGCCTCGCCGGTCTCCGGGCCGCGCGGGCCCAGCCGCAGTCCGCCGGCCAGGTGCTCGCGGACGGCGTCGGTGACGAACTCCGGGTCGTGGCCGAACAGCAGGACGCCGAAGCCCATGGTGATGTCGACGTACGTGTTGCCGTCGAGGTCCTCCAGGCGGGAGCCCCGGGCCCGGCGGGCGGCGAGCGGGTAGAGCATCTCCTTGGTCGCGGAGCGGAAGCCGACCACGGCGCGGCTGTCCGCGAGGGTGCGCCGGTGGCGGCGGGTGACCGCCTTGGAGGCGGCGGTCCGGGCGGTGAAGCGGGCGACCAGCTCGTCCACGTGGGCGCGCTGCTGGTCGGTCAGGCCGCCGGAGGCCATGCCGGACTCCCGGGAGACGGTCACCCGGGGGCCGTGTACCTGCGGGGCGGGCGGGGTCGGCACGGGTGCGGGGGCAACTGCAGGGGCGGCGGCGGCCGGGGTGACGGCGGGGGTGACGGCCGGCGGCAGGGCGGCGGGGACGGCGGCCCCGGGGAGCGCGGGCGGCGCCGCGCCCGTCCCGGCCAGCAGGCCGAGCTGGTCGCGCATCAGGTCGGAGAACTGGCCGAGCAGGGCGAGCTGGCGCTCGATCAGGCCGGTGCCGTCGGCCACCGGGGCGAGCGCGGGCTGCGGCACGGCCACGGACGGGACGGGCACGGACGGGACGGGCGGCGCGAGGTGGACGGGCGGCGCGGGGACGGCGGCCGCCGCGACCGCCTGGGGCGGGGCTGGCGGAGCCGGTATCGGCGCCGCTTCCGGGGCGGAAACAGGGGCGGCGGCAGGGACGGCGGCAGGGACCGGTGTCGGAGCCGCCGCCGGCTCGGGCGCGGCGGCCGGCAGCAGCGCGTCCCGGACGGCGGGCTCCAGCCGGCCGGCGATCAGCCCGGCCAGCCGGGCCGGAGTGTCCGCCGCCTCGAACAGTTCGCGCATCGAGACCCGTACCCGGAAGGCCCGCTCCAGGTCCCGGATCATGTTGATCATCGAGAGCGAGTCGGCGCCGAGGTCGAAGAAGGGCTCGTCCGCTCCGACCGACCCCTCGTCGTGGCCGAGCTGGCGGGCCGTCTGCTCCAGCACCTGGCGCAGCACGGCCTCCTCGGCCAGTTGCTCGGGGCTCGCCGCGGGTGTCGCCGCGACGGGCGCGGAGCCGGCAGGCCCGGGGCCGGGCGTCGATACGGCCTCGGGTACGGCCGACGGCGGAACGGGCTGCTGGGGCGGCGGTGCCTGGTGCATGGCGGAGTCCTCGGTGGTCGGCCGGTCGGGGGCGGTGAACCAGTGGCGGCGGCGCTGGAAGACGGTGGTCGGCAGGGGGACGCGGCGGGCCGGACCGTCCGGCCAGTCGCGGGCGGCGGCGAAGCGCGCCCAGTCGAGCGGGACGCCGTGGGACCACAACGCGGCGGCCGCGGCGCCGAACTGCCGCTCCGGCGGTGCGCCGCGCCGGGCGCCGGCCACGAAGTGGCGGTGCGGCAGCTCCCGGCGGCCCATGCCGGTGAGCGTCGGGTGCGGGCCGAGCTCCAGGAAGAGCTCGTGGTCCTGCCCGTCCAGGGCGGCCAGGACCAGGTCGAAGCGCGCGGTCTCCCGGGTCTGCCGGACGAAGTAGTCGGGCGTGGGCACGGTGGCGGGAGCCAGCACCTCGCCGCCCAGGTTGCTCACCAGCGGCACGGTCAGCGGCCGCAGGCGCAGCCGGGCGAGCTGCTCGCGGAACGGGTCGAGCACCGGGTCGAGCAGGCGGGAGTGGAAGGCCCGGTCGGTGGCGAGCCGTTCGGTGGTCACGCCGTCGGCGGCCAGCACGGCCTCGGCTGCCGCGATCTCGCGCGGCGCGCCGGCCAGCACGCACTGGCCGGCGCCGTTGACCACGGCCAGCTCCACCCCGGGCAGCCAGTCGCCGAGCGCGGCGAGCCGCTGCGGGCCGGCCATCACCGCCGTCATGGCGCCGGGCTCGGTCGCCCGGTGCATCAGCCGCCCGCGCAACGCGGTGAGGAACATCCCGTCGGCGAGGTCGAGCGCGCCCGCCGCGTGGAAGGCGGCGTACTCGCCGGCGCTGTGCCCGGCGACCGCGGCCGGACGGAGCCCGAGTTCCCGCCAAAGCCGCAGGTAGGCCGCTTGCAGGGCGAACAGCGCGGGCTGCGCCGCCTCGGTGGTCCAGGCGTCGTCGGCGCCCTCGGGCACCGCGTCGAGCAGCAGCGGCAGCAGCGGCTCGCCCCAGGCGTCGCGGTGCAGCCGGTCGCACTCGTCCAGCACGGCCCGGAAGACCGGGAAGGCGCGGTGGAGTTCGGCGGCCATGCCCCGGTACTGGGCGCCCTGGCCGGTGAAGAGCAGCACCGGCTGCACGTCGCCGCGCCGGGCCTCGCGGTGGACGGGTACGGCGCCGGAGGTACGGCCCGCAGCGGGTACGACGCCGGAGGTGCGGCCCACAGCGGGTACGGCGCCGGAGGTGCGGCCCGCGAGGTGGGCCTCCAGGCCCCGGAGCAGTTCGTCGGGGTCGGCGCCGGTGACGGCGAGGCGGTGGCGCAGCGCGCGACGGCCGCCGCCGAGGGTGAGCGGCAGGTCGCCGGGGGCGGGGGCGGGCCCGGTGGCCAGTCGGTCGCGGAGCAGGCCGGCCAGGGCGGTCAGGCCCTGCTCGGTGCGGGCGGACAGCGGCAGCACGGTCGGGGCGGGGCGCGGGTCGGCGCTGCCGGTTGCGGCCGTCGGCGCCTCCTCCAGCACCAGGTGGGCGTTGGTGCCGCCGACGCCCAGCGCGCTGACCCCGGCCCGGCGCGGGGCGGGGCCGGCCGGCCAGTCCCGGCGCTCGGCGGAGAGGCGGAACGGGCTTCCGTCCAGCTCCAGCGCGGGGTTGGGGCGGCTGAAGTTGACCAGCGGCGGGATCGTGCCGTGCCGCAGCACCAGCAGGGCCTTGATCAGCCCCGCCATTCCCGCGCAGGTGTCCAGGTGGCCGATGTTGGGCTTCACCGAGCCGAGCGAGCAGAAGTCGGCGGCCTCGGTCCGGGCGCGGAACGCCTGGGCCAGCGCCCGGAACTCGATCGGGTCGCCGAGCGGGGTGCCGGTGCCGTGCGCCTCGATGTAGCCGACGCTCTCGGCCGGCACCCCGGCCAGGTCCAGGGCCCGGCCGACCACGGCGGCCTGCCCGTCCACGCTGGGCGCGGTGTAGCCGACCTTGAGCCCGCCGTCGTTGTTGACGGCCGAGGCGAGGATCACGCCGTACACGGTGTCGCCGTCCGCCAGCGCCTGGTCGAGGCGCTTGAGCAGGACGGCGGCGACACCGTTGCCGCCGACCGTGCCGCCGGCCGCCGCGTCGAAGGCCCGGCAGGCGCCGTCCGGGGAGAGGATCGACCCCTCCTCGTAGCGGTATCCGGCGGCCTGCGGGATGTGCAGGGCGGCGGCCCCGGCCAGCGCCAGGTCGCAGTCGCCCGCCAGCAGCGACTGCGCCGCCAGGTGCACCGCGACCAGCGAGGTCGAGCAGGCCGTCTGCACGCCGATCGCCGGCCCGGTCAGGCCCAGCCGGTAGGCGACCCGGGTGGCGGCGAAGTCGGCCTGGTTGCCGATCGCGGTCTGGAGCGCGGCCACCGGCTCGGCCGGGTCGGCGGTGGCGGCCAGGGTGTGCTGGTAGTAGTTGCGCAGCGCGTACAGGGTCATCCCGGTGCCGGCGAAGACGCCGACCCGGCGGCGCGGGTCGGGGGCGTCGTAGCCGCCGTCCTCCAGGGCCTGGCGGCAGATCTCCAGCAGCAGGCGCTGCTGGGGGTCCATCAGCGCCGCCTCGGTGCCGCTGATGCCGAAGGCCTCGGCGTCGAAGCGGTCGGTGTCGGGCAGCGCACCGGTCACCGGGACGAAGTCGGGGTGGCGGTACTCCGCCGGGCGCAGGCCGGCCGCCGCCAGCTCGTCCTCGGTGAACCGGGTGGTGCTGCGGACGCCGTCGACGATGTTGCGCCAGTACTGCTCGGGGGTGTCGGCGCCGGGGAAGCGCAGGGCCAGGCCGACGATGGCCACCCGGCGGTCGTCGCCGACCGGGCCGCCGTCCCGGGCGCCGGGCGCGGCGGCCGAGCTGACCGCCGTGGGCTCGGTGGACTCGGCGGGCGCTTCGGCCAGGTGCGCGATCAGAGCGTCCACGGTGGGGTGCCGGAACAGCTCGGTGGGCGCCGGGGGTGTCGGCAGGACGGCGCCGAGCGCGCCGTGCACCCGCATCAACTGCAGTGATCCGATGCCGAGTTCGGCGAGCGGTCGGCCGGGGTCGAGCGGGGTGTCGAGGACGGCCTCGAAGGCGTCCAGGACGGCTCGGCGCAGCTCGGCGGTGGCAGCGGCGGCGGGCCCGGTGGCGGCGGACGGTACAGCGGCGGACGGTACAGCGGCGGACGGTACAGCGGCGGACGGTACAGCGGCGGACGGCTCGGCGGCCCGCTGCGGGGCCCGCTCGTCGGCCGGCCGTCCGACGGACCGCCCGACGGGCGCTTCGCGGACCGGTCGCGGTGCGGTGGCCAGCAGGCGGCGGCGCGCGGCGGGGGCGCTCGGGTCGGGCCCGGCGTACCAGCGGCCCGGGGCGGCGGCCAGCAGCAGCGAGGCCAGTCGGCGGCCGTGCGCGGCGCTCAGCACGGCGATGCCCCGGTCTGCGGCGGCCTGCTCGTGGTCGGTGGCGCGGTTCATGCCGACCCCGCTCCACAGGCCCCAGGAGATCGTCCAGGCCGGGGCCCCGGTCTCCCGGTGCAGCCGGTCGACGGCGCTCTCCAGGTAGCGGTTGGCGGCGGCGTACGCCGTGGAGCCGACGGCCTCCTGGAAGCCGACCATCGAGGAGAAGCCGACGAACTGGGCGCCGGGCCGCTTGCGGACCAGCTCGACGAGGTGGTCCGTGCCGGTCGTCTTGGCGCGCACCGCCTCGCGCCAGTCGTCGGGGCCGGTGTCGGAGAGCAGCGCGAGCCGGTAGCTGCCGGCCAGGTGGAGCACGCCGTCCAGCGGTGCCTGCCAGTCCCGTTCGGCCTCGGCGACCACCGCTGCCAGCTGCTCGGGGTCCGTCACGTCGGCGCGGCGGTAGTCGACCCGGCCCCCGTAGGAGGACAGCCGGTGCAGCGCGGCGCGGCGCTCGGCCGCCTCGGCGGTCGGCGCGTCCAGGTCGGTGCGGCCGATCACCAGCAGCCGGGAGCCGTGGTCGCGGAGCAGGCCGGGCAGCAGCTCGGCGGCGATCCCGCCGAGGCCGCCGGTGACCAGGTAGCGGGCGCCGGGGGTGAGCAGTGAGCAGCCCTCGGTTGCGCTCCCGGCGTCGGGGTCGGGGTCAGTCCCGCTCACGGTCCCGCTCACGGACCCGGCCGGTCCCAGCCGGGGCACCCACGGGCGGCCCTCGCGCCAGGCGCACTCCGGCTCCGGCCGGGGCTCGGCCAGCAGGGCGAGCAGCGCGGCGGCCTGCTCGGCGGCCGGTGCGCCCGCCGGCAGGTCGATGTGCCGGGCGGCCGGCACCAGCTGCTCGGCCCGCGCTCCGGCGGTCAGCGCCGCCGTCAACTCAGCGGCAGAGTCCGGGAGTTCGCCGGGCAGCACAGCATGCAGCCCGGCACTGACGGTGACCAGCTCGGCGGTCGGCGGCCGGACGGCCAACGCCCGCAGCAGGGCGAGCAGCGCTTCGTCCCGCGCAGCGGCGTCCGAGGGCCGCGGCGCGCCCTCGGGCCCCGCGCCCCACAGGTGCACCACCCGCGCGGGGCGCTCCTCGCCCAGCGCCCGCAGCCACTCCCCCGGATCGGTGGTCGGCGGCCGGTCCACCACCACAGCCTGCGGCAGGGCGGCGCTCAGCGCCTCGGCGAGGGTGCCGGGGCCGGCGGGGCCGAGCAGCAGGGTCGGCCCCGCCGGAGCCCCGTCGACCGGAGCCGTACGGGCCTGCGGCACCGGGCGGGGCTCCCAGACGAGTCGGCGCACGCAGTCCGGCAGGGTCCGGGAGTTGGCCTCCGCCAGGTCCAGGGCCACGATGTGCTCGTCGAGTTCGCCGTCGAGCAGCCGCCGGCGCAGCGCGGTGCGCTGGATCTTGCCGCTGGTGGTGCGCGGGAACTCCGACGGCGGCACCGGCAGCACCAGGGCGGGGGCGGGCTGTCGGCGGGCGGCCAGCAGCCGCCGGATCTCGGCGGCCACGGGCGGTGCGGGGGCGTCCTGGTCGTTCGGCACGTAGGCGACCACCAGTTGCTCGGTGCCGGTGCGGTCGTCCGGGACCCCGAAGGCCGCGACGTGCCCGGAGCGCACCCCCGCCACCGAGGCGACCACGTCCTCCAGCTCGTGGCAGAAGTAGTGCACCCCGTTGACGATGATGATTTCCTTGCGACGGCCGGTGAGCACCACCTCCCCGTCGGCCAGGAAGGCCAGGTCCCCGGTGTCGAACCAGCCGTCGCCGACGAAGGACTCCCGGTCGGCGGCCGGGTTGTTCAGATAACCGGGCGTCACCCGGCCGGAGTTGACCTGGAGCCGGCCGACCCAGTGCTCGGGCAGGGCCCGGCCGTCCTCGCCGGCCACCCGCATCCGGGTGCCGGGCGCGGGGCGCCCCATGCTGAGGAAGCCGGTGCCGCGCTCGTTCGAGGCCGGGTCGGCGGGCTCCAGGCGGCCGGTCAGCGAGTCGGTGCGCACCAGGCGGCGGGCGCCGTCCTCGTGGTAGCGCTTGTAGGTGATCACGGTGCAGGTCTCGGCCATGCCCCAGCCGAGCAGGACGTGGTCCGCGCGGACGCCGAACGGCCCGGTGGCGGCGAGGAATTCGTCCAGCACCGCCTCGGTGCACTGCTCCCCGGCGTTGATCAGCGACTTGAGCGCGGAGAGGTCCCAGTGCCGGCCGGGACCGGCGGCCCGGACCGCCTCGGCGACCAGCCGGAAGCCGAAGTTGGGCGACCAGGAGTGCGCGCCCCGGTAGCGCTCCAGCGCGTCCAGCCAGACCAGCGGGTCGGCGAGCACCAGTTCCGTGGGCACCTGCACCTGGTCGGCGGCCAGCGCCACGTCCCGCAGGTGGAACATCAGCAGCCCGGCGACGTGGTCCAGCGGCAGCCAGTTGACGGTGACGTCCTCGGGCGAGCTGCCCTGGGAGGTGGCGCCGGCCACGTACTCCAGGATGCCGCGGTGGGTGATCTGCACCGCCTTGGACCGGCCGGTGCTGCCGGAGGACAGCTGGAGGATCGCGACGTCGCCGGGGTCCGGGGCGTGCTCGGCGCCGGGCGCCGCGCCGGTGGCGGCGCCGGTGCCGGCGGGCCGGTCGACCGCGATGACCCGCAGGCCGGGCGCCGGGTAGAGCTCCCCGAGCCGTGCCAGGCCCGCCACGGCCGGGCCGCAGGCGAGCACCGGCGGCTCCTCCAGCGTCTGCCAGGCGTGCCAGAGCTTCTCCAGGACGGGGTTGCGCTCGCCGTAGGCCGGCGGGCGGGCCACCGTGACCGGCTGCACCCCGCCCAGCAGGCAGGCCCACAGGGTGGGGAAGTAGCGCTCCGGGTCGGGGACTTGGAGGATCACCCGGTCGCCTGCCCGCAGCCCGGCGGAGGTGAGCAGGGCGAGGGTCTCCCGAGCCTGCTCCAGCAGTCGGCGGTAGGTCAGCCGGGTCGCCCCGCCGTCGGCCCGGACCAGGTGCAGGCCCCGCCCGGGGTGCCGCTCGGCTGCGCGCAGCAGCGCCTCGGGCAGCGTCCGGGGCGCGTCCGGCGCCTGTTCGGGCAGCGGGGCGCCGACCGCCTCGGTCCCGGAGCCCCCGGGGGCGGCCGTCGGGCCGTCCGGGGCGGGGCCCGTCACCGTCCCGGTGTCGCCGAACGGCCGCCAGTGCGCGGTGAGTTCGCGCAGGTGGCGCAGGGCGGGCCCGGGCTCGGCGGGTGGCCGGGCGACGGCGGCCGCCAGTGCGGCGCGGTCGGGCTCGCCCTGCGGGGTGCGGACGATGCCGTCCAGGAGGTGCACGTCGGCGCTCGGGTCGGCGTCCAGCAGGGCCGCGGTGGCCCGGCGGCGCAGCGCGGCGGTGTCGGTGTCGGCGGCGGGCACCAGGTAGGCCAGCAGTCCGGAGCGGCCGTCGGCGCGCTCGACCGGCAGCAGCGCGCAGTCGGCGACCTCGGGACGCAGCAGCAGCCGGGCCTCCAGGGCACGCAGCCGGGCGCGGTCGGGACCGGTGGAGCTCATCAGGTACGGCACCTTTCGGATCGGTGCCGGGGCGCGCGGGTACGGACCGCCCCGGGGTACGGAGGGTGAGCGGATCGGGCAGGTGCCTGCGGCGCGGTGGCGCCGGCGGATCCGGTGGCGCGGTGCTTGTGTCGGGGCGGGTGCGTCGGGGCGGGTGCGTTGGGGTGGGGGGTCAGCGTTTGCGGGAGCGGGCGACCACGACCAGGAAGCCGAGTGCCAGCACGATCGGGACGGCGTGCGAGACGCCGACCACGGTCAGCGGGCTGAGCAGCGCCAGCAGCGATCCGCTCAGCAGCATTCCGGTGCCCATGCCGACGTTCTCGGCGGAGGTCAGCAACCCGAAGGCCTGGCCGCGCCGTTCGTCGGCGAGGGCCTGGATCCGGGTGGTGTACGAGATCTCGGTGAAGCCGTCGCCGAGCCCGGCGCCGATCGCCGCCAGCAGGAACAGCGGGGTCGGCAGCCCGGTGAAGACCAGGATGAAACAGCCGGACATCAGACAGGTGCCCAGGGCGAAGGCGCGCTCGCCCGGTTCGATGCCCCGGCGCAGCAGGAGCCGGGAGACCAGTTGCTGGGCGCCGAGGTTGCCGACCGCCCAGGTGGCCCAGAACATGCCCAGCAGTGCGGCCGGGTTGCCGGGAGAGTGCTGGTTGGCGAAGACCGGCAGGCTGATGTTGTGCGCGGCCGAGCCGAAGGCGTCCAGCAGCCGGATCGCCGCCATCGCCCCGACCACCGGGGCGGCCCGCAGGACGATCAGCGCCTGCCACCGGCTCCCGAGCCGTTTCGTCCCTCCGGCGGGCCCGGTGGCATCGGTGGCATCGACAGCTTCCGTGGCGGGCTGCTCGGCGGGCTCGGCCCGGGTGCGCAGCGGCAGCCGGAGCACCACCGCCGCGAACACCAGGAAGCTGGACGCGTCGATGAGCAGCGCCGCGCGGAACCCGGCCCAGGCCACCACCACGCCGGCGGAGGCGAAGCCGAGCACCATGGCGGCCGAACGGCAGCTGGCCATCAGGCTGTTGGCACGGGCCCTGCGTTCGGATCCGACCATCTCCGGGATGCTGGTCCGCAGCGCGACGGCGCACACCGCGGCCGCGCCGCCGAAGACCAGCGCGAGCGAGTAGAGCACCGGGATGCGCGCGGGGACGGGCGCGAGCGCCACCACGACCAGGGCCAGCGCCTGGGCCAGCGCGCAGCCCGTCATCAGCCGCCGCCGGTCGGTCCGGGCCACCAGGCGCCCGGAGACCAGCCCGCCGACGAGGCCGCCGGCCAGTCGGATGATCAGGTACCCGGCCGTGCCGAGCGCGTTCCCGGCCGCCTCGTAGGCGAACAGGCTGAGCGCCACCAGGTCGAGCTGGCTCCCGTACGTGGACAGGGCGTCGCCCAGTGCCAGCCGGTAGAACACCCGGGGCAGCTTGTCGACGGTCTGGTGCGGTACTTGCTGTGCAGTGTCCGGCACCGGTCCCCCAGGCACGCCGTGTCGGTCGGTTCAGTGTGACATTGCACTGCAATCTAAGGGTGACCCCGCAGCAGATCAAGACCTTGATCGCCTGCTTGTCCGAAAGATCGCAAGTTCGGCCGACCCGGAACCATCTTTCCAGCCAGACTGGCGAGTTGGTGCCGGTACGCCCTACCGCCCGACGGCCGCGCGGGTGCCGGGCGGCAGGCCCGCCGGTGGACGACGCAGGACAGGACGGCGAGTTGGGCCAGGAGCAGGACCAGGAGCAGGGCCAGGCCGGAACGGCAACGAACGTCGAGGCAGAACCTGCCTGCCCGTCAGTCCCGTACGGGTGGGAGGGTATGACCGTCGCACCCGTACAACGGAGGAGAACCCCCGGCATGTCCGTCATCCACCACACCACCCTCCAGCCGAGCAAGCTGGAGCTGCTCGCCTCCTGGCTCCCCTCCCGCCCCTGGTACCGCGGCGGCGCGGGCGCCCCGGACCTGGCCAAGGCCGGCGGCTTCCGGCTGGACGACCCGCAGGGCGAGGTCGGGATCGAGTTCATGGTGGTCACCGACACCTCGGGCCCCGCCCCCGCCACCTACCTCGTCCCGCTCACCTACCGCGGCGCCCCGCTCGACGGGGCGGAGCACGCGCTCGTCGGCACCATGGAGCACGGCGAACTGGGACGGCGCTGGGCCTACGACGGCTGCCACGACCCGGTGCTGGTCGCCCAGTTGTCGGCGCTGGTCGAGGGCCGGGTCCAAGCCCAGGACCAGAACATCAGCGACACCCCCGACCTGGAGGTCACCCGCTCCTACCGCGGCGACACCCCCCTGAGCCCCACCGCCGCCGCCGACGACCAGGAGGGCACCGCGCTGTCGGCACCCCGGGGCGCGACCCTGCGCCTGCACCGGGTGCTGCACCCCACCGCCGCCGCGGCCCTCCCGGCCCCGGAGACCGCCGGCCACCTCGGCGGCGTCTGGCAGCTGCCCGACGGCACGCGCGCACGGGGCCTGTTCGCCGTCCTGCACCCCGCCCCGCGCGCCTGACCGGTGCTCCGACCAGCCACGTTCCCCAGGCCGATCCGCCGAGCCGGGGCCGGACCGCCCGGGGCGCGGCCCGCGCCGGGAGGCGCCGGCAGCGGCTCCCGCCGATACTGGCCGGGGTGCCCGGGCCACGTACGGCCTGCGGGACGCGGCATGGACCACGGTCGCGGCGTCCGGCTCGACCGCCCCTTCCGGCGGGCGGTCGGAACGGTCGCCGCCGCCCTCGACTCGCTGCGGGCCTGCCCGGCCCGGGCCCGACCCCTGGGAGGTCGCCGTGAACGGTCCCGTCGTCGCGGGTTTCGACGGTTCGCCGGAGAGCCTCGCCGCCACCGCGTGGGCCGCCCGGGAGGCGCTGCGCCGCAGGCTCGCCCTCGAACTCCTCCAGGCCTGGCCCTGGCCCAAGCGGGACTCGGTCGGCACCGACGAGGTGTACAACCGCAGCCGGGACGCCCTGGCCGCCCGCGAGGCGGAACTGCGCGCCACGCACGCCGGCCTCCAGGTCTCCTCCCGCCAGGTCCCCGACGACCCGGCCAAGGCGCTGGAGACCGCCGCCCGGACCGCCGCCGTGCTCGTGCTCGGCTCCCGCGGGCTGGGGCCCGTGCGCGGCTTCCTGGTCGGCTCGGTGAGCCAGGAGGTGCTGCGCCGGGCCACCTGCCCGGTGGTGCTGGTCCGGGCCGGTGAGGGCGAGCGGGGCGCCGCCACCGACCCCGTCCTGGCGGGCGTCGACCTCGCACATCCGCCGGACGACGTCCTCGCGTTCGCCTTCGAGGCGGCCGCCCACCGCTCGGCACCCCTGCGGATCGTCCACGTCTGGGCGCCGCCGGCCGGCAGCGAGTACATGGCGTTCGACGCCATCGGAGGGCTGGAGAAGGAGCTGTCCGCCTCCGAGCGGAAGCGGTTCGCCGACGTCCTGGCCCTCTGGCTGGCCCGCTATCCCCAGGTGACCGTGACGTCCGAGCTCGTCCGGGGCAGCGCCGCCATCGTCCTGGTGGAGGCGTCGGAGACGGCCCGGCTGGTCGTCCTCGGCCGCCACGTCCGGCGGATGCCCCTCGGCACCCACCTCGGCCCGGTGGCGCACGCCGCGATCCACCACGTCCGCTGCCCGGTCGCCGTCGTCCCGGACAGCTGACCGGCCGCGGGGGCCGCCACCCGCGGCCCCATCCGTCCAGTTGAAACCGGTCATCCCGGGGATGTCCGCGCAGGCGATCGGTGCGGTGCGGCGGGCTCCGCCGCGGAGGCGGCCCTCACGCCGGTCACAGCCCGCCGGCACCGTCGATGACGAGGAGCACCCCGATCACGGCGAGGACCAGAGCGGTGACGGTGCTGTTATGGGTCTCCAACCAGGTCCTGGCCCTGCCCAGCGGAGTGAGGACACGCTCCCCCCGCGCGAGGTGGAGCAGCAGCGGGAGCACGACGGTGGAGACGGCGAGCGCGGTGAAGACCGCCACGGCGATGACCGTGCGGGGCGGGCCCAGTTCGGCGGAGCCGATGGTCAGCCCTGCCGCCGCGGACAGCAGGATGGTCTTCGGGTTGGCCCCCGACAGCAGGAGACCCAGCCGCAGGGCCTTGGCCGGCGTGGCATCCGTGAGGCTCCGCATCCAGGCCGGGGTCCCCTTCCTGCCGCCGGAGTGCCACTGCCGCCCGGCGAACAGGACGAGGACCGAGCCGAGGACGACCTTGGTCCAGGACGCCCAGGTGGGGGTCTCCTCGCGGGTCTCGATGACGGCCGCGAGTGCCGTGAACGCGGACGCCGCCACGAGGATTCCGGCCGCCCACCCGGCCAGGAAGGCCCCGGCCGTGGCCCTGGGCCGGGGAGTGAACAGCAGGAGGAGCGCCGGCACGATCGGCAACGGCGACAACGCGATGGCCAGGGCAAGCGGCGCCACCTCGCTCAGCACGACGTTCACGGACAACTTTCCTCCCGCCGCTTCACAGCACTCGCCCGCCCTCGTTGTTCGGTTCCATCAGACGACAACTGCGGACCGTGAGGTCGGGTTGCGCCGGTCGGCGTGTCGGCCCGCGGGGGCCGCTCGTCTACGATCGCGGCGAGCGGGCGGTCAGGCCGCCGGCCAGTTGCGCAGCAGTGCGTCGAGGGCGTCGAGGATGCGCGCCCAGGTGTCCTCCGTGCCGCGCGGGGTGTGCTGGAAGCTCCCGGCCCGTTCCAGGGCCACGTAGCCGTGGAAGGTGCTGCCGAGCAGCCTGACGGCGTCGGTCTCGTCGGGTTCCGCGAGGTCGTAGCCGCGCAGGATCGCGCGCGTCATCTGCGAGTGCCGGACGCCGGCGCTGGCGCGCGCGGTCTCGGGGTCGAGTTCGAGCTGCGCGGCGGCGTAGCGACCGGGGTGTTCGCGGGCGTAGTCGCGGTAGGCGTTGGCGAAGGCGGCCAGGGCGTCCTTGCCGGCGCGGCCGGCCAGGGCGGCGGCGACCCGGTCGGCGAGTTCCTCGAGTGCGAGCAGGGCGATCCTGGTCTTGAGGTCCTGGGAGTTCTTGACGTGCGAGTACAGGCTCGCGTCCTTGACGCCGAAGTGTCGTGCCAGCGCCGAGACCGTGACCTTGTCGAAGCCGACCTCGTCGGCCAGTTCCGCTCCCGCCCGGGTGAGTCGTTCCGCGTTCAGTCCTACGCGCGCCATGGCCTTCCCTCCGATCGACTGAGGCCATTATACATTTGCCTAATAGTCCTAGGTAATTTACGTTATCCCCTATGAAGCCGTTGACCGAACAAGAGATCCGTACCGCCTTCCTGAACTGCACCAAGGGCGAGGCGAAGCGCCTGCACATCCCCCGCGACCTGGCCGAACAGCCCTGGGACGACCTGGACTTCCTCGGGTGGCGCGACCCGCAGGCACCCGATCGCGCCTATCTCGCGGCCGAGTACGACGGCCGCGTGGTGGCGGTCGCGCTGCGCTCCTCCGGTGCCGCCTCCTGGCAGGCCCGGCGCAGCATCTGTTCGCTCTGCGTGACCACCCACACCGGAGGCGTCTCGCTGCTGGTCGCGCCACTGGCCGGGAAGGCGGGCAAGCAGGGCAACTCCGTCGGTGCCTACATGTGCAGCGACCTCGCCTGCTCGCTCTACGTGCGCGGCAGGCGGGAGACCGGCACCCGGCTGCACGAGTCGCTCACCGTCGAGGAGAAGATCCGGCGCACCATGGCCAACGTCGCCGCCTTCGTCGCCAAGGTCACCGCGTCACCCGCGTGACCCATGACGGACATCGCCCCGGTTCGCGGTGCCGCACACCACGGCCGTCAGCCGACGATGCGCTCCGGACGGGCGGCGGGGGCCGGGTCGTGGGGCAGTTCGCGGTCTCGGGTCTCGGGGAGGCAGATGGCGGCGATGGCGGCCAGCGCGTAGGCGAGCCCCGCGAAGAGGGCGATGCTCGCCGCGAGTCCGAGGCGCCCGGAGAGGTAGCCGACGAGGGCGGGGAAGGCGGCGCTGACGATGCGGCCCAGGTTGTAGCAGAAGCCCTGCCCGGTACCCCGGACGCGGGTGGGGTACAGCTCCGCGAACAGTGCGCCCAGTCCGCCGGGGATGCCGGCCGAGAAGAACCCGAGCGGCGCGCCCACGACGAGGGTGCCGAGATCGCCGAGTGGCAGCAGCAGGTAGGGAACGAGGGTCACGAGACAGCCCAGGGCGAAGAGGACGACGTTGCGGCGGCGGCCGATCCGGTCGGAGAGCCACCCGGAGGCGAGATAGCCGAGGAACGAGCCGGCGATGAAGACCGCGAGGTGCCCGCTGCCGCCCATCACCGACAGGTGCCGGGTGGCGTGGAGGTAGGTGGGCAGGAAGGTGGTGAGGGCGTAGTAGCCGCCGTGGCTGCCGAGCCCGAGCAGCGCGCCGAACACGGTGACCCTCAGCAGGCCGGGGCGGAAGATCTCCGTCGGCGACGCCTTCTCCCGCCGCCGCTGGTCGGCCGTGGGGTCGGCGATCCCCCGGCGGAGGGCGAGCACCAGCAGGGCGGGCAGCACGCCCAGCCAGAACATCGCCCGCCACGCCCAGGCCTGCGGCAGGACGGCGACCAGCACCGAGTAGGCGGCGAGGGTGAGGGCCCAGCCCACGGCCCAGCCGCTCTGCACCGCCCCGAGGGCCCTGCCCCGGTACCGCGTGGTCACGTACTCGCTGATCAGCACCGCGCCCGCGGCCCACTCACCGCCGAAGCCGATCCCCTGCAGGCAGCGGAAGGCCAGCAGGGATTCGAAGCCGTCGGCGAAGCCGACGAGCGCGGTCGCCACCGCGTACCAGGCGATGGTGAAGCGCAGGACGGCCACCCGGTCCCACCGGTCGGAGGCCGCCCCGGCCAGCCAGCCGCCGAGCGCGGTGCAGACCAGGGTGACCGAGGAGGCCAACCCGCCCTGGCCGCTGGTGAGATGCCACAGCGCGGTGAGGGTCGGCAGCACCAGGCCGTAGATCTGCGCGTCGGCCCCTTCCAGCGCCCAGCCGCCGAAGGTGGCCCAGAACGCCCGTCGGCCCGCGGGCGTTGCCGAGCGGTACCACTGACGCATGCTCGCTCCTTACCCGAGGTCGATGCGGTAGCAGTCGGTGCGGTGGCGGAAGCCGACGACCGGCGCGGCGCGGCGGCAGCGCCTCCGCGGCACCGGCCGCCCTGAACGTGAGCACGTCAGTACGTCGTCGAACACGCAGGCCAATATGACAGTCGGTCAGGTGAACGTCCAGAGACCCCCGGTCCAGAGACCCCGGACCTACCATCGACGGGTGATCTGCGAATCGGCCGCGTCGGCGGAGTCGGTGGAGTCGGTGGACACCCACGCCCACGTGTTCCACCGCGGCCTGCCCAGGGTCGACCGCCCCCGCTACGTGCCGGACTACGACGCCCTCCCGGCGACGTACCTGGCGCTGCTCGACCGGCACGGCATCGGTGGCGCGATCCTCGTCCAGCCGAGCTTCCTGGGGTCGCGCAACGAGTTCCTGCTCGGCTGCCTGGCCCGGCACTCCACCAGGTTCCGCGCCGTCATCGTGCTGGACCACGACCGGCCCTGCCGAGCGGACGCGCTCGCCCCGCTCGCCGTCGACGGCGTCGCGGGCATCCGCCTCAACCTGATCGGCCGCCGGGTGCCCGACCTGGCCGGTCCGCACTGGCGGCAGGTGGCCGTACTGCTGGCCGAGCGCGGGCAGCACCTGGAGGTGCACGCGGCGGGCGAACAGTGGACGGCGATCGCACCCGCCCTCCGTAGCTGGCCGTCCCCCGTGGTGATCGACCACCTCGGCCTGCCGGGCGCATCCGAGGGCGCCGACCGCGCGGTACTGGACCTGGCTACGCGCGACCACGTGTGGATCAAGGCCTCCGCGCCCTACCGCTGCGCCCCCGGCGCGGCGGGCCTCATGCTGCGGCGCGTGCTGGAGGAAGCTGGCCACCAGCGCCTGCTGTGGGGCAGCGACTGGCCCTGGACCCGCCACGAACGCAACAGGACGTTCGCCGATTGCCTCGCCTGGCCGGCCGCGCACGTCGACCCGTCGGTCCTGCACGCCGCCGTCACCGCGAACCCGGCCCGGCTGCTGAACTGGTCCCCCGGGCGGCGAGCGGTATCCGGACCGCAGCTGCAGGCGCAGGCGCAGTGAGCCTCCGCCGACTTGAAGCCGCAGGCCGTAGGGCTGGTGTGACCGGTGTCGGGGTGCTCGTGCCGGTCGTGGGTGGTTGTCTGCGGAGTGGGCGGCCTGACGATCACGAAGGGCGACGTCTCACGACGCCTGATCGCGTTCCACAGCTGGGACGGCAGTGCCGAATCTGTCCGCCGCCCGCCCCTGGGAGACCTCGTGCGGACGGTTCGTGGCGGCCTACCGTGGCGGGGTGAGCGAGGAGACGAACGGGCGTACCGGGCGGGTGCTGGTCCTGGTGCTGCCCGAGGTGAATCTGCTGGACCTCGGTGGTCCTGTGCAGGTGTTCGACGCTGCGGCGCATCTCGGCGGCGGCTACCGGCTGGAGTTCGTCTCCGAGGCGGACGGTCTGCGGTCCGCGCAAGGCCTGCGGCTGGCGGGGCTGGCACCGCTGTCGACGAGCCGGGCGGCAGCCGGTGATCTGGTGCTCGTGCCGGGCCCCCGGCTGACCGGATCAGACCGGCCGGTGGCACCCGCCGTGGTGCGCTGGGTGCGCGAGGCCCACGACGCGGGTGCCCGGGTGGCGTCCGTGTGCAGCGGTGCAGTCGTTCTGGGGGAGGCGGGGCTGCTGGACGGCAGGGCGTGCACGACCCACTGGTCGCTCACCTCGGCGATGCGCGACCGGTACCCGCGGGCCCTGGTGCGTGAGGCCGCGCTCTACGTGCACGACGGGCGGATCAGCACCAGCGCGGGCATCTCGTCGGGGATCGATCTCGCACTGTCCCTGGTCGAGCGGGAGCACGGCCCCGAACTGGCCGCGGGAGTCGCGCGTGAACTGGTGCTGTACCTGCGGCGGGACGGGGACGCGGCACAGATCAGCCCGTTCCTGCGGCACCGCGACCATGTCCAGCCCGCGGTGCACCGGGTGCAGGACCATCTGGCGCAGCATCTGGACGTCGCCTTCACCCTGCGTGAACTCGCAGGCATCGCCGGGCTGTCCCCGCGCGGTCTGACGCGGGCCTTCACCACGGCTGCCGGTATCACCCCGTTCGCCTACCAGCGGCAACTGCGACTGGAGCGGGCCCGCACCCTGCTGTCCGATACCGACCTGACGGTGGAGGCGGTCGCGCTCCGATGCGGATACCGCGACGCTCGGCAACTGCGCCGGGTGGTCGCCGACGCCTTCGGAGCGCCGCCCTCGCTGCTGCGCGCACCACCGCGGCCGACTGCCTGACGGACTGGCATCCTCGACGAAGGGGCCTCCTTCCCGGCCGTTTCCCCCGCTTCTCCCCCTTCTTTCCCTTCCTCTTTCCCGTTTCCCGTTTCCCGTTTCCCGTTTCCACGAGGGCCGACGGCACCGTGCTGCCAAAAACGTGCCCGGATTGTTGAGGTATGTCTTGCTTGAGATGAGTTCCGAGACGCGCAAGGGGCACCGGGCACTGCGCCGCACCGGCTGGGTACTGCTGGGCACAGCCCTGGCGACTGCGTCCTTCGCGGGGATCGCCTTCGCGGGGGTGAACGCGTCGATGGCCGACAGCTTCGCCGCCGCCCCTCGCGGATCCGATGCCGGGGTGTGGCCTGCCGCCCGGCCGGTACCGGAGGGCAGGATCACGGTGGCTGTCGCGGTAGGCAACGAGGGCTCCGTGGCCACCGATGTACTCGCGCCCTACCAGGTGTTCGCCGAGTCGCGGGACATGTTCGTCTACACGGTGGCGGCCGAACGCCGTGTCTCCCCGCTGTCCGGCGGCGCCCATCTGCTGCCCGACCACACGCTGGCCGAGGTGGCGGACGGCACTCTGCCGGAACCCGACGTGGTCGTCGTGCCCGCCGTGACCGACCCCACCGGCGCGGGCGAGGAGCGCCTGCGCCGGTGGATCGTCGAACGCCACCACAAGGGCGCCCGGATCCTCGGGGTGTGCGCGGGCTCCGAACTCCTGGCCGCCTCCGGTCTGCTCGACGACCGCGACGCCACGTCGTTCTGGGCCAACATCACTTCCCTGGAACGCAGTTACCCGAAGGTCGCTTGGAAGCGAGGGCTGCGCTACGTCGAGGACGGGCGGGTGACCACCACCGCAGGCGTCACCTCCGGCACCATGGGTGCGCTGCGGTTGGTCGAGGAACTGGCCGGCACAGCGGAGGCGACCCGTATCGGCACCGGCCTGTCCTACCCCGGTTGGACTCCGGACGGACCGACCGTGATACCGGCCAACCATCTCGCCCTCGGCGATCTCCCGTACGCCTTCAACGCCGCATTCCCGTGGCTGCGCCCCACCACGGCCATCGGACTGGTCGACGGAGTCGAGGAGATCGACGCGGCCGCCGCCTTCGAGGGATACGGCGGAGTCTCCTTCGCCACCCGGACGCTGGTGATCGGCGCCGGTGACACCGTCACCACCCGCCACGGCCTGGTCCTCGTCACCCGGTCGGCGGAGGGGGGCGCCCACGGGGCGGATCGCTTCGTGGTGCCCGGTGTCAAGAACACCTCCGACCTCGGCAGCGCGCTGGACGGCTGGGCCCGCCGCAACGGGCTCGCCGCCGAACTGCCCGGCGGAGGAAGGCGGTCCGGGGAGTTCGGCTTCGATCCGGTGCTGCGGGACCTTGCCGAGAACAGCGACCGTCGCACGGCGCTGGCCACCGCGAAGTTCTCCGAGTACCCCTCGGCCCACCTGGAGCTGACCGGCGCGTCCTGGCCCTGGCGGTCCACTCTGCTGGCCGCGGCGGCGGTCGTCGTGAGCGTGGGGGTGGGGCTGGCACCGACGGCGATCCGACACACGGTTCGACGGCGGCGCCCCGCGGCGTAGCTCCCCTGACGCTGCGGGCATGCTGCCGCCGACGCAGGGGATGCGACGACCGGCACCTGGCCCACCCGCCTGGACTCGCCCACGAGCCGCCGAACGCGTCCGCGCCCCGACCGACGCCCAGCAATGACACGTCCGGGGACGTGACGTGACGGCGTTTCCCCGGCGGCGCCCGAGGTGGCGGATCCTCGATCGCAGAGCTTCCCGGTAAGTGTCCCTGGATCCGGGGCGACGCCGTCCACAGCGATGCGCCCTTCGCCTCCCCGCCGTAACGGCGGCCGCGTCTACCGTTGGTCGGACGACGGTCGAGGTCGACGCGGAGGTGGCGATGAGGGTCGTGTTCGTGCACGGGGCGTGCGTGCGGGACGGTTCGTGGTGGTGGCACCGCGCCGCCGGCCTGCTTCAGGAGCGAGGGGTTCCGAGCGTGGCCCCGGCGCTGCCGAGCTGCGGCGAGGCGGGCCCGCCCGGCGGCGTCGGCGGTCCGGGCCTGCCCGAGGACGTCGCCGCGGTGCGGCGGGTGCTGCAGGCCGGCGACGAGCCGACCGTCGTGGTCGCCCACAGTTACGGCGGTGTCGTCACCGCGGAAGCCGCCGCTGGAGTCGGGGCGGTGCGCCACCTGCTGCTGGTCTCCAGCTACCTGCCCGAGGTCGGACAGAGCCTGTCGGAGTTCGGGGACGGCCGCCCCGCCCCGTTCCTCGACGTCGACCCCGACGCCGGCACGTTCGGGGTCCGCTCCGAGCTGCTCGTGGACACGTTCCTCCAGGACTGCGACCCCGAGGTCCAGGCGCAGGCGGCGGGCCACCTCGCCCGGCAGAGCGTGCAGGTGACCGGGCAGCCGGTCCGGGCGGCCGCATGGCAGCAGGTGCCCTCGACCTACCTCGTCTGCGCCCAGGACCGGGGCACCCCACCGCAGTTGCAGCGCGAGTTCGCTCGCCGGGCCGGCAGCGTCGTCGAGCTCGACGCCGGCCACCACCCGTTCCTGTCCCAACCGGCAGCGGTCCGGGACCTGCTGCTGAGCCTGTGACGGCGGCGGCCGAACACCTCATCGGACAGACCTCGACCGCCGGATGTCGCCGGCGACGAGGTCACCGGGCGGTCTGGAATCGGTAGACCTTCCGGCCGCCGGCGGACCCGGCCAGGGTGGTGGGGCGCCAACCGGCCGCAGGTCCGCACAGCCGCGGCCTCGGGGTGATGCCCCGTCACACCGGTGCGGTCGAGACGTCAGGGGGTCGGGATGCGCTGGGTGAGGAAGAGGGCCGCGCGGTCGAGTGCCTGGTCGGCTTCGTCGAGGGTGCCGCCCGCGAAGGCCTGGAAGACGTGGGGGGCGTCGGCGGTGATGTCGAGGATCACGTCGACTCCGGCGTCGCGGGCGCGGGCGGCGAGGCGGGTGGAGTCGTCGAGGAGGATCTCGTTGGCGCCCACCTGGATGAGGAGCGGGGGGAAGCCGGTCAGGTCCGCGAAGAGCGCCGGGCTGAGGAGGGGCTGCTCGGGGTCCTGGCCGGCGAGGTACATGGCCCCGGTGTGCATCACGGCCTCGCGGGTGAAGATCGGGTCGATGCCCTCCTTGGTCGTCATGCTCTCCCCGCTCCGGGTGGCGTCCAGGCCCGGGGAGAAGGCCACGATCGCGGCGGGCAGCGGCAGGCCCGCGTCGCGGGCGGCGAGGGCGGTGGTGACCGCGTAACCGCCGCCGGCGGAGTCCCCGGCGAACGCGATGGCGGACGCGTCCAGGCCGCTGTCGAGGAGGGCGCGGTAGGCGCTCAGGTTGTCTTCCAGACCAGCCGGGAACGGGTGCTCGGGGGCCAGCCGGTAGTCCACCGAGTACGCGTCGAGCCCGGTCCTCGAGACGAGTTGCGCGGTCAGCGACAGTGCGGTCTCGGGAGAGCCGAAGACGAAGCCGCCGCCGTGGAAGTACAGGATCGTGCCCGGGCGCGCGCCGCTGTCCGGTGTGACGTGCAGGGCGGGCCGGCCTCCGAGCACAGCCTGAGTGGTGCGGACGTCGTCCGGCACGATCATCGTGTCCATCAGCGCCCTGAACCCGGCGCGCAGCTCCTCGACGGAGCGCTGGCCCTCCGGCCGGGGCCGGCGGAGCATCGCGTCGATCTTGGCGAGCTGTTCCTTGCTCATCTGCGTTCCTCCTGTGGAATGGCTTCCTCTACACTATATGCCGTGGAATATACATCGGACGGCGCCGCCGACCTCCAAGGATTCTTCGCGGATCTCGTCCGCTGCGAGACGCGCCTGTACAACGCGCTGAACGACCGCCTGCGCGAGCGCCACGGCATCGTGACCTCGCAGTTCGAGTTCCTGCGGTTCCTGCGCGAGCACCCGGGGGCCCGGGTGGCCGACCTCGCCGCGGAGTTCGCCATCGGAGCCGGCGCGACCAGCAAGGGCGTCGACCGCCTGGAGAAGCAGGGCTGGGTCGTCCGCCAGGCCAATCCGGCGGACCGCCGGTCCTCGCTCCTGGCCCTGACCGACGACGGTTCACAGCTCCTCGATGCTGCCGAGGCGACCTTCGCCGCGGGCCTGAGCGAGCTGGTCGAAGGCGCCCTCGACCAGTCCACGACGGCAGCCGCCGCCCAGGCTCTCCGCCGGCTGCGCTCCGCGCTCGAACGCGACCAGGTCGGCACCCCCACCGGCTGAAGGCGCGAGCCCGGTCGACCGCCCGCCTACGCGCGGCCCGGCGACACCGCGCCCCCTTGTCGTCACCTTCGGCGAAGGCCCTGTCGGGGTTGCCTCCGCGGCCGGCAAGGCGCAGGCTGGAGCTGTCCCCATGGAAGCCGCGTAGGGCGAGAGCCCCGCGGAGAGCAGGGAACTCGGGAGCGTCACCGCCCGTCCGGAGGAGCGGCCACGTCCCGAGCACACCCGGGTGAAACGAAACAAACCGTCCGGTCCGACTGCGCACGGACGGAGGCCCCCAGCGGGGTCGCTCTCGGAACAGCATCTCGCCGCGTCGTACGCGACGCTCCGTCCGGCCAGTGAGCACGGACGGCATCAACGAAAGCATTGCAGGCGTCAAGAACGAGAGTGCAAGTCGCAGGAGCAGTAGAGGCCCCCTCCTGGTAGAGGGGGCCGACGCCTGCGTCGGGCAGGCCTCGCCGCCGCTTCAGGCCCTCCCCGGTCGGCTTCGGTGCCCGTCCGGGGCAGGGCTCAGCTGTCCAGTGCGAGTGCGTTCTTGGCGTGCGCGACGGATTCCTCCGAGGCGGGTCCGCCGGGGTTCTCGGTGGCCAGGGCCTGGTTGAGGGTGACGAACGGGCGCATCCGCCGCTCGTAGCGGGCATACGCGGCACGGTGGTCGCCGGCGGCCCGGGCAAGGCAGTCGGCCAGTACGTGGGCGCCCACGAGAGACCAGGCTGGTGCCCTGCCCCGAGAGGGGGGAAGGGCAGTAGCCGGCGTCTCCGAGCAGGGCCACCCGGCCCCGCGACCACGAGTCCATGCGGATCTGGGCCATCGCGTCGCAGTAGAAGTCGGGGGCCTTCCGGGCGGCCTCGGCCAAACGGGCCCCTTCCCATCGCGTCGACGCGAGCTTGTCCACGACGAGCTGCCGGAGGGCGTCGCCGTCGCGGAGGGCGCGGGCGAGGGGGGCGGACTCGAAGCCGAAGGCGATCCTGAGCTCGGTGTTGTCGCGTACGGGCATGATGCCGAAACCCGCGTCGCCGTCCCGCAGCCACACCTGCCAGTCGTCCAGGGCGAGGAAGTTGTCCGCGCCGACGCCGAAGGGCTCTCGGCGCTCTCCATGCGCGGCGTCGCGGCCCGCCTCGGCGTCGCGGCGATGTCGACCTACCGGTACGTCCCGAGCAAGGAGGACCTCGTCCTGCGCATGGCCGACGCCGCGTTCGGCGAGAGGTCCTACCCCGCAGAAGCCCCCGAGGACTGGCGTACCCGCATCGAACTGGGCGCCCGGACCCTGTGGAGCCTGTACCGGCAGCACCCGTGGCTGGCCCAGCTCGGCTGCCTCACTCGCCCGCTGCTCGTGCCCAATCTGATGGTCCACGGCGAATGGGGGCTGGGCGCCCTCGACGGCCACGGACTCGACCCCACGACGCTGTTCGACGTCCACGTCCTGCTCTACAGCCACGTCCAGGGCCTGGCGGTGCACCTGGAGATGGAGGCGCACGCCGAAGCCGCCACGGGCCAGTCGGAGGACCAGTGGATGGACAGCCGCGCCCCCGCCCTCCAGGAACTGGTGGCATCCGGCCGCTTCCCGGCCTTCACCAAGGTGGTCGGAGCCTTCGAGGACGGCTACGACCTGCGTCTCGACGCGCTCTTCGAATTCGGTCTCAAGACGCTCCTCGACGGCCTGACTTCCATCGTCGAAGGCCAGGAATGAGCCAGGGCCGGTCCGGAGCGCGGGCCGGGGTGGCGGGGCCACCCTCACCCTCAATAGCCATATGAAATTATTTATATTGAGGATATCCCACTCCTCATACGCCTCTTTCGTCACTGCACACCCAATCACCCTGCACAGGTAGCGGAATTTCGTCGAAGCACTCGACACCGTTCCGCAGTCATGGGACAGTCAATGTGAACCACCTGGTTTTGAGGAGCACAAGTTGCCCGTTTCCAGGAGACTGATCTCGCCCGACGGGCGCATCTGGGAGACCGACGAAATCGTGGCCCGCGCATTCGCCGCCACCGAATTTCTTGCACGCCGTGGCGTCGAACCCGGTTCACGGGTGATGATGAGCGGGGCCAATTCCCCGGAATGGGTCGTCACCCTGCTCGCGCTCATTCACCTCGACGCTTCGGTGGTCCTGGCCGATCATCGAGCCACCCCGTCGCAGCGATCGAAGATCCGCGGCCAGGCGCGCGTGGTGCTCGAAATCGGCGACGGCGCGGGCCGCACCGCGGCGGCGCGCCCCGCTTCGAACTCGGCGGCCGTGCCCGATGTCGCGAGCTGGGCACGGCGTCAGGACGCCGCGATCTCCTGGTCGTCGGGGACGACCGGCGGCCCCAAAGGCATCGTCCGCTCCGGCCGTTCGATTCTGGACAACCTCGCGCTCAGTGCGGAACGCATGGGGTACCGGCCTGACGACGTCTTCCTGCCGATCCTGCCGTACTCCCACCAGTACGGTCTGTCGCTGGTCCTCTGCTGGTGGCTGGGCGGCGGCACGCTCGTGGTCTACGGATCGACCACGCGCCTGGACCGTGCGCTCGTGGTCGGCGTGGACCACGGCCTCTCCATCGTCGACGGGGCCCCCTCGACCTACTACAGCCTGCTCAACCTGCTCGACCGTCGCCCCGCCCTCGTGAACGCGCTGGGGACGGTACGAGCCTGGTGCGTGGGCGGCGCGCCGCTGGGGAGCAGCCTGGCGGCCCGGTTCCACGCCCGCACGGGCCGGCACCTGCTCGACGGCTACGGAGCGACCGAGACGGGAAACATCGCGCTGGCGCCCCCTGCCGATCCGGTCGGGTGCGGCACACCGCTGCCCGGTGTGGTCGTCGAGGTCCACGACGACCACGGCAGGCCGCTTCCCCCCGGCCGGCTCGGCGAGCTCGTCGTCCGCAGTGACGGCCTGATGACCGGCCACCTCGGCACCGACGGCGAGGTCGTTCCGGTGTCGAGTCCCGTTCACCGCACCGGCGACATCGGCCTGGTCGACGACGCCGGCCGTGTCTTCCCGGTCGGGCGCAAGCACGCCGCGCACCGTGACGGTCACACGCTCTATCCCGACCACCTCGCCAAGCTGGCCGAGTCGGCCGGCGCACAGACGGAGGTCGTCGCGCTCCCCGACGCGCGTCTGGGCTGCCGTCTGGTGTTCGTGATCGCGGACCCGGACGCTCACGAGCCCGCGCACTGGAAACGGCTGCTGCGCCCTGTGTTCGCCCGCTACGAGCAGCCCGATCAGATCGTCGTGCTTCCCTCGCTGCCCCTCACGAACACGGGAAAGCCCGACCGGGCCGTTCTGGAGAAGATCGCCATGAGCTCGCTGTCCGCATCGCCCAGGGCGACCGCCGACGTCACCGCGTCCGCTTCGACCGCCGACCCGACCACCGGTACCACCGGCACCACCGGCTACCGCATCCCCTTCGCCGACCGCGTCGACGCGCTGCGCGCAGTGCGCCGGTATGTGGCCGACCACGAGGACGCGGTGAGGGGAATCCTCACCGAGATCTCGCCCCACCACACCGCCGGCGCGGAGATCCGCTCGTTCCTCGCCACCCTGGACGGAGCGGAGGAGGAGATCCGTCGCGTCCGGCCCGGCTGCGTGCCTCGGGTCGCGGTCTTCATGCCCTCCAACATGCCGCTCCATTCCTACGCGCTCTACATGCTCACAGCATCCCTTTACAGCGAGAGAATCACCTTTCGGCCGTCCTCCGAGATCAAAAGCCAGATGCGACGCTTGCACGACCTGCTGGCGCCGGTTCACGGCCTGCCCATCAGCCTTTCCGAGCTCAGTCAGCGCAAGTTCGTGACGGGACCGGTACGCGAAGCGGACCTCATCGTCTTCACCGGCAATTACGCCAATGCCGAGACCGTCCGCGAGGGGCTGGCAGAAGACCAACTCCTCCTCTTCTTCGGTAACGGCATCAATCCCTTCGTGATCGCACCCGACGCCGACCTCACCCGCGCCGTGCACGACGTCACGAGGCTCCGGCTCTACAACTCGGGCCAGGACTGCTTCGGTCCCGACGTCGTGTTCACACCGAAGGGCCGCACCGAGGAATTCGTCGACCTGCTGTCCGCCGAACTGGCTTCGCTGCGTTTCGGGCAGAACGGCGACCCCGTCGCCGACTACGGTCCGATCTTCTACGACTCGGCGCTGGTGAACTGCTCGGGCTACCTGGTGCACCATGCGCGTCGCATCCGGCACGGCGGGCGCATCGACCTGCCGTCCCGCAAGATCGAGCCGACCGTGCTGCTCTGGGGCTTCGACGACAAGATCCCCCTCGAAGAGATGTTCGCCCCGGTGTTCAACGTCGTGGCCTACCCCAGCGCGAGGCTGCTGCGTGAACGGCTGTCGAACCCCTACTTCAGCGAACGCGCGCTGGGAGCGATGGTCTACGGGAACGATCCGCAGACGGTGGATGTCCTGGCCAAGCGTCACCAGACCTGTGTCGACCACACGCTGCTCGACGCCGAGGACGGCAACCGCCCGTTCGGTGGATTCGGGATGCGGGCGAACTACATCTCCTACGGCGGCGAGCGGCACGCCGAACCGCTGCTCATGTCGCAGGCCGTGGCGCAGACCCTCCCGGCGGCTGCCCCCGTCACGGCGAGCGGGGAGTGAGCCAGGTGAGCCAGGTGAGCCCGGTGAGCAAGCGGTACGCCGACGCGTGGTCCGCGATCGTCGACCTGCTGGTGGCGAACGGCGTGGACACCTGCTTCGGATTGCCCGGCGACGATCTGGAGTTGCTGCGCGCCCTCGACGCCGCCGGCCTGGACCTCGTGCCGTGCCGTGACCAGCGCAACGCGATGTACATGGCGACCGGTTACGCACTGCAGTCGGGCCGGCTCGCCGTATGCGCACTGGGCAAGGGCCCGGCTGTCACACACGCGGCCACGGGGCTGCTCGAGGCGCGGGAGTCCGGTGCGCCCGTCCTCGTGCTCGCCGCCGGCATGCCCGAACGCCGCCGGGGCAGCGGCGGGTTCCAGGAACTCGACCAGGTCGCCGTGACAGCGCCGCTCGTGCGGTGGGCCCACCGGGTCGGGCACCCGGACCGGGTCGTCCCCGCGACGGTGACGGCGCTGACCCGAGCGGTGGGGCCGCCGTCCGGACCGGTGTACCTGGAAGTGCCCGATGACGTCCGGACGGCGGAGGTCCTCGTCACCGGAGCGTGGCCGACGCTGCCCGAACCGCTGGTCCTCGAATCCGTCCCCGTGACACCGGGACCGGCCCTGGCGGCGATCCGCGAGAGCCGGCGTCCGGTGGTGCTGGTGGGCGGCGGAATGCGGCACCGCAACGGCGGCGGTGTGGTCGAGTGTTTCGCCGAACGCCTCGGCGCGGCACTGTTCACCACCGCGTCCGGCCGGGGTGCCGTCGACGAGCACCACCCGCTGTTCTGCGGCCTGGCGGGCCTCTACGCCGCGGCCCCCGCCCGCGAACTGTGGTCGTCCTGCGACCTGGTGGTCTCGCTCGCCGGGCGGCTGGAGGAGACGGTCGTCGAAGGCGGAACACCGTGGCCCCCGGTCACGGTGGTGCAGGTCAACGTGGATCCGGGCGGCCTGTCGGCCGAGTTCCCGGGCCCGCGGGTGCTCGGGGACGCCCGGCACGCCGTGCTCGGTTGGTCGCGGGTGCTGGAGGAAGGCGGCGAGGCCGAGCGCGCGGCCGCGACCGAGGTGTGGGCGAACAGGATCGCCGTCGCCCGTAAGGCCATGTCGCTCGAGGTGGAGGAGGAGCTGGTCCGCGCGGCGACGCTACCGGGGATCCGCATCGCCGAGCTGCTCGCCGCGCTCGATGCCACCGCCGGCGAGCGCCACGTGCTGGTCCAGGAGAACGGGCTGCAGGACATGTGGTCCTACGGCTTCCCCTTCCACGTCGGTGGCGGGTCCGTCGTGCCGTCGGAGCAGACCCCCTTGGGCTTCGGAGCGGCCGCGGCCATCGGGGTCAAACGGGCCGCCCCGGACCACGAGGTCACCGCGTTCATCGGGGACGGAGCGTTCCTCGCGGCCCGCGCGGACATCGCCGTCACCGCTGCGGCCCACGGCGGCGTGCTGTACGTGGTGCTGTGCAACGGCGGCTACGGCTGGCTGGACGCCCAACGCGCCCGCCTCGGTCTCGACGCCGAACGGCACCCCTTCGCCCGCCCCGGCGCGCCGCCGCCCGTGGTGGACGGGCCGGACGTCCACTGTCGAGTGCTGCGCGACAAGGCCGCGCTGACCGAGGAGATCCTTGCCGCGCGGCGGTTCTGCTCCCGGGGAGGCACCGCCGTGCTCATGGTGCCCGTCGCACCCGACGACATCCTCCCCTGCATCCGCGACGCCGAGGTGGTTCCCCAGTGACGAACGCGGGAGAGCGGGGCGACGCCGGGCGCAGCCGGCCCCGGCGCCGGGTGGTGGTCACCGGGTACGGGGCGGTGACGCCGCTCGGCCACAGTGTCGGCGAGACATGGGCGGCGATGCTCGCCGGGCGCAGCGGCATCGCCACCGTGGACGCGATCGACGTGACCGGTCTCGGAGTCCGGATCGGCGGCCAGGTGCGCGGCTTCACACCCGGCCGCTACATGCCGCCGGCGGTCAGCCGCCGCGCCGACCCGTACGCACAGTACGCCCTCGCCGCGGCGCTGGAGGCGTGCGAGCACGCCGGACTCGTCGTCGACGACCGCCTGGCGCCGCGGGTCGCCGTGGTCATCGGCAGCGGCTACGGCCCGGTCGGGTCGATCTACCGCGCCGCGAACATCCTGCGCGACAAGGGGCCGCGGGGCATCAGCCCGTTCACCCAGGTCACCACCGCCATGGACAGCGCCGCCTGCGAGATCAGCATGCGTCTCGGCACCCAGGGGCCCAGCCGGGCCCAGAGCACGGCGTGCGCCAGCGGCGCGGACGCGGTGGGCGCGGGGATGCGCATGATCGGCAACGGGGAGGCCGACGTCGTCCTGGTCGGCGGCGCCGACGCCTGCGTCACCGCCGTCGACCTCGCGGGCAGCGGCAACGCCCGCGCGCTGTCCAGGCGCAACGACGACCCGACCGCGGCGTGCCGGCCGTTCGACGCGCACCGCGACGGGTTCGTGATGAGCGAGGGAGCCGCCGTGCTGGTGCTGGAGGCCGCCGAGGTGGCCGACGGGCGAGGGGCGACGGCTCTGGCCGAACTCGCGGGTTACGGAGCGAGTTCCGACGCTCATCACTGGACCGCTCCGCACCCGCAGGGGCGGGGCGCGTGCCTCGCCGTCGAGGCGGCATTGCGCGACGCGGGGATCACGGGGGCGGACGTGGACTACGTCAACGCGCACGGCACCGGAACGCTGCTGAACGACGCCACCGAGACGGCCGTCCTGCGCACGGTGCTGGGTGATCGTGTCACCCGGATCCCGGTCAGCTCCACCAAGTCGATGACCGGGCACATGATCGGTGCCGCCGGAGCGGTCGAGCTCGTGGCGTCGATCCAGGTCCTGCGCACGGGTGACGTCCCGCCGACCGTCAACTGCGACGAGCCGATCGACCCCGACATCAACTTCGTGCCGCACCGGGCGCAGCACCACGAGCGGATGCGGATCGCGCTCAGCAACTCGTTCGGCTTCGGCGGCCACAATGCCGCTCTCGTGGTCCGAGCCGTGTGAGGGCCCGGCCGTGAACCGCCTCCCGGAGCCGACCCCGAGCGCCGCCGCCACCCGCAGCGGGCCGCTGACCTGGGTCCAGCAGTGGCACTGGTTCGAGCGCACCATTCCCGCACGACGGCGGGTGAACCCGACACCCCTCGCCGACCACTGCCACGTCCCGCCGCCGGCCACCGTCGCCGACGTCCACGCGGCACTCGCAGCCCTCACCGCCCGTCATGAGGCACTGCGCACCACGGTCGACCCGCTCCGCCCGGTCCAGCACGTGCACCGCGCGGACTGGGCCCCGCTGCCGGTCGACCACCTCGACGTCCACGCCGTCGATGCCGACACCCTGGACGCCGCCACCGCGGCGCTGGCCGCCCGCCCGATCGATCCCGAGCGGAACCCGCCCTGGCGCGCCAGGGTGCTGCTGGAGGCAGGGAGGCCGCGTGCGGTCCTGCTGGCCGCCCATCACGTCGTGATCGACGGATGGGGGCTGGCGGTGCTGATCAACCAGTTGCACGACCGACTGCGCGGCGCCGGCGCACCGAAGGAGGCATCCCAGCACCCGCTCGACACGATCGCCGCCCAGGCGCCGGAACGCGCCCGCGCGGCGGAGCGCGAGTGGCTCACGCGGCTCGCGGGCAACCCGACCGGTGTGCTGGCCCCATTCGGCGGGACCGACGACGGCGCTGGGCGCCACCGCCTCCAGCACCGCTCGGCGGGTACGTACGACGACCTCCACCGCGTCGCCCGGCGCCATCGGGTCAGTCCGGAGGTCGTCGTGCTCGCGGCGCTGGCCCACGACGTCGCCACCCGCACCGGCGAACTCCGCTTCCTCGCGTCGGTGGTGGTCTCCAACCGGGCCCGGGCCGCTCTGCGGAACAGCGTCGGCGTCCGTGCCCTGACGGTTCCGGTCCAGATCGACCTCCGCCCGGGCGCGGCGTTCTGCGAGGTGGTCGCCTCGGTCGCCGCCGCCTCCGCCGCCGCCTACCGGCACGGTCAGTGGCGCCCCGCGGAACTGGTCGCCGCCCAGGCGCGCATGGACCGTCGCCGCGGTGTCGTGACCGTACCGACCATCGAGTACAACTGCTACTCGTGGCCGCGCGACTACCTGGTCCCCGGGTACCTGGTCCCCGCGCCCGACACTCCGCCGGACGGGTCCGCGACCTGGATCCGCAGCGCGCCCGACGAGCCCTGCGACACGCTGTACGTCGACCTCGGCCTCGATGCGGGGGTCGTCACCCTCGATGTCACCGTCGGGGACCACCTGCTCGACGCCGGGCAGGCCGTGGCGTTGCCCGTCCGGTTGTGCGCCTTCCTGCGCGCGCTCGCCGACGGTGCCGAGTGCCCGGTTCCGGCGCGCCCACGTGCACCGGCCACCGCCGGATGGTGGCGCGCCCCGCAGGGATGGGTGTGCCCGGCCAGGGTCGAAGAGGTGCTGCGCGGCCACCCCGGAGTGCTCGACGTGACGGTGGCGCCCAGCGAGGACGCCGCGGGGGAAGGCGAACCGCACCTCGTCGCACACGCCCGCACCGCTCCCGGTGTCACCCCCGACGAGTTGCACCGCCACGTCCTGGACCACCTCGACGAAGTGCCCGGCATCGCGGCCCCGGCCCGCTACGTCCTGTCCCCGGCCGGCCCCGGGTCCGACCGGTCCTACACCCCCACCACCGGCGCGGGAACGCTGCGGATCCCGTCTCGCCCGCCCACGACGGACGCCGAACGGGCGCTGGCCGCCGCCGTGGCCGCTGTCGCACCCGGCGATCCGCCGGACGGCTCCCCCGACCGGCCTGACGCGGTGGACATGAACCGCTGCCTCGCCGACCACGGCGTCACCCTGGTCGCCGTCCCCCGCCTGCTGGCGCTGCTCCACCAGTTCGGCTTCACCGGGATCGCGTCGGACGAGCTGGCCGGAACGGCCTCGCTCGGCCACCTCGCCACCGCCCTGGAGCCCTCACCGCCCCGCGCCCATCGTGGAGGAGACACCTCGCCATGACCGCGTCCCGCACCGCCGGCCCGTCCGCGGACCGCCTGGCCCCGTGGGCCTTCGCCGCCTTCGTCGAGGCGAACACCCACGACACGGCGTACCGCCCGCCGGTGGTGGACGGTCCCGTCGGACCGACCATCGTCCGCAACGGCCGTGAGCTGGTGAACTTCGCCAGCATCAGCTTCCTCGATCTGGAGCGCCACGTCCCGGTACGGCGGCATTTCGCGGAGGGGGCGCTCGCCCACGGCCTGAGCACCAGCGGATCCAGGATGACCCAGGGGATCTGCCGCCCGCACCAGGTGCTGGAGGAGACGATCGCCCGTCACACCGGCAAGGAACGAGCCATCAGCTTCGCCACGGGGCTCCTGGCCAACATCGGGTTCGTCCACGCCATGAGCAGTTCCGCGCACTTCGACGCCGGGATCGAGGTGCGCAACCACGACACCGTGTTCGTCGTCGACCGCGACGTCCACTGGAGCATCTGGAAGGGCCTCCAGGGGCTCGGCTACGGCCGCAACGTCCACGCGTTCCGGCACAACGACGTCTCCGACCTGGCCCGCGTCCTGGAGCGGGTCCGCACCCGCAAGACCGTGGTGATCGCCGAGAGCATCTATTCGGCCGACGGCACCATGGGGCCGATCGTGGAGATCCTCGACGAGTGCGACCGGCACGGCGCCGTCAGCATGATCGACGATGCGAACGGCTTCATGGTCTACGGACCCGAGAACCGTCCCTACGCCCGGGAGGCGGCGGCGATCCGGGAGCGGGCCGACTTCGTCATGGTGTCGCTGTCGAAGGCCATCGGTCTGGAAGGCGGCGCGATCGCCGGGCCGGCGGCGGCCATCGACGCCTTCGAACTGCTTTCCGGCACTTCGATGTTCACGGCCGCCATCCAGCCGCCGACCGCTTACGCCGCCGACCGCACGATCGGCGTCCTCGCCGGCGATCCGGGGATCGTCGACGACTACCTGGCGCATGCCGCCCGCCTTCGCCGGCAGATGCACGAGGCCGGCACGGCGACGACGCCGACCGAGTCGTACATGCTCTCGGTGCCGATCGGAAGCGACGCCGCCGCCCTGCAGATGCGGGAGTGGTTCGTCGAGGACGGCTACCTCGTACCCGTCTTCTCCTACCCGGCCGTCTCACGCAACCAGGCGCTCCTGCGCCTGTTCCCGCACGCGGGCCACACCGAGGAGCAGATGGACGGCTTCCTGCACACCCTCCTCGCCTACCGACGACGCCTCGGGCTCTGACGTCCCCACCGACGCCCGCCGCACCGAGGCCCGCCCCACCGACCGATGAGCTACGCCGACCCCATCCCCATCCCCATCCCCAGCGGAAGGAACCCGTGGTGGACAACACCGACATCCTCAACGCCATTGCCGAGATCGTCGAAGAGGTCCTCGGCATCGACTCCGCCGAGGTGAGCGCCGAGACGTCGTTCACCGACGACCTCGACGTCGACTCCCTGGCCATGATGGAGATCGCCGTGGCGGTCGAGGACAGGTTCGAGGTGAAGATCCCGGACGACCGGGTCACGGGGTTGAGGACCGTCGGCGACGCGGTGAACTACGTCGCCGAGCACCGGTGACCGCCGCCGGCGCGGCCCTTCCCCACGAGGCTCCCCAGGAGGTCGGGCAGCCATGAGCGTCCTCGATCGCTTCCGGCTCGACGGCCGCGTCGCCGTGGTCACCGGCGCCTCCTCCGGGCTGGGCGTCGCCTTCGCCACCGCGGTGGCGGAGGCCGGCGCCGACGTCGTCCTCGGGGCGCGGCGCACCGAGCGGCTGGAGACCGTGCGCGCGGCCGTCGAGAAGCTCGGCCGCCGGGCCGTCGCCGTACGCACCGACGTCGCCGAGCCGGAGGACTGCCGCAGGCTGGTCGACGCGGCTGTGCGGGCATTCGGGCGAGTGGACATTCTCGTCAACAACGCCGGGATCAGCAGTGAGCAACCCGCGGCGGAGGAGACCCCGGAGCAGTTCCGCGAGGTCATCGACATCAATCTCAACGGCTCCTACTGGATGGCCCAGGCCGCAGGCGCGGTGATGCTGCCCGGCAGTTCCATCGTCAACGTCTCGAGCATCCTCGCCCTGGTCACGGGCGGGCTGCCGCAGGCCGCCTACTCGGCGTCGAAGGCCGGGATCCTCGGGCTCACCCGCGATCTCGCCCAGCAGTGGACCCCCGGCAGGGGCATCCGCGTGAACGCCCTCGCGCCGGGTCTCTTCACCTCCGCGATGACCGACGGCTACGCCGAGGGCTACCTGGAGGCGATGATGCCGCGGGTGCTCTCAGGCCGCATCGGGCGGCCCGAGGAGCTCGCTGCGGCTCTGGTCTTCCTCGTCTCCGACGCGGCGTCCTACATCACCGGCACCACCCTGACGGTCGACGGGGGCACCCACATCGCATAGTGACATCCGGCGCCGGACCCGCCCGAGCCGCCCGTGCCGCCGATGGGCCGCCGCCACGCCATGCTGACGCCCCGAACCCGAACCCCGGAGAGCCACCGATGACGACGGAGCCGACTGCCCGGTCCCTTCCGCGCGAACCGCTCGGCGATTCGCACCTGCGCCGCCTGATCGCGGGTCAAGGGCTGGCGGCCGTGGTCGATGCGCTGTTCATCGTCTGGCTCACGCTCTTCGTGCTCGACCTGTCGGAACCCGGAATCGCCACGGGATTGGTGCTCGTGGCCGTGGCGCTGCCGCGAGCGGTGCTCCTGCCTCCCGCGGGAGTACTGGTCGACCGCCTCGGTCCCACCCGTGTCGTGGCCGGTGCCGCCTGGCTCCGGGTCGCCGTCCTGCTCGCCCTCGGCGCCCTGGTCACCTTCACCTCACCGTCGTTGACGACGGTCGCGCTGCTCGGCGGGCTGCTCGGCGCCGCCGACGCCGCGTACTTCCCGGCGGCCCTGGCGCTGCTGCCCGCCGTCGTGCCGACCGACAAGCTCTCCCGGGTCAACGGGCTGGTGCAGGGCGCGGAGTCGGGGGGCGATCTGGTCGGCCCGGCGGTGGCCGCCGGATGCATCGCCGCGGTCGGCTTCGCCGCGACGCTCGGTGGGATCGTGGCGATGGCCGCGTTGGCCGCCGTCGTCCTCAGCACGCTGATCCGCGTGGTACGACGTGGCGAAGGTGCCGGGGACGACGCCGGTCCGGCCGCCGTCGACGGCGAGCAGTTCAGCAGTGCGCGTGCCCTCGGCGTGGGCTTGAGGTACACCTGGCACGAACCACTGGTGCGCGGGATGCTGGCAGCCATCGCCCTGATCACTGGTACTCCAGGATGGGAAGGCCGCTGAACAGCGACGGAGCCGGATTCGCGGGGCTGTCTGGGAGAGGCATGGGAAAAGTCGGCGTCCACAGCGAGGCCCCCACCACCTCCTTCTCCCACACTCTCTGGAGATACCCAACTATCCGCTCCTCCATCACGAGTGTTACCTCGCTGTAGGTGCCCTCCACTCCTGGCAGCTCATGACCCATCCGCCCCTCGACTGCCACCCGTGGGATGTCGCCCGGCTCGTCCAGCTTCGCCTTGTGCCAGTGCCGCAGCCGGTAGATGTCCTCTCCAGCCATCTCCTCGACGGCCGGCAGCGCTGGCCGGGCCCACCGCTCGTACCGAGGCCGGGACGCCCGCTCCTCGGCGCCGTCCCGGATCGGGAGCCAGTAGGTGTCATTGAAGTTCGTGTCTAACAGCGGCTTGCCCTGCATCGACAGGAACATCCACGGCTGGTCGTGCGACGCCAGGAGGGCCTGGTGCATCTCGTGCAGGAACGGCGGGATGACGATCGTCCTCCAGCTGTCGTACTTCGGCGCAGCCAGCACTGCTCTCTTGTCGGCCCGATAGGTCTGGTACTGCACCCGGAGAGCGTGGAGGGACTCGTACCGCTGGAGGGCCTCCACGCGCAGCTCGGCGTCCGGCTCGGAGGCGGGCCAGTACGGCGAGGCGTAGCCGCGCTGCAGTCCGAACATCTCGCCCGGCGGCCGCAGTCCGGTGAAGGCGATGGTCCAGATATAGGTCCACCCAGCGAATCCCCAGACGTGGTAGGCGTTCTGGGCCACCTGGTGCACGGATCGGGTGGACAGCTGCCGCTTGACTCGGCGCACCTGCTTCTTCTTGTACAGGCCTCGCCGCTTCTGCTCCACGATGGGCGACTCCTCGCGGTATTTGTACTTCACTACCGCATCGTCCATGATCATCTTAAATGTACTCAGGACTGCGTTCGCGTAGTTGTGCGAGTATTTGGCCTGCACGAATTTCCTGAACGCGTCGTACTGGATGGGCGTGATCCCGTCCACCGTGCTCTGCGCCCAATAGGGGCGAATCACAGCCGACAGCCGGGACTTGTACGACCTCATGGAATTGCTGCGCAGACTGACCCCTTCGAACCAGAGG
>NZ_JBIWAP010000016.1:0-185884 GCF_044760075.1 Kitasatospora sp. NPDC098663 | reverse complement strand
ACGGCCGCATCGTCGACGAACTCCACCACCCCACCGCCGACACCGTCCTGGACCGCATGCGCCGCTTCGACGCCAAGGGCCGCACCAGCTAGAGCCACCACCAGCCAGGGCCCGCCAGCCCAGCCGCCGCCCCTACGCGAAACCCAGGACACCCCATGTACCGCACCGCACTGCGCAACGTGCTGGCCCACAAGGGCCGACTCCTCATGACGGCGCTGGCCGTCATGCTCGGCACCGCCTTCGTCGCCGGCACCATGGTCTTCTCCGACACCTTCGGCAAAGCCATGCGGGACAACAGCTCCAAGAGCTACTCGGACGTCTCGGTCCAGGTCGTGGACTACTCGGCCGGCGCCCGCGCCAGCGCCAAGCTGAAGAGCGAGAGCGGCAACGCCTCGCTCACCGACGCCACCGTCCAGCAGCTGGCCGCCCTGCCGGGCACCGCCAACGCCCGCGGCGTGGTCAGCGGCTTCACCGGGGTCGCCGACCGGAGCGGCAACCTGATCGGCCAGGTCTGGGCCGCCAAGGGCGCCAACTTCGCCCCGGCCGCGGACGGCAAGGACCCGCGCTACCCGATGGCCGAGGGCCAGGGCCCGAAGAACAGCAAGGAGATCGCCCTCGACCGCAAGACCGCCGACAAGGCCGGCTACAAGATCGGCGACACCGTCCGGATCGCCATCAACGGCCCGGTGATCGAGGCGAAGCTCACCGGCGTCTTCACCACCGACGACCCGGTGGTGAACAGCGGCGGCACCCTCACCCTGTTCGACCGCGCCACCGCCCAGCAGCTGCTGCTGGAGCCCGGCCACTTCAGCAGCATCGTGCTCACCGCCAAGCCCGGCACCAGCGAGGACGCGCTGCTCGCCCAGGTCCAGCCCAAGGTGCCGTCCGACCAGCACTTCGACGTCGAGACGGGCGCCAAGCTCAAGGCCGACGAGCAGGAGATGATCACCAAGGCCACCGACGGCATGCGCACCATGCTGCTGGTCTTCGCCGGGATCTCGCTCTTCGTCGGCATCTTCATCATCGCCAACACCTTCACCATGCTGGTCGCCCAGCGCACCAAGGAACTCGCGCTGCTGCGGGCGATCGGCGCCAGCCGCAAGCAGGTCACCCGCTCGGTGCTGGTGGAGGCCCTGGCGATCGGCACCATCGCGGCGCTGGCCGGGCTGCTCGCCGGCATCGGAATCGGCGCCGGCATGCAGTCCCTGATGAGCCGGCTGAACGAGAACATGCCGCACGGCACGCTGGTCATCAAGCCGCTCACCATCGCGGTGACCCTGGCCGTCGGCGTCCTGGTGACGGTGGTGTCCGCCCTGCTGCCGGCCCTGCGCGCCGCCCGGATCGCCCCGGTGGCGGCGATGAGCAGCGGCGACCAGCCGACCAGCCAGAAGAGCCTGCTGGTCCGCAACGCGATCGGCTCGGCGCTCACCGCCGGTGGCCTCGCGCTGATCGGCTTCGGCGCCTCCACCGGCAACGACAGCGGCCGCCTGCCGGTCGGCCTCGGCGCCCTGCTCGCCCTGATCGGCGTGTTCGTCCTGCTGCCGCTGCTCTCCCGCCCGGTGGTCGCGCTGATCGGCCCGCTGCTGCGCGGGCTCGGAGGCACCCCGGGCAAGCTCGCCCAGCAGAACGCGGTCCGCAACCCGCGCCGCACCGCGTCCACCGCCGCCGCGCTCACCATCGGTCTGACCCTGGTCAGCGGCCTCACCGTGATCGGTGCGTCGGTCGGCGGCGCGATCGACAAGGCCGTCACCAGCTCGATGAAGTCCGATTACATCGTCTCGGGCGCCAACCACATGAGCCTGTCCGAGCAGGTGCCCGGGGAGATCGCCAAGGCCCCCGGGGTGGCCGCCTCCTCCGCGGTGACGACCGCCAACTGGAAGTTCGACGGCACCGGCGTGACGATCACCGGCATGGACGCCGGCTCCTTCGAGCAGCTCGTCGAGGTCAAGCTGACCAGCGGCGCCGCCGCCGCGCTCGGCCAGGGCAAGGTCCTGGTGGACCAGGACCTCGCCACGGAGCTCCACCTCACCGCCGGCTCGACGGTGGCGGTCTCCTACCCGGACCAGTCCACCGGTCAGCTCACCGTCGGCGGCGTGTACGAGAAGGGCGGCATGCTCGGCCCGGTCCTGCTGGCCAACAGCGAGGTCGCCAAGCACGAGCCGAAGCCCTACATCACCGACGTCGCGGTCAAGGGCAAGGACGGCGCCACCGCCGCGCTCAAGCGGTCCCTCAAGGACGCCACCGGCGCCAACCCGGTGATCGACGTCAAGTCCAAGCAGGACGTCCGCGACGAGTTCAGCCAGGTCATCACCTTCGCGCTGAACCTGATGTACGGCCTGCTGGCGATGTCCGTGCTGGTCGCGATCCTGGGCGTGATCAACACGCTGGCGATGTCGGTCTTCGAGCGCAAGCGCGAGATCGGGATGCTGCGGGCGATCGGCCTGGACCGCCGGGGCATCAAGCGGATGGTCCGCCTGGAGTCCGTGGTGATCTCGCTGTTCGGCGCCGGCATCGGCCTGCTGCTCGGCTGCTTCATCGCCTGGGCGATCAACGGCACCCTGAAGTCCAGCCTGAGCGGCCTGACCACGGTCCTGCCGTTCGGCCAGCTGGCGCTGTTCCTGGCCCTGGCCGGTGTGGTCGGCCTGGTGGCCGCGATCTGGCCCGCCCGCCGGGCGTCCAAGCTGGACATCCTGGCGAGCATCAAGACCGACTGACCGCCCCTCACGGGCCCGCCCAGCGGGCGGACGACGAGAAAGGGCCCCTGCCGGAGGGTTTCGGCAGGGGCCCTACTACTTCTGTACTCCGCCCGGTCGCACGGCCGGCTGAGCACCACGGAGGTCGTGGTCCGGCGACACTGCCGGGCGGAGGGCCTCCGACTCATACCCCGGTGCTCCCACACCGGGGTCTCAGTCGCTTACTTGCTGGCGAGTTCCTTCTCGGCGGCCGGCTTGGCGGCCTCCACGGGCTTCGTGGGCGCTGTGACCTCCTGGATCGGCAGGCGCGGCTGCTCCATCTGGGAGAGGCCGACCATCTCGCGCTTCAGGAACATGGCCAGCGTCCAGTCGGTGAAGACCCGGACCTTGCGGTTCATGGTCGGGACCATGGCGCCGTGGTACGCGCGGTGGAACCACCAGGCCAGACGGCCCTTCAGCTTGACCTTGCCGAAGAGGATCGCAACGCCCTTGTGCAGGCCCAGGCCGGCGACCGCACCGAGGTTCTTGTGCTCGTAGTTCTTCTGCGGGAAGCCCCGCATGCCCGAGATGACGTTGTCACCGAGGACGGCGGCCTGGCGCACGGCGTGCTGCGCGTTCGGCGGGCACCAGGCGCCCTCGCCGGAGGCGAGGTCCGGGACCTGGGCGTTGTCGCCGGCGGACCAGACGTAGTCGAAGCCCTGGACCTGGAGGGTCGGCGCGGTGTCGACGTGGCCGCGCGGGCCCAGCGGCAGGCCGAAGTTGGCCAGCACCGGGTTCGGCTTCACGCCGGCCGTCCACACGATGGTGGAGGCGTCCATCTCCAGGCCGTTCTTCAGCACCACGTGCTGGTCGACGCAGGAGTCCATCGAGGTCTCGATGTAGACCTCGATCTTCCGCTCCTCGAGCTTCTCCTTGGTCCACAGACCGAGGTCCGGGCCCATCTCCGGGAGGATGCGGTTGGCCGCCTCCACCAGGACGAAGCGCATGTCGTCACGGCTGACGGTCTTGTAGATCTTGGCGGCGTCGCGCGCCATGTCCTCGACCTCGGCGATCGTCTCGACACCGGCGAAGCCGCCGCCGATGACGACGAAGGTCAGGGCCTTGCGGCGGACCTCCTCGTCGGCGGTGGACTCGGCCTTGTCGAGCTGGGCCATGACGTGGTTGCGGAGGCTGATGGCCTCCTCCACCGTCTTCATGCCGATGCCGTGCTCCGCCAGACCCGGGATCGGGAAGGTGCGGGAGACCGAGCCGGTCGCGACGACCAGGTACTCGAAGGGCAGCTCGTAGCTGTCGCCGGCCGCGGGCTGGATGGTGGCGACCTTGCGGGCGTGGTCCACACCGGTGACCGCACCGGTGAGCACCTCCGCCTTCTTGAGGGCGCTGCGCAGCGGCGCGACGAGGTTGCGGGGCGCGACGTTGCCGCCGGCCGCCTCGGGGAGGAAGGGCAGGTACGTCATGTACGACCGCGGGTCCACGACCGTGACGGTCGCTTCGCCGTAACGCATCTTCTTGAGGATGCGCATCGCGGCATACAGGCCGACGTAACCACCGCCGACAATGAGGATGCGAGGACGCTCCGTGGTGCTCATATCCGAAAGTATCCAGCACCGTCCGGAGCAGCCTTCGTGAGCCCGGTCACAAGCTTCTGGACACCCCGTGCTACACTGCGCGGCCGCAAATCCGGGCCCAGCGCGTCGGCTCACGGTCCCGGGCGCCCCCTCGCGAGCGCACGCCGGAATACCACCCTGCTGAGCAGCAACGATCCGTACGGTGCCCGGGTTCCCGCTCGTGATTTCGATTTTCAAACCTCAACCGAGGCTTGACCTGCGATCCAGGGGTCGTCACGGCGAGCAGACCTTCGGTCCCACATTTCGGACGTAGCGGGCGAGCAGGTGCGGCGAATGACTGGATCGCCATGTGAAGAAATTCACGAACTTTCCCGCACCGGTCCGGGCGCGCCCCGGCCCCGGACCCCCGAAAGGGGTGCCGGGGCCGGTCGGGTAAGGCCCGCAGGAGGTCAGGAGGCCATACTCCAGGCGATGCCGTCCAGGATGTCGTGCTCGCTCACGACCACCTCGGCCGCGCCCGTCCGCTCCATGATCTCCAGCAGCTCCAGCGCGCCGGCCGCGATCACGTCCACCCGGCCCGGGTGCATCGACGGGATGGCCGCGCGCTCGGCGTGGGTGGCACCCAGCAGCTCGCGGGCGATCCCGGCGACCCGCTCCCGGCCGATCCGCGAGTGGTGGATCGCCGCCGAGTCGTAGGCCGGCAGGTCCTGGGCGATCGCGGACACCGTGGTGACCGTCCCGGCCAGGCCCACCAGGGTGGCCGCGCCGCGCAGCGGGACGACCTCCTCGGCCTTGTCCAGCTCGGCCCGCACGTGCGCCCGGGCCGTCTCGATCTGCTCCGGCGAGGGCAGCTCGGCACCGCCGAAGTGCCGCTCGGTGAGCCGGACGCAGCCGATGTCCACCGAGCGCGCCGCCTGCACGTCCGCACCGCCCAGCACGAACTCGGTCGAGCCGCCGCCGAGGTCGAACACCAGGTACGGCGCCGGGAACTGGCCGCCGGTCAGCTCCTTGGTGGCGCCCACGAAGGACAGGTGCGCCTCTTCCTCGCCGCTCACCACCTCGGGCTCGACGCCCAGGATCGCGCGCACGCCCTCGACGTACTCGTCGCTGTTCTCGGCATCCCGCGAGGCGCTGGTGGCGACGAAGCGGGTGCGCTCCGGGCCGACTCCGAACCCGGCGATGACCTCCCGGTACTCGCGGCAGGCCGCGAAGGTGCGGGCCAGCGCGTCCGGGTGCAGCCGGCCGGTCTGGTCCACGCCCTGGCCCAGCCGGTTGATGATCATGCGGCGGTCGAGGTCGGTGATCTCCCCGGTGGCCGGGTCCAGATCGGCGACCAGCAGCCGGATCGAGTTGGTGCCGCAGTCGATCGCGGCCACCCGGGTCATGCTCACGCGGACTCCCCGGGGTCGGACTCCTCGGCGGCCCGCTTCTTCGCGGCGCGCTCGGCGGCCTTCTGCTGCTTGGCCTCGATCACGGCCTGGTGGTCATGGTCCTTGGCCCGGTTGCGGGCGACCCGCGCACCGGCGGCCTCGACCTCGGCCGGGGAGACGCAGGGGCCCTTGGCCCACCAGTCCTCCAGCAGGCCGATCGCCTCGTCGCCGAGCGGGTTGACGCCCTCGCCGGCCGCCAGCGAATGGCCGACCAGCACGTGCAGGCACTTCACCCGGTCCGGCATGCCGCCGGCGCTCGGGAAGCCCTCCAGCACCTCGATGGCGTCGCGCCGGGCGATGTAGTCCTCGTGCGCCTTCTGGTAGGCGGCGGCCAGCTCCGGGTCCTCGGCGAGCCGGGCGGTCTGCTCCTTCATCACGCCGTCCGCCTCCAGGGTGCCGATCAGCGAGGCGGCCTTGGGGCAGGTCAGGTAGTACAGCGTCGGGAACGGCGTGCCGTCCGGCAGTCGGGGGGCCGTCTCCACGACGTCCGGGTTACCGCAGGGGCAGCGGTGCGCGACGCCGCGCAGGCCGCGCGGCACCCGGCCGAGCTGGGCGGCGATGGCGGCGACGTCGGCGTCGGAGACGGCGGGGTGGTTCTCAGTGGTCATGGGGGGAGGTGTCTCCAGCGGGGGACGGTGGGAGCGGACGGGGGGAGGCGGGGGCCGGGGCGGCGGCGTCGGTGGTGTCGGCGGCGTCGACCGAGTCCCAGATGCTGGCGTACCAGGGCTTGGCGGCCCGCGCCGAGCCGCCCGGCGCGCCGTCGGAGGCGGCCGGACCGGCGGCGGCAGCGGAGGCGGACGCCGAGGGCCGGGCGGCGGCCGGACCGGCCGGATCCACCGCGATGTACGGGGTCTCCCCCGGCATCGCGTAGTGCAGCCGGGCGCGGGCCTGCGCCTTGACGTACTCGGGGTCCTGCCAGCGGGCCTTCTCCCGGCGCAGCTGCTCGACCTGCTGGCGGGAGCGGTCGGCCTTCGCCTGCTGGGCGGAGATCTCGGCGCGCTGGGAGATGAACTGCCGCGTCGGGTAGGCGAGGATCGCCACCAGCGAGCAGAGCACCAGGACGAGGACGGTCGCCCGGCTCGTGAAGCGAGGCCGGGCCGCCAAGCCCGGGATCCTCCAGCCTGCCATCTCCCGTTCCCCTCCTGGTCGCGACGGTGCCCCGCCGTCCACCCTACGGGGTGAACGGCGGGGCACCGGTCAGGCGTGCTCACCGGTCGGCGGAGCGACCGTGCTCGCCGCTCCGAGGAGCGGCTGTGCTTGCTATTCCGCAGAGCGGAAGCGCGGGAAGGCGCCGCGGCCGGCGTACTCGGCGGCGTCGTCGAGGATCTCCTCGATGCGCAGCAGCTGGTTGTACTTGGCGACGCGCTCGGAGCGGGCCGGGGCACCGGTCTTGATCTGGCCGCAGTTGGTGGCGACGGCCAGGTCGGCGATGGTGACGTCCTCGGTCTCGCCGGAGCGGTGCGACATCATGCAGCGGTAGCCGTTGCGCTGGGCCAGCTCGACGGCGTCCAGGGTCTCGGTCAGCGAGCCGATCTGGTTCACCTTCACCAGCAGCGCGTTGGCGGTGCCGGTCTCGATGCCCCTGGCCAGGCGGGCCGGGTTGGTGACGAACAGGTCGTCGCCGACCAGCTGGACCTTGTCGCCCAGCTTGACGGTCATGGCCTTCCAGCCGTCCCAGTCCGACTCGTCCAGCGGGTCCTCGATGGAGACCAGCGGGTAGGCGTCGACCAGCCCGGCGTAGTACTCGATGAGCTCGGCGGCGGAGATGGCCTTGCCCTCGAACTGGTAGGCGCCGTCCTCGTAGAACTCGGACGCGGCGACGTCCAGGGCGAGCGCGATGTCGCGGCCGGGCACGTAGCCGGCCTTCTGGATGGCCTCGGTGATGAGGTCCAGGGCCTCGCGGTTGCTGTCCAGGTTCGGCGCGAAGCCGCCCTCGTCGCCGAGGCCGGTCGACAGGCCGCGCTCCTTCAGCACGCCCTTGAGGGTGTGGTAGACCTCGACGCCCCAGCGGACGGCCTCGGAGAAGGACTCCGCGCCGATCGGGGCGATCATGAACTCCTGGATGTCGACGTTGGAGTCCGCGTGCGAACCGCCGTTGAGGATGTTCATCATCGGAACGGGCAGCACGTGCGCGTTCGGGCCGCCCAGGTAGCGGAACAGCGGCAGGTCGCTGGCCTCGGAGGCGGCGTGCGCCACGGCCAGCGAGACGCCCAGGATCGCGTTGGCGCCGAGCGAGGACTTGTCCGGGGTGGCGTCCAGGTCGAGCATGGCCTGGTCGATCAGGCGCTGCTCGGTGGCGTCGTAGCCGACCAGCTCCGGGCCGATCTGCTCGATGACGGCCAGGACGGCCTTCTCCACGCCCTTGCCGAAGTAGCGGTTCTTGTCACCGTCGCGCAGCTCCAGCGCCTCGAAGGCGCCGGTGGAGGCACCCGACGGGACAGCGGCACGGCCGGTGCTGCCGTCGTCGAGGCCGACCTCGACCTCGACCGTGGGGTTGCCACGCGAGTCGAGAATCTCACGGGCTACGACGACATCGATGGACGGCACGAGGCATCTCCTTGCGGAAGCAGGGTCCGGCTGACGTTGGGTGCTGCCGGCGGGACGATTGCGGAGTCGTTACGACCAGAGCCTAACCGCCCCGGCCCCCGGGGCCGCGCTGGCCTCGGTCCCGTCTCAGCGTGTGGCCCGGCTACCCGCCAGTAGTTCACCTGCTTGCCCGATCGAAGCGGGCGAATACGGGGGAATGCGGGCGAAGGGGGACGGCACTCGTCCCCCTTCGCCCGCAGGGCGCGGGCCGTTCGGGGCCCGGGCCGCTCAGCCGAGGTGCAGCACCTGGCCGGGCATGATCAGGTTGGGGTTGCCGCCGACGGTGCCGCGGTTGCCGTCGTACACCGACTGCCAGCCGCCGGACACGCCCTGGGCGGCGGCGATCGTCGACAGCGTGTCGCCGGCCCGGACGGTGTAGTCGTGACCGCCCTGCGCGGCGGCGGACTGCGCGACCGGGGCGGACTGCGCGGGCTGCGCGGCGCGGGGCGCGGACTGCGGCTGGGCGGCGGGCTGGCCCGCGTACTGCTGGTAGACGCTCTGGTGGCTGGTCCAGTACCAGGCGCCGTTGTTCTGGTACCAGTACACCTTCGCGTCGGCGTCCCAGCCGGCCTTGCCGGAGAAGCCCTGGGTCTGCGGCTGCGTCTGCTGCGGGGCCTGCTGGACGGGCTGCTGGGCGGCCGGCTTCGGGGCGGCCTGCTTGACCGGCTGCTGGGCGGGCTTCGGGGCCTGCGTCTGCTGGGTCTGCTTGGCGGCGGGCTGCTTGGCGGGCTTGGCGTCCGTGGAGGTGTCCACGGAGGCCGGGGCGCCGCCCTTGGTCAGGCCGGCCTTCTGGGAGCAGACGGGCCAGGCGCCCGGGCCCTGCGAGGCCAGCACCTTCTCGGCGACCGAGATCTGCTGCGCCTTGCTGGCCTGGTTGGCCTGCGGGGCGTAGGAGGTGCCGCCGTACGCCTTCCAGGTGCTGGGCGTGAACTGCAGGCCGCCGGAGAAGCCGTTGCCGGTGTTGATGCTCCAGTTGCCGCCGCTCTCGCACTGGGCGACGGCGTCCCAGGTGGAGGCCGGGGCGGCGGAGGCGCCGGTGGCGGTGAGGAGCGGCATCGCGAGTCCGACGCCGGCCACACCGGCGACGGCGATGGCCTTCTCGGCCTGGGTGCGACGACGGTGACGGCCAGTTCCAACGAACAGCATGAAGAGGTCCCTCTCCGCACGCCTGCGAGGTGAGCTGTCGGGTTCGGACCGGGAGGTGGCCCGGCCGCCGAAAGCGGAAACGATTCCGCTCGGGCGGCTTCACCCCAAGCCGTTGGGGAACGGCAACAAACCTGGTTCCCCCGCCCCTGCCCAGGGTCTGGTCGGTTTCCCGTGGCGCGGCGGGCAGGATTCGGCGTTCCGCGCACGAGGTCCGCAGCTGCGAACTCCAGGGAGAGTAGACAGATCATCAGACCAATAACAAGCTCATATCGCCGATATCACACACAAATTACGGCGCGTGGTCAATCGCCTACCAACGGCGGCGGTATGTCCGGATTGATACGGGTTCAGACCCGGCCCCATGAGCCGCCGGAGACGTGCCGTCAGCGTGTCGAAGCGTCGGTCGGCGTGACCGGAGGCGCGTGCGGAGAGCGGGTCTCCGGAGTGAATTCGACCGGGAGTTCCCGCAGGCCACGCATGATCAGGCCACCTCGCCAGCGCAGGTTCTCCGGGTTTTCCGCGAGCCGCAGGTCCGGCAGCCGGGAAAGCAGCGTGGCCAGTGCGCTCCGTCCCTCCAGGCGGGCCAGCGGGGCCCCGATGCAGTAGTGGATCCCGTGGCCGAAACCCAGGTGCGGATTGTCCGTGCGGGCCAGGTCCAGGGTGTTCTCGTCCGAGAACCTGGCCGGATCGCGATCCGCCGCGGCCAGCACCACCAGCACCGGATCGCCCACCGGGATGTCCACCCCGCCGATCGACAGCGGCCGCGTCGCGAAACGCCACGTCGCCATCTCCACCGGACCGTCGTAGCGCAGGAGTTCCTCGATCCCGGTCTCCAGCAGCGCCGTCTCGCCGCGCACCACCGACTCCTGCAGCAGCCTGCGCTGCTCCGGGTTGCGCAGCAGCGCGTACGTGCCGTTGCCGATCAGGTTGACGGTCGTCTCGAACCCCGCGAACAGGAGGATGAACGCCATCGCGGCGGCCTCGTTCTCGTTCAGGTGCTCGCCGTGGTCGCTCGCCCGGATCAGGCCCGAGATCAGGTCGTCACCCGGATCCGCCCGCTTGCGGTGGATCAGCTCCAGCAGGTACGCCCGCATCCGCTTCACCGCCCGCCCCACGCCGCCGCGTTGACCGCCGCCGTGCCGGATCATCATCCCGGCCCAGTCCCGGAAGTCGTCCTGGTCCTCGGCCGGCACGCCCAGCATGTCGCAGATCGCGTAGATGGGGAGCGGGAACGCGAACTCGTGGATCAGGTCCGCCGAACCGCGCTGCGCGAAGCCGTCGATCAGCCGGTCCGTGAGCTGCTGCACCCGCGGCTCGAACTCCGCCACCCGGCGCGGCGTGAACGCCTTCGACACCAGCCGGCGCAGCCGGGTGTGGTCCGGCGGGTCGATGTTCAGCAGATGCGTCATCAAGTCCGCCTGGCGCTCCCCCGGAATTCCCACCCGCCCGGTGCGGTGCGCCTGCTCGCTGTGGTGCGCCGGGTTCTTCGACAGCCGGCCGTCCGCCAGCGCCTGCCGCGCGTCCGCGTAGCGGGTCACCAGCCAGGCCTCCACCCCGCTCGGCAGCGTCGTGCGGTGCACCGGGGCGTGCTCGCGCAACCAGGCGTAGGCGGGGTACGGGTCGGTGGCGAACTCCCAGGTGAAGAGCTGCGGGGCGGCGGGGTCGGGCTGCACTGGCATGCGTCGACCGTATCCGGTGGGTCGCGGCCGCACCGCCTCCGGCGACCGCGACCGGCGGGGCCGGATCGTCAACACCCGGCGGACGGCCCGCCAACGCTCCGTGGACGCCCCGTGGACGCCCCGTGGACGGTCCGTGGACAGCTCTTGGACAGCTCTTGGCCGGGTGGCGGGCGTGACCCTGGTCACCTGAGGGGTAATCCCTGTTGCGGAGGGTCAGGACCTGCCTACGATCCTCCGCAGAAATCGTGGGCGCCGGTGCGGTGTCGCCCACAGGGAGGAGCAGACCATGCGGGTCAGCGGGGCAGTCGTCGTCATCGCGGTACTCGACGGCGGATCGGGAGCCGAGCTCGCCCGCCGGTTCACCGCCGCCGGCGCCGCCGGAGTGCTGATCGCCGACCAGCGTGCGGGCGTCGCCGAGGACCTCGCCACCGAACTCGACCGGCCGGGCTGCCCCGTCGTCGGCGTCGGCGGCGACATCCGCCGCCCCAGCGACGTCGCCGCCCTCGTCGACACCGCCGAGAAGCACCTCGGCCCCATCGACCTGTTCTGCGTCGCCGGCCCCGACGGCGAGCGGATCGTCTCCCTCGCCGAACTGCCCGCCCGCCTCGACCTCGAACGCCTCGCCGAACTCCTCGCCCTCGTCGGCGAGGCCATCGGCGAAGTCGTCCCCCGGCAGCGGCGGCCGATCGAGAACACCGCCACGGCCGCCTGAGGCCCCGCCCGGGCCCGCTACCCGCCGACCGGCCCGAGGCCCTCGGCCGCGCGCACCGCGTCCCGGTAACCGCGCGCGGCCGAGCGCAGCGCCGCGTCCACGTCCACCCCGGCGTCGTACGCCCGCTGCGCCACCGCCAGCAGCAGCCGGCCCGCCGACTGCGCCGTCAGCTCCGCCGGCAGCGCGTACGGCTCGTCCGGCACGCCCGCGAAGCCCGCCCGGCGCACCCGCGACACCAGCTTCGCCGCGTACGCCAGCGACGGCAGCCCGGCCGGCACGCCGTCCAGCACCGACTCCCGGTCCGCCTTCTCGGCCGCCTTCAGCTGCTCCCAGTTCGCCTCCACCTCGGCGGTGCCCTCCGCCTCGACGTCCCCGAACACGTGCGGGTGCCGGTACATCAGCTTCTCGACGATGTCACCGGCCACGTCGTCGATCGAGAACGCCTCCGCCGGGTGCTCCTCGGCGATCCGGGAGTGGAAGAACACCTGGAGCAGCACGTCGCCCAGCTCCTCGCGCAGCGTCTCCCGGTCCCCCTCCTCGATCGCCTCGACCAGCTCGTACGCCTCCTCGACCAGGTACTTCACCAGGCTCTCGTGCGTCTGCTCGGCGTCCCACGGGCAACCGCCCGGCGAGCGCAGCCGGTCCATCACCGACACCAGGTCCAGCAGCCGCGCCCCCGGCAGGTCGTACGACCCCGGCAGCACCTCGATCTCCGGCACCTCACCGGCGTGCTCCACCGCCAGCCGCGCCAGCGCGTCCGTCAGCCCCGGATCCCCGTCCGGGCTGCCCAGCCACACCGTCGGCCCCGCCCCGCCCGGCTGCCCGGTCAGCAGCCGCGCCAGCGCCGGTGCCGACCCCGCCGCCACGACCTCGACCTCCACCCCGGCCTGCCGCACCGCCGCCACCTGCGGATGCCCCGCGTCCGCCGCCAGCACCCGCCCCGCCGACCGCAGCGCCTCCCACGCCGGCCACGCCAGCAACCCGGGGGCCACCCGGTGGGTGGTCGTCAGCAGGATCAGCTTCGCGTCCGGAACATTCGTCGTCACACCCCGAACCTACCCGCCGCCCGCCCGGGGCGGGGACGGGCCCGACGGAGCCCGCCCCCGCCCCCGGGCCCGTGCGGGCGCCAGGGCACGCCCTACTTCTTCGACCCCGCCAGGTCGTCGAACATCGCCGACAGGAACTCGCTGCACCAGCCCAGCAGCTCCCGCCCGACCAGCGGCTTGCCGCCGATCCGCCCGGTACTCGGCCGCGGCACCAGCAGCTGCTGGGCGGCCGCCTTGACCTGGCTGCGCGGGTAGAGCCGGTTCAGCCGCAGCTGCTGAGACTCCCGCAGCTCCACCGGCCCGAACCGGACGTTGGCCCCCTGGAGGGTGATGTCCGCGATGCCGCACCGCCGGGCGTACAGCCGCAGCGCCGCGACCAGCAGCAGGTTCTCCACCGGCTCGGGCAGCTTGCCGTAGCGGTCGACGAGCTCGTCCCGGACCTGCTGGATGTCCGCCTCCGAGTTGACCGCCGCGATCGAGCGGTACGCCTGCAGCCGCAGCCGCTCGCCGGGCGCGTAGTCGTGCGGCACGTGCGCGTCGACCGGCAGCTCGATCTTCACCTCCAGCGGCTCCTCCTCCGGCTCGCCGCCGTTCGCCAGCGACTCGCGGAACTCGGCCACCGCCTCGCCGACCATCCGCATGTAGAGGTCGAAGCCGACGCCCGCGATGTGCCCGGACTGCTCACCGCCGAGCAGGTTGCCCGCGCCGCGGATCTCCAGGTCCTTCATCGCGACGTACATACCGGCGCCCATCTCGGTGTGCTGGGCGATGGTGGCCAGGCGCTCGTGCGCGGTCTCGGTGAGCGGCTTCTCCGGCGGGTACAGCATGTACGCGTAGCCGCGCTCGCGGCCCCGGCCGACCCGGCCGCGCAGCTGGTGCAGCTGGGAGAGGCCGAAGGTGTCCCCGCGCTCGACGATCAGGGTGTTGGCGTTGGAGATGTCGATGCCGGACTCCACGATCGTGGTCGACACCAGGACGTCGAACTCCTTCTCCCAGAAGTCGACGACGACCTTCTCCAGCTGGTTCTCCCCCATCTGCCCGTGCGCGGTGGCGATCCGCGCCTCGGGGACGAGGTCCTTGAGCCGGGCGGCCGCCTTGTCGATCGACTCCACCCGGTTGTGGATGTAGAACACCTGGCCCTCGCGCAGGAGTTCACGCCGGATCGCGGCCGAGATCTGCTTCTCGTCGTAGGGGCCGACGAAGGTCAGCACCGGGTGCCGCTCCTCCGGCGGGGTGGTGATGGTGGACATCTCGCGGATGCCGGTGACGGCCATCTCCAGGGTGCGCGGGATCGGCGTCGCGGACATGGTGAGCACGTCGACGTTGGCGCGCAGCTTCTTCAGCTGCTCCTTGTGCTCGACGCCGAAGCGCTGCTCCTCGTCGACGATGACCAGGCCGAGGTCCTTGAACCTGGTCTCGGAGGAGAACAGCCGGTGGGTGCCGATGACGACGTCCACCGAGCCCTCGAACAGGCCCTCCAGCACGGCCTTGGCCTCGCTGTCGCTCTGGAACCGGGAGAGCGCCTTCACCGACACCGGGAAGTTGGCGTACCGCTCGGCGAAGGTGGAGAAGTGCTGCTGCACCAGCAGCGTGGTCGGCACCAGCACCGCCACCTGCTTGCCGTCCTGCACCGCCTTGAAGGCGGCGCGCACCGCGATCTCGGTCTTGCCGTAGCCGACGTCGCCGCAGATCAGCCGGTCCATCGGGACGGACTTCTCCATGTCGGACTTGACCTCGGCGATGGTGGTCAGCTGGTCCGGCGTCTCCGCGTACGGGAAGGCGTCCTCCAGCTCGCGCTGCCAGGGGGTGTCCGGGCCGAAGGTGTGGCCGGGGGCGGCCATCCGCGCCGAGTACAGCTTGATCAGGTCGGCGGCGATCTCCTTGACCGCCTTCTTGGCCCGCTGCTTGGTCTTCGCCCAGTCCGCGCCGCCGAGCCGGTGCAGCGTCGGGGCCTCGCCGCCGACGTACTTGGTGACCTGGTCGAGCTGGTCGGTCGGCACGAACAGCCGGTCGCCGGGGTGGCCGCGCTTGGCCGGGGCGTACTCCAGCACCAGGTACTCGCGGGTGGCGCCCTGGACGGTTCGCTGCACCATCTCGACGTACCGGCCGACGCCGTGCGCCTCGTGGACGACGTAGTCGCCGGTGGCCAGGGCCAGCGGGTCGATCGCGTTGCGGCGCCGGGACGGCATCCGGCGCATGTCCTTGGTGGAGGACTTCTGGCCGGACAGGTCGGTCTCGGTGATGACCGTGAGCTTCAGGGCCTCGTCGACGAAGCCGTGCTCGATCGAGCCGCAGGAGACGTAGACGACGTCCCGGGTGGGCGCCTCGGCGAGGTCGGCGACCAGCCGGGCCGGGATGCCCTCGTTGCCGAGCACCTCGGCGAGCCGGGAGGCGGGCCCGTGGCCCTCCGTCACCATCACGACGCGCCAGTCGGCGGCCAGCCGCTCCTTGGCGTCGGCGATCGCCCGGGCGGTGTCGCCCCGGTAGGCCTCGACGGCGTGCATGCCGAGGGTGAGCGTGTTGGCGTCGCCGTGCCAACCAGCGGCTCCGCCGCGGGCAAGCACCTCGTTCACGGTGGACTCGCTGGTCGCGAACGGGCTGACCGACCACCAGGGCAGGCCGATCTCGGCGGCGTGCTCGCGCACCTCGGCGAGCGAGCGCAGCGAGGCGGCGGAGACGTCGATGGTCTCCAGGTCGATCGGCCGGTCGCCGCCGGCCGCGGCCGCCACCCAGGAGGCGTGCAGGAACTCCTGGCTGGTCGCCACCAGGTCGGCGGCCCGGGTGCGGACCCGCTCGGGGTCGCAGACCACGGCGACCGAGCCGAGCGGCAGCACGTCCATCAGCAGTTCCATGTCGTCCACCAGGACGGGCGCCAGCGACTCCATGCCCTCGACCGCGATGCCCTCGGCGATCTTGTCCAGGATCTCGGCCAGCCCGGGGTGCTCGGCGGCCAGCTCGGCGGCCCGCGCCCGCACCTCGTCGGTGAGCAGCAGCTCACGGCAGGGCGGCGCCCACAGGCCGTGCTCGGCGATCTCCAGCGAGCGCTGGTCGGCGACCTTGAAGTAGCGGATCTCCTCGACGTCGTCGCCCCAGAACTCCACCCGCAGCGGGTGTTCCTCGGTCGGCGGGAAGACGTCCAGGATGCCGCCGCGGACGGCGAACTCACCGCGCTTCTCGACCAGTTCGACGCGCGCGTAGGCGGCGGCGGAGAGCCGTCGGGCGACCTCCTCCAGGTCGTGCGACTCACCGCGCCGGACGGCCACCGGCTCCAGCTCGGCCAGCCCCTTGACCTGCGGCTGGAGCACCGAGCGGACCGGCGCGACGACCACCTGCACCGGGCCTGCCGCCGGGTCGTCCGCCCGCGGGTGCACGATCCGGCGCAGCACGGCCAGCCGGCGCCCGACGGTGTCCGAACGGGGCGACAGGCGCTCGTGCGGCAGGGTCTCCCAGGCCGGGTACTCGGCGACCGCGTCCGGCGGCAGCAGCGAGCGCAGCGAGGCGGCGAGGTCCTCGGCCTCCCGGCCGGTCGCGGTGACGGCGAGCACCGGACGGCCCCGCTCGCCGGCGGCCTGGCCGGCCAGCGCGCGGGCGAGCGCGGCGATGGCGAACGGCCGGGCGGCGGGCGGTCCGACCAGGTCCAGGTGGCGGCGGCCGCCGGCTGCGGCTCCGGTGGCGGTCGCCGCCTCGATGGCCTCGGCGAGCGCCGAGTCCCGCGCGACGACATCGAGCAGTCCGGTCAGACTCATCAGGGTCTCTTCTTCGTCCCGTGGCTGGTGCTGCCTCCGGGCGGCAGAGGCCTGCCGGGGCAACGCGAACGGCCCGGCACGCCGAGCGGCCGGGGGTGTCCAGCCTACGCCGCGGCACGGACGCGCACGCGGTGTACGACCCGGCGGGGCCGGGCGGGAACGAACCACCGTCCGGGGCGACGAACGGCCCCGGACGGAGCCCGGGACCGGACCGCGACCGGACCGCGGACGAACGACTGGACGGAACACCGGACCGGCCGGTGGACGAACCGTCCGGCCCCTGGTCGGATTCGGCTCCGCGATCCGCCACGAACTGGACATACTCCTGTCACTGCCTGTCCATGGAGATCGCGCACCATGGTGAATGTGCCCGCCGCACCCAACCGTGGGGGATGGCTGTGGCGGCACTGTCGCACCCCCGATGGGGGTCGGAGGTGCGAGGCCGGGCGACCCTGGGTGGGGGCGCCCGCCCAAGCGCCGGGAACCGTGGCGCCCTTTCCTGGAGGGCGCCACGGGTCTCGGCCTCACTCATGGCCGCCGCCCCGCCGGACCGCGTTCCGGCCCGCCGTCGCCGCCACGGGTGCATCGACTACCAGCGCGGCAGGCCGACGTCGTACGCCTTCGAGGACCAACCCGGCCGGCCCCCGGTTCGCCGCCCTGGCCGGCTACCGGCGCCGGCTGGTCGACCGCAACGCGAAGGCCCTGACCGCCCCGGGGGGAGGCGGTCAGGGCCCAGGGCGCGGAGCCCACCCGGCCGATCGCGGACGAGCCGCCGGCGCGGCGGTCAGCGACGCCGGTAGCTCACCGTGTTCGGGGTGGCGTAGCCGGCGCCGTCGTCCACGATGACGATCTTCGGAATGATCCGGGTCTCCTCCTGCGGCTCCTTCTCGACGCCTTCGCCGTCCCCGTCGGCCTCGGCCGACCGGGGCGGGCCGACCGGCTTCGGCGGCGCCGCGGCCGGCGCGACCGGACCGGTCGCCACCGCCCCGGCGGGCGCCTTGCCGGCGGGTGCACCGGACGTACCGGAACCGCTCGCGGCCCCGGCGGCGGCCCCGCCCACGACCGGCATCCGCGGCCCGGCCACCGGCTTCTCCCGCGCCGCCGGTGCGACCGGGGCGACGGGGGCGACGGCCTTCCGCAGGTCGGCCACCGCGATCTCGCCGGTGTCCGCCTCCGAGTCCACCGGCGCCTCGTCCACCGGCGCCTCGTCGGCGGCCGACCGAGCGTCCGCCGGCCCGGCGACCGCCGCCGCCAGCCGCTCCGGCTCGATGGCGCCGACCGCTGCGCCGGTGAGCGAGGCCAGGGTGGCCTTGATGTGGTCCAGGTGCTTCTGCACGGTGTCCAGACGGCCGTCGAACTCGCCCTGCTCGCGTTCGCTCGCCGCGTTGATCCGCTCGGCTTCCCGGCGGGCCTGCTCGATCAGCTGGTCGGCCTTGGCCTGGGCGTCGGTCTCCAGCTGCTTGATCCGGCCGAGCACGGTCTCCCGGTGCTGCTCGGCCTCCTTGACCCGGCGCTCGGCGGTCGCGGAGACCTGGGCGTCCTCGGCGTCGGCCCTGGTCTGGGCCTGGGCGAACGTCTCGTCGGCCTTGCGGCGCAGTTCGGCGAGCGTGGCCTCGGCCTGCTCGCCGGCCTCGGCGGCGGCCACCCGCACCTTGGCGGCGTAGGAGGTGGCGGCGTCCCGGGCGCTGCGGCTCTCCCGGTCGGCCTCGGCCCGGATGCCCTCGGCCTCGGCGCGGGTGCGCTCGTCGGTGCGCCGGGCGGCCTGGTCGGCCTCGGAGCGGGTGGTGGCGGCGTACTCCTTGGCGGCGTGGCCGAGGGCCTGGCCGGCGTCGTAGACCTCGTCCCGGAGGTCCTCGGAGAAGCGCTCGGCCTTCTCCCGGACGGCGCGCGCCTCGTTCTGGGCCATCACCGCCAGTCCGGCGGCCTGCTCGCTGAGCACCTCGTAGTCGGGCTCCGGGGCGTCCTCGGCGGCCCGGCGGATGTCGGCCAGCCTGGCCTCCATCTGCCGGAGCCCGGCGCCGAGGACGCTCAGCCGCTCCCACGCCTCGTCGCGCTGCGCGGTGAGGGCGGTGAGGGCTCGGTCGACCTGCTCGGGCGCGTAACCGCGCCGGGCAAAGGTGAAGCCGTACTCGGGGACGGCGTCGCTCATGGGCTCTTCCCCTCATGTCGCGGGCTGCGGAGCCCATGATCGGACGGAACGGACGGATCCGGAACCGGTTCGGCGGCCAGGGCCGAAATCGGACGCCTGGCGGACCGGAATACGTCGAGGACCGGACGAATAGACCCATCCTCTTGACCTATTTTGCGCAGATCTGGGCGAAACCCCAACGAGGCACAGCCGGGACGGCATGCCGGAGGGGTCGTCCCAAACACCGGAACGACCCCTCCCCACCTGCGAGGATCCGCGACGACCCGCTACAGCAGGCCGTCCCAGAACTGCTCCAGCAGCACGGCCCACCACGTGTCCGCGGTCTGCAGGGCCGCCGGGTCGATCGCGGCGAGCTGCGCCTGGAAGTCGGTCGTCCAGCGACCGGCCTGGTCCGGGGTCAGCCCGTACCGCAGCCGCCACATCCGGCCCAGCAGGGCCAGCGCGCGGACGAACTCCGGTACACCCGTGTTGACGAACCGGGGTGGCTGGCCGGTTCCGTCGACGTCCACGGCGACCACGTTCGCGGTGCCGTACTGGACGCAGAGCTGGCGGCCGTAGTCGTTGCCGAGCACCAGGTAGCCGCCGAAGTCCGGGGCCGCGGGCAGACCGCGCTCGGCGGCCAGCTCGGCGAGCGTCGGGATCGGCCGGCCCTCCTGCGCCTGCGCCCAGAAGAACGGGCCGAAGTCGCGCGGCAGCCCCGCCCACACCAGGGACTGCGACACCGGCTCGGGCACGCCCTGGCGGGAGACCGCGCGCTGCTCGTAGCGGAACACGTTCTGACCGAAGGCCGCCCCGAGCTCCTGGGCGAGCTGCTGCGGCGGGAGCGGCGGCAGCGGCTGGACCGTCCCCGGCGCGGGCAGCGGCACCCGGGACGGGCGGACCCGCTGGGCCCCGGAGGCCAGCTGGTGCAGCTCGTCCAGGTGGTCGAGCAGCTCGGCCATGCCGGCCTGCCGGGACGCGTGGTCGCGGCCGTAGGCGGCGGTGTGGGTGAGCCGGACGTTCGGCCAGGACGCGGCGATCATGCGGTTGCAGTAGCCGCCCGGCAGGTCGCACGACTCCAGCTCGGTGTAGAGCTCCAGCACCTGCTCCGGCGGAACGTTCAGCCGCCGCAGGTCCTGGAGGATCTTCCACTCGGGGTGCGGGGTGCCGGGCTCGCTGCGGTGCAGCAGCTTCTGCTCGGAGCCGTCCGGGCCCCGGTAGCTGAGCGCGGCGAAGTAGCCCGGGCCGACCGCCGGCACCCCCGGCGGGACGGCGGCGCCCTGCGGCACGCCGGGCACCGGCGCCGGCGGGACGGCCGGGGCCGCACCGCCCGCGTTCGGGTAGCCGTAACCGGCCGCGGGCGCGGCGGGGGCCGCCGGACCGCCGGGCGGCGGCGGGACGGCGGGGCCTCCGGACGGCGGGGTGCCCGGGTCGGCCGGCACGGCGCCCGGCAGCGCCGGGTCGACCGCCTCGGCCAGCTGGGTCGCCTCGTACGCCGCGCCGGAGGCGGGCGCGGGCGGCGGCACCGGGGCGGGCGACGGCGCGACGGCCCCGCGCAGGCCCGCCGGAGGCGGGGGCGGCGGGGTCGAACCGGCCGCCCGGCCGCCGGGGCCGGCGGCGGGCGCGACGGCACCCGGGGTGTGCCGCAGCCCGGCGGGCGGGGGCGGCGGCGGAGCGGAGGCCGGACTGCGGCCGAGCGCGACGCCGTGCGCGCCCGGACCGGACGCGCCACCGCGCAGCGCGGCCGGAGGAGGCGGCGGCGGGGCCGACGCCGGGTTGCGGCCGAGCCCGGCCTGCGGCGCCGGGGCCGGGGCCGCAGGAGCCCCGGGGGCCGGGGCGGCGGGCGGACCGCCCAGGCCGGGCGGGCCGCCGGGCGCGGCGAGCACGGTCGGCGCGTGATCCACCGGCGCGGCCGCAGCGGGGGGCGCGGCCGGCTGCGGGGCGGCGGCGGGCGGTGCCAGGACGGTCGGCGTCTGCTCCACCCCGCCGGGCGGCCCGGACGGCGCACCCGGCAGGCCCATCAGCCCCGGCGCGGCGTCGGGCGACGCGAGCAGCGTCGGCGCCGGCTCGACGGCCGCGGGCGACACGGCCGCGGGCGACACGGGCGCGGACACGGGCGCAGGCGGCGGGACGGCGGCGGGCACGGGCGCCTGGGCGGCGGGCGGCGGGACCGGCGGCATGCCGTAGCCGCCCTCCGGCGGCATCAGCACGGTCGCGGCCTCGGCCCCGGCCGGCGCGGGCGCGTCGGGCAGGTCGGAGCCGGTGGTCCGCAGCCCCTCGGGCATCAGGACGGTGGCCGCCTCGCCCCCGGGCGACGGCACCGGCACGGGGGCCGGGGCCTGCGGCGGAACGGCGAAACCAGCAGGACCGGCCGGCACGGCGGGCACGGGCGGCTCGGCCACCGGAGCAACGGCAGCCGGAGCTCCCTGGCTCCCCAGCCGCTCCGCCTCCGCCGCGATCGCCGCGGCCCCCGCCTCCTGCAGCCACTGCGGCGGGCTGAGCAGGAAGGACGTCGCCTCGACCGGCCCGGGCGCGGGCTTCGCCGCCCCCGCCGGGTTGGCCGCGACCGGCCGCCCGTACGCCTCCTCGTACTGCCGGACCACCTCGTTGACGGGCAGCGCGGGCCAGAGCGTGGTCGCGCCGGAGTCCCGGGCGATCACCAGTCGCGCCTCGCCGGCCGACCCGTCCCCCGGACCCGACGGCCCCGCCGTCCCGTCCCCGGGTGCCACCGCCCAGCAGACGAAGCCCAGGTCGAACTCCCGGACCCGCACCTCGCGCTGCTGCGGCTGCGGCACCCCGCCGTTGATCCACTCCTCGGCGAGCTCCTGCGCCTGCGCGTACGTCACCACGCCCGGTTCACCCCTGTCCCCATCCTCGTCGTCCCCGCTCGTCGCACCGCCGCGGCCACGTCAGTCCACCGGGACGGCCCGGGCGAACCCGCCGTCCACCATCAGCTCCGCGACCGTCTCCAGCTCCGGCGGGCTGCCGGCCAGCCGCAGCAGGAACGCGTCGAAGTCCTCGCCGCAGGGCAGCAGCAGCCGGGCGCAGCGGTCCTCCGGGGCCTCCGGCGCGCCGGTGTCGCGGGCGTCGTCGTACAGGTGGAACCAGACCGAACCGACCCGGTCGCCGCGCACCTTGAGCGCGACGATGCCGCCCTGTACGTAGGCGACACCCAGGTAGTCCTTGGTGAGGTGGTCGCGCAGGCACTTGTTGGCGTACACGGCGTCCTGGGTGCCGTACTCCTCGCTGAGGGTGAGGAAGGGCTGGTCGAGCAGCATGCCGAGCTCGGGGTCCAGCGCCACCCCGACCGGGGCGCGGCCGCCGCCCAGCTTGAGGAAGGTGCGGTAGGCGCCGGGCAGCCGGTAGCCGAGGCGCTCCTCGGCGCGCTGCACCAGGTCCTCGGGGACGCCGATCGGGTCGCCGCCGTCCTTGGCCAGCGAGAAGTGCACGGGCCGGCGCTCCTGCAGCGGGCGGGTGCCGCGGCGGGTGTGGTCGGCGGCGGAGGTGGCCAGGCCGGCGTGGTGCCGCAGCAGCGCCTTGACCTCCACCGGGACGAGCTCCATCCGCCGCCAGCCGGGGGCGGCCCGGCCGACCGCGTGGTGCCAGGTCCAGCCGGGCGGGGTGGCGACGGCGGTGTCCAGGTCGGCCCAGAGCGGGTGGCCCTGGGTGAACAGCGCGGCGTTGGCCGACACGTAGTCGGTCAGCCGCAGCTCGTCCACGCCGAAGCCGTCCGGCGGGTCGGCGACCTCGGCCGCGGCGGCGGCGTACGGGCCGAAGTCCGGGTAGCCGTACTCGTCCACCCGGACCCCGGCGGGGTGTCGCTCCGCGCGGACCGGGTCCGGGAACTGCACCACCTGACCTGCGTACGCCGCGTTCGGTGCGGCGGCGACGCCGGGCCGACCTGTCGTCATCTGGGAGCCCCCACTGGCTGCTGCAAATCCTCGAAGCGCTTGCTGGACACCAGCGTAGGGGGTCGTCTCCGGGCCCGGGCCCCCGCCCGGGAGAAGGGGAACGGTCAGAGCCGCTGCCCGAGCGCCCCGGCCAGCACCCCGGCGACCCTGGTCTGCTGCGCCTCGGTGAGATGCGGGTGCAGCGGCAGGCTGAGCAGTTCGCGGGCGGCCCGTTCGGCGACCGGGAACGCCCCCGCGCGGTGGCCGAGGTGACGGAACGCGGGCTGGAGGTGGACCGGGACGGGGTAGTGCACCCCGGCGCCGATCCCGGCGGCGTGCAACGCGGCGAGGACGGCGTCGCGGTCCCGGCCTGGGCCGATCCGCACCGCGTACAGGTGCCAGACGTGCTCGTTGCCGGGCGCGGTGCGCGGCAGGGTCAGGCCGTCGAGACCGCCGAGCAGGGCGTCGTAGCGGGCGGCGGCGGTCCGGCGGGCGGCGTTCCAGGCGGGCAGCCGGCGCAGCTTGGCCCGCAGCACGACGGCCTGCAGCGCGTCCATCCGGGAGTTGAAGCCGAACCGCTCGTGCCGGTACTTCTCGCGCGCGCCGTGGTCGCCGATCAGCCGGACGGCGGCGGCGAGTTCGTCGTCGTCGGTGAGCACCGCCCCGGCGTCGCCGTAGCCGCCGAGGTTCTTGCCCGGGTAGAAGCTGGTGGCCGCGATCCGCCCGTAGCCGGTGCGCCCGTGCTGCCGGGCGCCCTGGGACTGCGCCGCGTCCTCCACCACCGGTCGGCCGTCGGCCAGTTCCAGCAGCGGCCCCATCGGGGCGAGCTGGCCGTTCAGGTGGACGGGCAGCAGTGCGACCGCTGCGGGCAGCGCCCCGGCGGCCCGCTCGGGGTCGATCAGCAGGTGCGCCGGGTCGGCGTCGACCAGTACCGGGCGCAGCCCGGCCCGCTGCACGGCCTCCGCGGTGGCGACGAAGGTGTTGGCGGGCAGGACGACCCCGCCGCCGGGCGGCAGGTCGAGGGCGCGCAGGGCGAGTTCGAGGGCGTCGGTGCCGTTGCCTGCGCCCACGCAGTGCCGGGCGCCGGTGAAGTCGGCGTACTCCCGCTCGAAGCCGTCCACTTCGGGGCCCTTGACGTAGCCGCCGGAGGCGAGCACCCGGTCGAAGCCGGCCCGGACCTCGGCCGCGACCTCGGCGTGCGCGGCCGCCAGGTCGACCAGCGGGACCGGGTCGGCCGGCGAGATCGGGTCGGCCGGCGGGACCGGGTCGGCCGGCGGGATGCCGGCGCTCACCGGGCGGCCGCCCGATCCCCGGACCCCACCGGGACGGTGGCGCCGCCGAGTTCGAGGCTGAGCGAGGCCGCCTCCAGCAGTTGGAGCACCCGCACCCCGGCGCGGCCGTCGGTGAGCGGGGCCCGGCGCTCGGTGATCGCGGCGGCGAACTCGGCCATCACGTTGCGCAGCGCCTCCTGCTCGACCAGCGCGGGCGCGACCATCTCGCCGACCCGGTAGGAGATCAGCGCCCGGTGCCGGATCGCGTCGGTCAGCTGGTCGGGCGGGGTGAGGTCGACGCCGCGGTCGTGCACGGCCAGCCGGGCCTGCGGGTTGAGGTCGTCCCAGACCAGGGTGCGCCGGGAGCCGCCGATCAGCGTGGTGCGGACCTTCGTCGGGGAGAGCCAGTTGACGTGGCAGTGGGCCAGAGCGCCGTTGCTCAGCCGGACCGTCAGGTACGCCACGCAGGCCCGGCCGGCGCCGATCGGGTCGGCGCCCTGGGCGGACACCCCGACCGGTTCGACGCCGGGCGGCAGCACGAAGTCGAGGATCGACAGGTCGTGCGGGGCGAGGTCCCACAGCACGTCCACGTCGGGCTGCACCAGGCCGAGGTTGATCCGCACCGAGTCGAAGAACTGGACGTCGCCGATCTCGCCGCCGTGCACCAGCTCGCGGATCCGGCGCACCACCGGGGTGTAGCAGAAGGTGTGGTCGCACATCAGCACCAGCCCGCTGCGCTCGGCCAGGTCGACCAGGTCGGCGGCCTCGGCGGCCGAGGTGGTGATCGGCTTCTCCACCAGCACGTGCTTGCCGGCCTCCAGCGCGGCCCGCACCAGCCGGTAGTGCGCGGCCGCGGGCGTGGCCACCGCGACCGCCCCGACCCGTTCGTCGTCGAGCACCCGCCGGTAGGAGCCGGTCGCCCGGACGGTGCTGTACTCCCCCAGCACGGTACGGGCCTTGGCCTCGTCCAGGTCGCACAGCCAGTGCAGCCGCAGTGCCGGGGTGTCCTGCGCGTTGCGGACCAGCTTCGGGCCCCAGTAGCCGGCCCCGACCACGGCGAGACCCACCGGGCGTTCCGGCGCCGGCCGGGGCGGTTCGCCCGGCGTGGGCACGTGCCCGCCGGGCGCCTGGTTGGCGGCCTGCGCGTCCCAGGCCCGCTGCCGTGGTCCGTTCCGACCGGGCTGCTCCGACGTCATCCACGAGCCCCTTCGCTCCGCCGCCGGGGCGGGCGCGGGCCCACCCCGGCGGCCCCAACGTCCGGCGCGGGCACCGGGGGCGGCCCCTGTCCGCGCGTCCGCGGACGGTCGGCCGGATCCCCTTCGGCCTCGCTGCCGGAACGGTACCGGCCGTGCCACCGGCCCGGGGGTGGTTTCGGGAAATCGGCGGACAAGTCGTGACGACGGTGTGCGGATCCGGCCCCGGTCCGGCGAGGATCGGGTGACGGCCCGGCCGGTCCCGCACGGTCGTTCGTCCGCCCCGCACCCCGGTTGTGCGGATGTCGGTGTCGTTTGACAGGCTTGCCCCGGACCGTCCCACCGGTCCTTCCGTCAGCGGGAACAGAGGAGGAGGACGACGCATGACCACCGGTGAGCCCGCGGGCCCGCCCGTGCTGCGCCACCACCGCGACAGCCTGCTGCCCGCCGTCGCCGCCGCGCTGTCGCTCAAGGGCGGCGAGGTGCACACCCTGGCCGGGGACAAGGACGCCCGACGGCCGGTCCTGCACCCGCTGGTCGGCGAGTTCCTGGACACGCTGCCCGTCGAGGCGCGCGAGCGGTTCACCGGTCGCTGCCCGGAGGCCGTCCTGCTCTCCCAGCACCTGGCCGCGGTCGACGGCCGTCGCTCCAAACGCGCCGCCCGCAAGCCGATGACCCTGCACGAGGCCCGCAAGGCGCTCAAGGGCTCCCGGATGACGACCGTTCGCATCCGGGAGGAGGGCGACCCGGCGCACGGCACCCACGCCCCGCCGTGCCGTTCCTGCGCGCCGATGCTGGAGCACTTCACCGTGCAGAGCGTCGCCGTCGGGCCGCCCGCGCCCTGACCGCGCCCTCGTACGCCCCCTGTCCCCGAGCCCTGGAGTCCGCCCTGAACCCGCCCAGCGCGCCCCCGCCACCGCCGGCCACCCTGTCCGCCGCCCCCGCCGGGCGGGTCCGCCCGCGCTTCCCCGCCGACGTCGCCGCCGAGCTCAAGGCGGCCGGCTGGCACCCCGGCCGCTGGCAGATACGGCAGGCCGAGGAGTGGGCCGACGCCCTGGTCGGGTACGGCGGGGCGGCCGGCCTGCGGCACGCGGTGTTCCCGGCGGCGGTGGAGGCCTGGGCGGAGTTCGGCGGCCTCGCCTTCGACCTGGCCGGCCCGGGCCGCCAGCTGGCCCGCACCCCGTTCCTGATCGACCCGCTGTGCGGGCTGCACCAGCCGCGCACCCTGCTCGACCTCGGCCGCGCCCTGGGCACCCAGCTCGCCCCGCTCGGCGAGGAGGCGTACGGGCAGGCGCTGCTGGCCGTCGACGAGGAGGGCCGGGTCTACAGCCTGGACCACACCGGCGAGTGGTTCCTCGGGCACGGCATCGACCAGGCCGTCACCACCCTGGTCCTGGGCACCGCCCCGGAGCGGCTGCGCACCGCCGACGGGTCCTGACGGCGGCCCGGGGCGCTCCGCCGACGCGCGCCCGGGCCTGACCTCCGGGCCGGGCCTGACGGTGCGTCACCGCAGCCGTTCGGCCCGGACCGCCAGCCGGGACGGCAGCACCGCCTCGACCCGGAACCCGCCGTCCGCCTCCGGCCCGGAGGAGAAGGTGCCGCCCAGCGCGATCACCCGCTCCCGCATCCCGACCAGCCCGTTGCCGCCGCTGGGCAGCTTCGCCGCGCCCCCGCCGCCGCCCGGGCAGGCGTTCACCACGCTCACCCGCACCCCGTTGGGCGCGTACGCGAGCAGGACGGACACCCGTGCGCCGCCCGCGTGCTTGTGCGCGTTGGTCAGACCCTCCTGGACGACCCGGTAGGCGGTCTGCTCGGCCTCGCCGGTGAACTCCTGCCGGCTGCCGCTGACGGTCAGCGTCACCGCCATGCCGGCCGCCCGGGACTGGTCGACCAGCCGGGGCAGCCCGGCCAGCGAGTCCGGCTCCGGCTGGCGCTCGTCGTCCATCCGCAGCACGCCGAGGATCTCCCGCAGCTCGTTCAGCGCCTGCCGCCCGACCTCGCCCATCAGCTTGGCGCTCTGCGCGGCCTTCTCCGGGTCCTTGGCGACGATCCGCTCCAGCGCCCCGGCGTGCACCACCATCAGGGACACCCGGTGCGCCACCACGTCGTGCATCTCCCGGGCGATCCGGGTGCGCTCCTCCAGCCGGGCCCGGCGGGCGCGCTCCTGGGCCTGCCCGGCCAGCAGGTCCAGCTCGGTCTCCAGGCCGTGCGCGCGGTCCTTGAGCGAGTCGATCAGCCGCCGCCGCGCGCCCACGTACAGTCCGGTGACCACCGGCGGGACGGTCAGGCCGACGGAGACCAGCACCGCGATCAGCACCTGGCCCCAGAGCGGCGGCTGCTCCACCGCCGTGTCGCCGGGCGTCAGCATCGACACCATCATCACGGCGACGGTCTCGGCGAAGGCCAGTGCGGACAGCGCCACCACCCGCCAGCGCCGGGTGGGCCACTCCCAGGTCGCCGCCAGCGTGTACAGCGACACCACCAGCAGCAGGACGCCGAGCATCCCCGGCATCGCCACCAGGGTCACCAGCACGGGTACGGCCGGCCAGCGGCGGCGCAGCACCAGCGAACCGCCCGCCACCACGCCGAGCAGCGAGATGCCGGCCATCCCGGCGGCGCCCAGGTGCACCCGGCCGAAGAGGAAGGCGATCGTGCTGAGCGCGCACTCCAGCGCGGCGAGCGCCGCCAGCCCGATGTCCAGGAAGGCGCTGCGCGGCCGTTCCCACCACCAGAACGGCCGGACCGGCGCGCGCTCCCCAGGCGACTTGCTCATGGCCGACAGCCTAAGCGGCAACCCCCTCCCCTCCCCACCGGGATTGTCCCCGACACCTCGCCGGACCCTCAAGTGGTCCAGACCACATGCGGCCTGCGGCGGCACTGTCCGCCATCCGGCCACCTCGCGGACAGCGACCGCCCCGACACCTATGCTGGTCGCGTCGGACAGCGCGGTCCGCACGCGTCACACCCGCCACACGCGGGCGGACCTGTGACGATGAGCCGTTGCCGAACCCCACCACCACAGGGAGCCAGCCGTGACCGCTCCGGTCCCCACCCCGGCGGACAGCCCCACTGTCCACGCCACCGGCCCAGTTGCCGACAACGCGGCCCTGCGGGCGGACATCCGCCGCCTCGGCGACCTGCTCGGCGAGACGCTCGTCCGCCAGGAAGGCCCCCAGCTGCTGGGCCTGGTCGAACAGGTCCGCCTGCTCAGCCGCACCGACGGCGAGGCCACCGCCGAACTCCTCTCCGACATCGACCTGGACACCGCCGCCAAGCTGGTCCGGGCCTTCTCCACCTACTTCCACCTCGCCAACGTCACCGAACAGGTGCACCGCGGCCGCGAGTTCGCCACCCGCCGCGCCCGGGAGGGCTCGCTGCTCGCCCAGACCGCCGACCAGCTCGCCGAGGCCGACCCCAAGCACCTCGAGAACACCCTGGCCCACCTCGCGGTCCGCCCGGTCTTCACCGCCCACCCCACCGAGGCCGCCCGCCGCAGCGTCCTCAACAAGCTGCGCCGCATCGGTGAACTCCTCGACCGCATCCACCGCGAGGAGATCGCCGCCGGCCTCTCCCAGGCCGACCCGGCCCGCACCAGCAGCGCCCGCCGCCAGGCCGACCGCCGCCTCGCCGAGGTCATCGACCTGCTCTGGCAGACCGACGAGCTGCGCATCGCCCGCCCCGAGCCCACCGACGAGGCCCGCAACGCCGTCTACTACCTGGACGAGCTCTACCGCGACGCCGTCCCCCAGGTCCTGGAGGAACTGCACGAGGAACTCGGCCGGGTCGGCCTCACCCTGCCCGACGGCGTCCGCCCGCTCACCTTCGGCACCTGGATCGGCGGCGACCGCGACGGCAACCCCAACGTGACCCCGCAGGTCACCTGGGACGTCCTCAACCTCCAGCACGAGTACGGCATCAAGGACGCCCTGGCCGCCGTCGACGACCTGCGCAGCACCCTCTCCACCTCCGAGCGGCTGGCCGGCGCCTCGGTCGAACTGCTCGCCTCGCTCAACACCGACCTGCACCAGCTCCCCGAGCTCAGCCCCCGCTACAAGCGGATGAACGCCGAGGAGCCCTACCGCCTCAAGGCCACCTGCGTCCGGCTCAAGCTGGAGAACACCCGCGAGCGGCTCGCCCAGGGCACCCCGCACGTCGAGGGCCGCGACTACCTCGGCACCCGCGAGCTGATCACCGACCTGCGGCTCATCCAGGACTCCCTGCGCGCCCACCGCGGCGAGCTGATCGCCGACGGCCGCCTCGCCCGCGCCATCCGCACCATCGAGGCCTTCGGCCTCCAGCTCGCCACCATGGACGTCCGCGAGCACGCCGAGGCCCACCACCACGCCCTCGGCCAGCTCTTCGACCGCCTCGGCGAGGAGGCCTGGCGCTACGCCGACATGCCCCGCGAGTACCGGCAGAAGCTGCTCGCCAAGGAGCTCCGCTCGCGCCGCCCGCTCGCCCCCACCCCGGCCCCGCTGGACGCCGCCGGCACCAAGACCCTCGGCGTCTTCAACACCATCCGCGAGGGCTTCGAGCGCTTCGGCGACGAGATCGTCGAGAGCTACATCATCTCGATGTGCCAGGGCGCCGACGACGTCTTCGCCGCCACCGTCCTGGCCCGCGAGGCCGGCCTGATCGACCTGCACGGCGGCATCGCCAAGATCGGCATCGTGCCGCTGCTGGAGACCACCGAGGAACTCCAGAAGGCCGACCTCATCCTCGACGAGATGCTGTCCGACCCCTCCTACCGGCTGCTCGTCTCGCTGCGCGGCGACGTCCAGGAGGTCATGCTCGGCTACTCCGACTCCTCCAAGTTCGGCGGCATCACCACCTCCCAGTGGGAGATCCACCGCGCCCAGCGCCGGCTGCGCGACGTCGCCCACCGCTACGGCATCCGGCTGCGTCTGTTCCACGGCCGCGGCGGCACCGTCGGCCGCGGCGGCGGCCCCTCGCACGAGGCCATCCTGGCCCAGCCCTGGGGCACCCTTGAGGGCGAGATCAAGGTCACCGAGCAGGGCGAGGTCATCTCCGACAAGTACCTGCTCCCCTCCCTCGCCCGGGAGAACCTGGAGCTGACCATCTCCGCCACCCTCTCCGCCTCCGCGCTGCACACCGCCCCGCGCCAGGCCCCCGAGGAACTGGCCCGCTGGGACGCCGCGATGGACCAGGTCTCCGCGGCCGCCCACACCGCCTACCGCGCCCTGGTCGAGCAGGAGGACCTGCCGAAGTACTTCTTCGCCGCCACCCCGGTCGACCAGCTCGCCTCGCTGCACCTGGGCTCCCGCCCGTCCCGCCGCCCCGACTCCGGCGCCGGCCTCGACGGCCTGCGGGCCATCCCGTGGGTCTTCGGCTGGACCCAGTCCCGCCAGATCGTCCCCGGCTGGTACGGCGTCGGCTCCGGCCTCGCCGCCGCCCGCGCGGCCGGCCTCGGCGGCGTGCTCGACGAGATGCACGGCCAGTGGCACTTCTTCCGCAACTTCCTGTCCAACGTCGCCATGACGCTGGCCAAGACCGACCTGCGGATCGCCCGCCACTACGTCGAGCAGCTGGTGCCCGCCGACCTGCACCACGTCTTCGACCAGATCGTCGCCGAGCACGAGCTCACCCTGCGCGAGGTGCTCCGGCTCACCGGCGAGGGCGAACTGCTGGAGCACAACCCCGTGCTCAAGCAGACCTTCACCGTCCGCGACGCCTACCTCGACCCGATCTCCTACCTCCAGGTCGCGCTGCTGCGCCGCCAGCGCGAGGAGGTCGCCACCGGCCGCCACGAGGACCCGCTGCGCGCCCGCGCGCTGCTGCTGACCGTCAACGGCATCGCCGCCGGCCTGCGCAACACCGGCTGACGCCACCGCGCGTACGGGACGGGGCCGCCGTCCGCCCTCCGGGGTGGGCGGCGGCCCCGTCCCGTACCGGAAGGGCCCGGGGCACGCGAAAGGGCCGGTGCCCGTGGGCACCGGCCCGGTGTCGTGTCACCGCGCGGACAGGACCTACTCGCCCGGCTCGCCCGCGCGCCGGCGCTTCAGCCACAGCGCGGCGCCGCCGGCCGCGACCACCAGGCCGCCGCCGACCGCCAGCAGCCCGGCGTCCGTGCCCATCGAGTCACCGAGCAGCGGCCCGAACTGCGCCGCCGCCGGATCCGCGGAGACGCCCGGATCCGGTTCGGCCACCGCGTCCGCGTGCGCCACCGCGCCGCCCGAGAGCAGCACCCCGGCCGCCCCCAGCGCACCGGCCGTGCCGACCCGCCGTCCGAACTGCTTCAGTCGGACCACCCGGAGCCGCCGCAGTCGGCGGACCGGACGAAAACCCCGCATCGAGAACTCCCCAGGACTCGTTCGCGTACCAGGCCGACGCTATCCGATCCCGCACAGGCTTCTCACACGGATTCAGGTTTGGACCGGCAAGCGTTGTACGACTGTTGCGTAACACCACTCCCGGACTTGATGCAGCGTCAGGAGTTGTAGGTGCCCTGCGCCCGCTCCAGCCCCTCGGACAGCAGCGCCTCCACCGCGTCCGCCGAGCGGTCCACGAACCACTCCAGTTCCTTGCGCTCGGCGCCGGAGAAGTCCTTCAGCACGAAGTCCGCGACCTCCATCCGGCCCGGTGGCCGGCCGATCCCGCACCGCACCCGGTAGTAGTCCGGCCCCAGCGACTTGGTGATCGACTTCAGCCCGTTGTGGCCGTTGTCCCCGCCGCCCAGCTTGAGGCGCAGCGCCGCGTAGTCGATGTCCAGCTCGTCGTGGACGGCGACCAGCGCCGAGGCCGGCGCCTTGTAGAAGTCCCGCAGCGCCGTCACCGGCCCGCCGGAGAGGTTCATGAACGACATCGGCTTGGCCAGCACCACCCGGCGGCCGGAGAGCCGTCCTTCGGCCACCTGCGCCCGGCTCTTGTGCGCCTTGAACTTCGCGCCCATCCGCTGCGCCAGCAGGTCCACCACCATGAACCCGATGTTGTGCCGGTTCCGGGCGTACTGCTCGCCCGGGTTGCCCAGCCCCACCACCAGCCAGGGGCCCTCGTACTCGTCCGCCATGCCCTCTCTCCTCCTGTGCGCGCTCTACGTCATCTTCCCGGACACACCGCTGCCCCGGCCGCTCCGAGGGGAGCGACCGGGGCAGCGGTCACAGCTGGTGGGGCGAGGCTCAGGCCTCGGTGCCCTCGGCCTCGACGGCCTCGTCCTCGGCCGGGGCGGCCTGGGCGCCGATGACCTGCAGCACGACGGCGTCGGCGTCGACGGCCAGGGTGACGCCGGCCGGCAGGACGATGTCCTTGGCGAGGACGGAGGCACCGGACTCCAGGCCCTCGACCGAGACGGTGACGGCCTCGGGCAGGTGGGTGGCCTCGGCCTCGATCGGCAGCGCGTTGAGGACGTGCTCCAGCAGGTTGCCGCCGGGGGCCAGCTCGCCCTCGGTCAGGACCGGGATCTCGACGGTGACCTTCTCGCCGCGCTTGACCAGCAGCAGGTCGACGTGCTCGATGGTGCGCTTGATGGCCTCGCGCTGGACGGCCTTGGGCAGCACGTACTCGTCCTTGCCCTCGATCGGCACGACCAGCAGGGCGTTCGGGGTCTTGAGCGCCATCATCAGGTCGTGGCTCGGCAGGTTCAGGTGAACCGGGGCGTGGCCGTGGCCGTAGACGACACCGGGGACGAAGCCGGCACGGCGGGCGCGACGGGCGGCACCCTTGCCAAACTCGGAACGGGTCTCAGCGGCGATGCGGATCTCGGACACGACTGCACTCCTCGGGAAGAACTGGCGCGGGGGTGCAGGCAACGCGAAAAACCGCCGGGGCCACACCCTCAGTACGTTCGGGGGTCACTCGGCGGTAACGGCCTCTGCCGACGGACGGAAATCCGACACCGGCAGCGCGTCGATCACGGAGCGGGCACCCGGCAAGCAGGCGCACGGCATCCCTCGCCGAGCAGTTTCACGAGTCTAACCGCATGAACGGCCTCCCGTGAAATCGGCGGCGGCCCCGGTCCGATCCGGACCGGGGCCGCCGCCGTCGGGCTTCGTCAGTGCACGCCCTCGAAGAGGCTCGTGACCGAACCCTCCTCGAACACCTCGCGGATCGCGGCCGCGATCGAGGGGGCGATGGACAGCGTGGTGATCTTGTCCAGCTGGATCTGCGCCGGGGTCGGCAGCGTGTTGGTGAACACGAACTCGCTGACCCGCGAGTTCTTCAGCCGGTCCGCGGCCGGGCCGGAGAGCACGCCGTGGGTGGCCGCCACCAGGACGTCCGCGGCACCGTTGTCGAACAGCGCGTCGGCCGCGGCGCAGATCGTGCCGGCGGTGTCGATCATGTCGTCGACCAGGACGCAGACCCGGTCCTTGACGTCACCGACGACCTCGGCCGACAGGATGGTGTTGGCCTGGGTCATGTCGCGGCGCTTGTGGATGATCGCCAGCGGCGCGTCCAGCCGGTCGCACCACTGGTCGGCCACCTTCACCCGGCCGGCGTCCGGCGACACGATGGTCAGCTTGGAGCGGTCCACCCTCCCGCCGACGTAGTCCGCCAGCATCGGCAGCGCGAACAGGTGGTCCACCGGGCCGTCGAAGAAGCCCTGGATCTGCGCGGTGTGCAGGTCCACGGCCATCAGCCGGTCGGCGCCCGCCTGGCGCAGCAGGTCGGCGACCAGGCGCGCCGAGATGGGCTCGCGGCCCAGGTGCTTCTTGTCCTGGCGGGCGTACCCGTAGAACGGCAGGATCGCGGTGATGCTCTTGGCGGAGGCCCGCTTCAGCGCATCGATCATGATCAGCTGTTCCATGATCCACTGGTTGATGGGAGCCGTGTGGCTCTGCATCACGAAGCAGTCCGCGCCGCGGGCCGAGTCCAGGAAGCGGACGTAGATCTCGCCGTTGGCGAAGTCCAGGGCCTTGGTCGGGACGAGCTCGGTCCCGAGCGCCTCGGCCACCTCCCTCGCCAGTTCCGGGTGGGCACGGCCGGAGAAGAGCTTGAGTTTCTTCTCACCCGACGTCGTGATCCCGCTCACTGCACCGTCTCCTCGCGTTGCTGACGCTGAACCCCGTCATCCCGTGCGGGCAGGCGCAGCCGGCTCGCACGGGGTCGGGGGAATTGTCGGTACGCCTGGACACGGGCCGTAAGCCCAGTGGCGCACGTATGACCCCAAGGTTACGCGCCCACGCAGAAACCGTCCGCCCCGGGACCGTCCTCGGGCTCCCGCCCGCCCCGTCAGGCGTCCGCGGCCCCGTCCGCCGCGGCCTTCGCGGCCTTCGCGGAGGTGGTCCCCGGGCGCTTGCGCTCCACCCAGCCGTCGATGTTGCGCTGGTGCGCCCGGCTCACTCCGAGCGCGCCCGGCGGGACGTCGGTGGTGATCACCGAACCGGCCGCGGTGTAGGCGCCGTCCCCGATCGTCACCGGGGCGATGAACATGTTGTCGGAGCCGGTGCGGCAGTGCGCACCGATCACCGTGCGGTGCTTGTTGACGCCGTCGTAGTTCACGGTGACCGAGGCCGCGCCGACGTTGGTGCCCTCGCCGATCGTGGTGTCCCCGATGTAGGAGAGGTGCGGCACCTTGGCGCCCTCGCCCAGCTCGGAGTTCTTCACCTCGACGTAGGTGCCGACCTTCGCCTTGCGGGCCAGCTTGGCCCCCGGCCGCAGGTAGGCGTACGGGCCGGCGGTGGCCAGCTCGCCCACCTCGGCGCGGTCCGCCGTGGTGTTGCTCACACGGGCGCCGGCGCCGATCAGGGTGTCGGTCAGGGTCGAGTTCGGGCCGACCTCGCAGCCCTCGCCCAGGTGGGTGGCGCCCTGCAGCTGGGTGTTCGGCAGCACGAGGGCGTCCGGCTCGTACGTCACCTGCACGTCGATCCAGGTGGTCGCCGGGTCCACCACGGTGACGCCGGCCCGCATCGCCCGCTCCAGCAGGCGGTCGTTCAGCAGCCGGCGGGCCTGCGCGAGCTGCACCCGGTCGTTGATGCCCAGGATGTCCCGGTGGTCCTCCGCGACCACGGCGCCCACCCGGTGCCCGGCGGTGCGCAGGATCTCCAGGGTGTCGGTGAGGTACTCCTCGCCCTGCGAGTTGTCCGTGGTGAGCTCGGCCAGCGCCTCGACCAGCAGCTTGGCGTCGAAGGCGAAGACGCCCGAGTTGATCTCGGCGATCGAGCGCTGGACGGCGGTGGCGTCCCGCTCCTCGACGATCGCGGCGACGGTGCCGTCCTCGTCCCGCAGGATCCGGCCGTAGCCGAAGGGCTCGGGGACGACGGCGGTCAGCACGGTGACCCCGTTGTCCTGGGCGGCGTGGGCCTTCGCCAGGCGGCGCAGCGTGTCCCCGGTCAGCAGCGGGGAGTCCCCGGCGGTGACGATCACCGTGCCGTCCAGCACCACACCGTCGGCGGCCAGCGCCTCCAGCGCCGTGCGCACCGCGTGCCCGGTGCCCTTCTGGTCCTCCTGCACCACCGGGCGGGCCGCCGGGTAGTGCGCCGCGAGGTGCTCCTGGACCTGGTCCCGCTGGTGTCCGACCACCACGACGAGCTGTTCCGGCGTCAGTTCGCGGGCCGCCGAGACGGCATGACCCACCAACGACCGGCCGCAGACCTCGTGCAGCACCTTGGGCAGCTTGTTCGACTTCATCCGGGTCCCGCCACCGGCGGCGAGCACGACAACGGCGGCAAGCGAATTGGCACCCATGCGGGGAGGCTCCTCGGTCGGTTCACAAGAGCGGGCAGAACGGGCCCGGACCGGACCGAGGCCGGTCGCCATTCGCACAGTCCGCCGAGCAGCACCGACAATACCGGCGGTTCGGCGGTACGCCCGAACCTGAGGCGTGCAGAGGCTCCGCCGCTAGGATTCGAACCCAGACAAAGGCCTCCAAAGGGCCCTGTGCTGCCATTACACCACGGCGGATGGTTGCTCAGACCCTACCCGAGTCGACCCTGCCATGGGTATCAACTACCGCGATCCGCAGGCCCCGATCCGCCGGGAACGGTCGAACAAGCCGGGCCGCCGGTTCATCCATCCAGTCGGGTGAATTCACTCAAGCGCCGTGCGGCGGCGTGTTCCCTTCGCCACGGAGCGCAACCTACGATGCCGTAGGTTACGCCAACGTAGCCTCCGCTCTCCCTCCCGCACAGGGATGCCGCAAAGGGACGCCCATGACCACCAAGGCCGGCGAGCCGAGCGCGGGGAACGCCGCGCTTCCCACCGAATCCCCCGATTCCACCGATCCCACCGACACCGCCGCCACCCGGCTGTCCGCCACCCGCGGCGGGGAGAAGCAGGGCTTCGCCGAACGGCTGGCGCTCGGGCTGTTCATCCTCGTGCCGTTCGCCGCGCTGGTGGCCGCCGTGCCGGTGGCCTGGGGGTGGGGACTGGGGTGGACGGACGCGGCGATCACCGTCGCCATGTACTTCCTCACCTGCCACGGCATCACCGTCGGCTACCACCGCTACTTCACCCACAGCGCGTTCAAGGCCAACCGCCCGATGCGGCTCGCCCTCGCGGTCGCCGGCAGCCTGGCGGTCGAGGGCCCGCTGGTGCGCTGGGTGGCCGACCACCGCAAACACCACCGGTTCAGCGACAAGGACGGCGACCCGCACTCGCCGTGGCGCTACGGGGAGAGCCTCCCGGCCCTGCTCAAGGGCCTGTGGTGGGCGCACATGGGCTGGATGTTCGACGAGGAGCAGACCCCGCAGCTCACGTACGCGCCGGACCTCGTCCGCGATCCGGCCATACGGCGGATCTCCCGGCTGTTCTGGCTCTGGACCATGATCTCGCTGCTGCTCCCCCCGCTGGTCGGCGGGCTGGTGACGCTGTCCTGGTCGGGCGCGCTGTCCGCCTTCTTCTGGGGATCGCTGGTCCGGGTGGCCCTGCTGCACCACGTCACCTGGTCGATCAACTCGATCTGCCACGCCGTCGGCCGCCGCCCGTTCCGCTCCCGGGACCGCTCGGGCAACGTCTGGTGGCTGGCGGTGCTCTCCTGCGGCGAGTCCTGGCACAACCTGCACCACGCGGACCCGACGGCCGCCCGGCACGGGGTGCTGCGCGGGCAGATCGACTCCTCGGCCCGGCTGATCCGCTGGTTCGAGCTGGCCGGCTGGGTCCGGGACGTCCGTTGGCCGGACGCACAGCGGATCGCCGCCCGCCGCGCCGCATGAGTCGTCGCTTCCAGCATGATGTAGGGGTGAACGGGAGCAGCGCAGACAGCACAGGCGGCCACCAGAGCACGCGGACGGACGCGGCGCCCGACGCGGCGCCGGCCCGTCCGCGAACCGCTGCACCGGCGGGCGGGGGCGCCTCGGGGGGTGCGCCCGCCCCGACGCCGCGCCGCCGGGGCGGGCGGGTGCGGATGACCGGCAAGCAGCGGCGGGAGCAGCTGCTGGAGATCGGCCGGACGGTGTTCGCGGAGCGCGGCTACGACGGCACCTCGGTCGAGGAGATCGCCGAGCGGGCCGGGGTGTCGAAGCCGGTGGTGTACGAGCACTTCGGCGGCAAGGAGGGGCTGTACGCGGTGGTGGTGGACCGCGAGATGCAGTTGCTGCTGGACATGGTCACGGGGGCGCTGACCGGCGGGCACTCGCGGGAGCTGCTGGAGCAGGCCGCGTTCGCGCTGATGGACTACATCGACACCTCGACGGACGGCTTCCGGATCCTGGTCCGGGACTCCCCGGTGGCCCAGTCGACCGGCACCTTCGCGTCACTGATCAGCGACATCGCGACGCAGGTGGAGGACATCCTCGGCCTGGAGTTCAAGTCCCGGGGCTTCGACGCGCGACTGGCCCCGATGTACTCGCAGATGCTGGTCGGCATGGTGGCGCTGACCGGGCAGTGGTGGCTGGAGGTCCGCAAGCCGGACAAGGCGCAGGTCGCGGCGCACCTGGTGAACCTGGCCTGGCACGGGCTGGAGGGCCTGGAGCGGCACCCGAGGCTGGTCGGCGGGCGCAAGGACTGACCTGCGGGGGGAAGGAGCGACCGACGGGCGGGCGGAAGGGCCGGCGACCCTCCCGCCCCGGGATCAGGCCCTGGTCCCGACGGCGAAGATCCGCCGGAACGGGAAGACGGTGCCGTGCGGCCCGGCCGGGTAGGCCTCGCGCAGGAGCGCCCCGTACTCGGCGAGGAAGGCGGCCTGGCGGGCGGGATCGGTCAGCCGGGTGAGGACGGGGCGCAGGGCGGTGCCCTTGACCCAGGCGAGGACCGGGTCCGGGCCCGGGAGCAGGGTGCGGTAGGTGGTCTCCCAGACGTCGGGCGCGCAGCCGGCGGCGGTGAGGGCGTCCAGGTAGCGCTCGGGCGGGTGGACGCCGGCCCTGGTGTCGTCGTCGCCGAGGAGGCCGCGCCAGCGGGGGCCGCGCCGGAGTTCGGCGAGCAGGGTGTGGCTGGGGGCGTCGAAGTTGCCGGGGACCTGGAAGGCGACGGTGCCGCCGAGCCGCAGGGCGCCGGCCCAGCGCGGGACGAGGTCGAGGTGGCCGTCGATCCACTGCAGCGTGGCGTTGGAGACGATCAGGTCGGGTCCGGCCGGGGCCGGGTCGTAGTCGCGGGCGTCGGCGAGCAGGTAGTCGGCGGTGGGCTCACCGTCGGTGCGGGCGGTGGCGAGCATCGGGGCGGAGTTGTCGACGCCGGTGAGCCGGGCGTGCGGCCAGCGTGCGCGCAGCACGGCGGTGGAGTTGCCGGGGCCGCAGCCGATGTCGAGGATCACGGGATCGCTCGGGTTCGGGAGGGCGGGGACGCGGGCGAGCAGGTCGCGCAGCGGACGGGTGCGTTCGTCCGCGAAGCGCAGGTACTGCGCCGGGTCCCAGACGGGACTGGTCATGGTCCACCTCGCAAGTATCTCGACATCAAGATATCCCAGGTAGCCTTGCTGGCACATTTCTCGACGTCAAGAGACTTCACATCGACACATCCACCGATACACTGATCGTCATGGAGGACGAGGTCGACAGGCTGGTCGCAGCGTGGCGCCGAGAGCGCCCCGACCTCGACGTGCAGCCGCTGGAGGTACTCAGCCGGGTCAGCAGACTCGCCCGGCACCTCGACCGCGCCCGCCGCACCGCCTTCGCCGAGCACGGGCTGGAGCCCTGGGAGTTCGACGTCCTGACCGCCCTGCGCCGGGCCGGCTCCCCCTACCAGCTCTCCCCCGGCCAGCTGCTCACCCAGACCCTGGTCACCTCCGGCACCATGACCAACCGCATCGACCGCCTCACCGGCAAGGGCCTGGTCAAGCGCCTGCCCGACCCGGACGACCGGCGCGGCGTGCTCGTCCGGCTCACCGACGACGGCCGCGACCGCGCCGACCAGGCGCTCGCCGGACTGCTCTCGCACGAACGCGAACTGCTCGCCCAGCTCAGCTCCGGCCAGCAGGGCGAACTCGCCGCGCTCCTGCGGCAGCTGGTCGCCCCGTTCGACAACATCCCGGGCTGACCCGCGCCCCGGAGCTCACGTCCGGTCCACCGCGGTCGCGACCGACGGCGGCGCCGGCAGGGCCGGCTCGGCCGGGCTGACCCCGGCCCGGCGGGCCACCGCGACCGCGGCCAGCGTGGAGTGCACCCCGAGCTTGCCGAGCACGTTCTGCATGTGCGTCCGGACGGTGTGCGGCGACAGGTAGAGCCGCTCCGCGACCGCCTGCCGGCCCAGGCCCGCGACCATGCACCGCAGGATCTGCTTCTCCCGCGGAGTGAGGGTGTCGACCAGCCGCTCGCTCTCGGTGCGGTCCCGCCGGGCGGTGGTCAGCTCGCGGATCACCCCGGTCAGCAGCGCGGGCGGCAGGTGTGTCTCGTCCCGCAGCACCCCCCGGACCACGGAGAGCAGCCGGGCCAGCGAACTCTCCTTGGCCACCCAGCCGGTGGCGCCCGCGTGCAGGGCCCGGGCGGCGCGGTGCGGGTCGTCGGCGGCGGCCAGCACGACCGCCCGCAGCCCCGGATGGGCGCGGCGGACCCGGGCGAGCAGGGTGATGCCGTCCGGTGCCGCAGGCGCGGCCCTGAGCTGGTCGGCCCGGTACACGTCGGAGCGGGCCGGCTCCGTACCGCGCCCGCCCGGGCGCAGCAGGTCCACCTGGCGTCCGCCGGACTGCGCCACCGGTGGGCCGACCGGGTGGCGGGGCGGCGGCACCGCCGGGGCCGGCCGCCGCCGGGCCGCGTCGGCCGCGTCCGGGCCGGGCCGGGCCCGGACACCCGCCGAAGCGGCGCCCTCGGCCCCCAGGTCGGCGTCGATCAGGACCACGTCGAAGGCCCGCCCCTCGACCGCGGCGCGCTCCAGCGCCCGCTCGGCGGCGGCACCGCTGCCGGCCGCCCCCACCTCGACGTCGGGCTCGGCGGCGAGCGCCGCGGCCAGTGCCTCGGCGAAGATCCGGTGGTCGTCGACCACCAGGACGCGGATCCGCCCCATCGTCACTACCCCCCTGCTCAGACCGACCCGAGCCCGGGGGCGGGGACCGGCCCCGGCACCCGCGGTCTGGGCCCGTCAATCCGCCCGCCCACCGGTGGCCGGTGAGGCCGAAAAAAGGGCGCCGACCCCCACCGGTACCGCACTCAGCGTACGGGCCGGGAAACCCCCTCGTGGCGGTTTGGTGAAGTTTCGTCAGGAGGTGCGCGAGTGGCGGGATTTCACGCCATCACCGGTCGAAGCGGGCAACGCCGAGGCGCCGCCCCCGAACCTCCGGGAGCGGCGCCTGCGGGGCCCTGCGGCCTACTTGCCGTGCTTCTCCAGGGCGAACTTCCAGGCGTCGGCGACGATGTCGTCCAGGTTCGGGCGGCGCGGCGTCCAGCCCAGCGCCTCGTGGGCGCGGGCCGCCGAGGCCACCAGCACGGCCGGGTCGCCGGCCCGGCGGCCGTCCGCCTGCACCGGGATCTCCCGGCCGGTGACGCGTCGGACCGACTCGATCACCTCGCGCACCGAGAAGCCGCTGCCGTTGCCCAGGTTGCAGATCAGGTGCTCGCCCGGCTTGGCCGCGTCCAGCGCCAGCAGGTGCGCGTCGGCCAGGTCCGCGACGTGGATGTAGTCGCGGATGCAGGTGCCGTCCGGGGTCGGGTAGTCCTCGCCGTACACCGCGATGTGCGGGCGCTGACCCAGCGCAGCCTGGAACACCAGCGGGATCAGGTGCGACTCGGGGTCGTGGCGCTCCCCGTAGGCGCCATACGCACCGGCCACGTTGAAGTAGCGCAGCGAGACGGCGGCCAGGCCGTGCGCGACGGCCTCGCTGGTGATCAGGTGGTCCACGGCGAGCTTGGTGGCGCCGTAGGCGTTGGTCGGCGAGGTGCGGGCGGTCTCCGCGATCGGCACGACCTCCGGCTCGCCGTACACGGCGGCGGTGGACGAGAACACCAGCTTGCGCACACCCGCCGCGCGCATCGCCGCGACCAGCTCCAGCGAACCCGCCACGTTGTTGCGCCAGTACTTCTCCGGGTCCACGACCGACTCGCCGACCTGCGAGGAGGCGGCGAAGTGCAGCACGCCGTCGAAGGAGCCGTCCAGCACCCGGCCGGCCTCCTGGACCCGACCCTCGACGAACTCGGCACCGGCCGGGACGCCCTCACGGAAACCGGTGGAGAGATCGTCCAGGACGGTCACCTGGTGCCCCGCCTCCAGCAGGTGGGCGGCCACCACGCTGCCGACATAGCCGGCGCCACCCGTGACCAGGTACTTACTCATGATGAGACCTCCAGCGGGCGACGGTCCGCCGGATCAGCGGCGGCCGTCGATGACGTGTGTACGACTGAGGCTATTCTCCCTGCCCGCCGGAGTGCCCAGGACCATGTGAACGGGCCGCCCCGGAGCCGGTTTCACGGAACCCGAGGCCCCCTCAGCCCCCGGCCATCCGCTCCAGCAGCCCGGTACGGGCCGCCACCGCGGCCGCCTCCAGCCTGGTCCGCGCACCGAGCTTCATCAGCACCCGCTGGACGTGCGTCCGGGCGGTGCTCGCGGCGATCCGCATCCCGGCGGCGATCGCCGCCGTGTCCTCCCCGTCCGCGATCCGGGCCAGCACCTGCACCTCACGGCGGGTCAGCAGCCGCAGCAGCCGCACCGCCTCGTCGTCCGGCTCGGCGACCGGCCGCAGCAACTGGTCGAAGGCCCCGCGCAGCACGTCCACGGCCACCGCCGCCTCGCCCGCCCGGGCCCGCCCGATCGCCCGCTCGACCACCCCGATCCGCTCGTCGCTCGGCACGTAACCCGCCGCCCCGGCCGCGAACGCCCCCGCCACACCGCGCAGTTCACCCACCGGCCCGAGCACGATCACAGCCACCTCGGGGCGCTCCCGGCGGATCCGGCGCAGCCCGTCGAAAGCCGTCGGCTCACTCGGTGCGGCCACCCCCAGCAGACACACCTCCGGCCGCCGGCCGACCACCAGATCGGCCGCGACCCCGGCCGGGCAGCCGACCGCGAGCACCCGGTGGCCGCGCAGTTGCAACGCCGTGGCCAGCGCCTCGGCCAACAGCCGGTGATCGTCGACCACCACGAGTCGAACGCCCATGACGCCCTCCCGGTCGGGGTTCGGCTCGCGCCCGCACCCTACGGGCGGGCGGCCGATGATGCACCATCACAGCGCATTCCGTACCCGACCCGCTAGGCCACCGTGTTCGGCCGCCGCAGCGGGCCGCCGCTCTGCGCCCGACAGCCTGATCAGGGAACAGCAAAAGGCCCTCGCCATGAAGCGAGGGCCTTCGAGTGGAGCCCCCATGCGGAATCGAACCGCAGACCTTCTCCTTACCATGGAGACGCTCTACCGACTGAGCTATAGGGGCTTGCCGGGCTTTCACCGGGCCGGTCGAACAAGGAAGACATTACACGGCTGGCGCCCCGGAAGGGAAATCGGGTCCGCGACCCCGGCGCATGCCGGACCGACCCCCGGCGGGCGGGCACCCACCCCTCGGCGCGGGCCCGGTCGGCCCTCGATACGCCCTCGGCGCGCCTTCGGCGTGCGCCTGGTCAGCCTTCGGCGTGCGCCTCGTCGAACTCCTCACGGGCGGCCAGCATCTGCCCGGTCCGCTGCTCCGTCCACCGGCCGAGCGGCGCCAGCAGTACGGCCAGCTCCCGGCCGAGCGGCAGCAGGTCGTAGACCACCCGCGGCGGCGTCTCCGGGAACACGCTGCGGCGCACCAGTCCGCTGCGCTCCAGGCTGCGCAGCGACTGGGTGAGCATCTTGCGGCTGACCCCGCCGACGCCGCGCTGCAGTTCGGAGAACCGCTGCTGCCCGCAGGCGGCGAGGCTCATCAGGATCAACATCGACCACTTGTCGGCCAGTTCGGCGAACATCGCGCGGCTGGGACAGAGCTGGGCGAAGACGTCGAGCTCCTGCTCCCCACCCTCCCACTCCTGCCCCTGCCCCTGCCGCCCGGTGCCGCTCTCCGCCCGGGCCGCTTCCTCCGTCGTCATGCTGTCCAGGGTAGCCCTACGGTCTCCAATCCATCCTTGGTAACCGATAGAGACTTGGTCTATATTGGAGACCAGTCGACGGGCCGGGTGCGACAGCACGCGCCCGCCGCCACTTGCCTTCCCCCTGCCTTGCCTGCGTTGCCTGCGTTGCCTGCGTTGCCCTGCCCCTGCCCGTACCCGTTTCCGTACAGGAGTGCCCCCGCATGACCGCCATCCGCCCGACCGTCGCCCTCGCCTACCACTCCGGCTACGGCCACACCGCCGTCATCGCCGAGGCCGTCGCCCGCGGCGCCGCCGCCGCCGGCGCCGAGGTCGTCTCGATCGCCGTCGACACCATCACCGACGAGCAGTGGGCCCAGCTCGACGCCGCGGACGCGATCGTCTTCGGCTCCCCCACCTACATGGGCACCGCCTCCGGCGCCTTCCACGTCTTCGCCGAGGCCACCAGCAAGCGCTGGTTCTCCGACGCCTGGCGGGACAAGGTCGCCGCCGGCTTCACCAACTCCGCCTCCAAGAGCGGCGACAAGGCCGGCACCCTCGGCTTCTTCCAGACCCTCGCCGCCCAGCACGCCATGAGCTGGGTCAACCTCGGCCTCAAGCCCGGCTGGAACGCCACCACCGCCACCGAGAACGACCTCAACCGCCTCGGCTTCTTCAACGGCGCCGCCGCCTCCAGCCCGTCCGACGCCGGCCCCGAGGCCGTGCACAAGGCCGACATCGCGACCGCCGAGTACCTCGGCGAGCGAGTCGCCCAGCACACCGCCGTCGTGCTGGCCGGCCGCGCCGCCCTCGCCGGCTGACCGCACCGCACGGTCGGCACCTACGCCGCCGGGTCCGCCCCCAGGAGGGGCGCCCGGCGGCGTCCGCCGTCCACCGCCCCCAACTCCGCGCCACCGGTCTCCGGCAGCAGCCACAGGCACCCCAGCGCCACCACGCCCAACGCCACCAGGTACCAGCCGACCGGCTCCGCCGTCCCGTACGCCTCCGTCAGCCGCGTCGCCACCAGCGGCGTCGTCGCCCCGCCCACCACGCCGCCCAGGTTGTACGTCAACGCGGCACCCGTGTACCGCACCCGGGTCGGGAACAACTCCGGCAGGAACGCCGCCACCGGCCCCATCAGGCACCCCAGCACCACCAGCGCACCCGCCAGCGCCACGAACATCAACGGCCGGCGCACCGTCTCCAACAGCGGGAACAGCACCAGCGACCACCCCGCCGCCAGCGCCGTCGCCCAGCACAGCGTCCGCCGCCGCCCCCAACCGTCACTGCGCGACGCGCTCACCCACACCGTCACGCCCATGCCCAGCGCACCCACCAGCAGCATCACCAGCACCAGCGAACTCGCCACCCCGAGCCCGGACGTCGCGTACGCCAACGCGTACGTCGTGGTCAGGTAGAACAGCGCGTACCCCACGGTGATCGCCCCACAGCCCAGCAGCACCGTGCGCCAGTGCCCGCGCAACACCTCCACCACCGGCGCCCGGTCCCTCGGCTCGTCCGGCCGGAACAGCGGCGTCTCCTCCAACCGCAGCCGCACGAACAGCCCCACCGCCACCAACCCCAACGACGCCAGGAACGGCACCCGCCAGCCCCACTCACGGAACGCCCGCTCGCCCAGGCCGAGTTGGACCGCCAGGAACACCCCGTTCGCCAACACGAACCCGCTCGTCGGCCCCAACTGCAGGAACGCCCCGTACCGCCCCCGCCGCCCGGCCGGCGCGTTCTCCGCGATCAGCAGCGCCGCGCCGCCCCACTCCCCGCCCAGCCCCACGCCCTGGCACACCCGCAACGCCACCAGGGCCACCGGCGCCCACCACCCCCACGACCCGAACCCCGGCAGCACCCCCACCGCCGCCGTCGACAGCCCCATCAACAACAGCGACACCACCAGCGTCGCCTTCCGCCCCACCCGGTCCCCGAAATGCCCGAACACCACCGCCCCCAGCGGCCGGGCCAGGAACGCCACCGCATACACCGAGAACGCCGCCAACAGCGCCCCCACCGTGCCCAGTTCAGGAAAGAACACCGACCCGAACACCAGGGCCGCCGCCGTCCCGTACAAAAAGAAGTCGTAGAACTCGATCGCCGTACCGATCAGCGCCGCAGCCGCCGCACGCCTCAACTGCCCCGCCCGCCGGGCTTCCTCCGCATCCATACCACCACCCTGGACACCAGCCCACCGCGCCACCAGCCCCCACCCGGGTGACCACCGCGCACACCCCCACCCCACGCGCCCCCGGCTCAACACCGGAGGCGCGCACCGGCGCAGGCCCCCAGATCACCGCACGTACGGGTCCTCCCCCGGCGCCACTGCAGGCTGCCCACTGGCCTTCCGCCGCCGCAGCACGACGAACACCACACCGGCGACCAGCACCAACCCACCCACCACACCGGCCACGACCGGCAAGGCGCCACCCGAACCGGAGGACTTCTCCGCCGTCGGCTTCACCGGCGGCGCCCCCACGGCCACATCACTCGAGCTCGGGGCGACCGAACTCGGCGCGGGCGTCGAAGTGGCCGACGGGCTCGCCGAGGGCGAGGTCTGCCCAACCGGAATCGGCGACACATTCGCAGGCCCAGGATCGCCAGGCTCTGTCAGCGCAACGCGAGGCCTGACAACTCCGTACCCGACATCGATACTGCGGACCGACCCATCAGTCGGTTTTCCTGCCGTGTTAATGAGCACCCGGAGAATCTGATTTGCCGTCCATTCCGGATGTGTCGACCACACCAGGGCCGCCGAAGCGGATACGAGTGCGGCCGAGTCCGAAGTCCCATGACTCTTGCAATAACCAGTTGAGGAGGTACAGGCTGCAAACATATCCATGCCGGGCGCGGAAAGAATAACCTGCGGCCCCTGCTCGGATTCGGCTGTCGCAATCACATTGCGATCGACCGCCCCTACCCCTACAACGCCAGGAAGAGCTCCGGGATACTCGACCGGATTACCCTTCTGTGCTTCATTCCCGACGCTTGCCACCACTAGGACACCCTTGGCCCTCGCAGCCTCAATTACGCCATTCAGATTGGCCACATCTTCTGGCGCGGGAACTGCCGCATTAATGCCCTGCGAGATATTGATGACCTTGGCGCCCTGATCAACCGCATAGGAAATGGCCTGGCCGATCTGGCCAAGGAATTCATTGGATACGAGCGCACCAGAAGACCCGTTATTGATCTTCAGGGGGAGAATTTTAACCCCGGGAGACAGACCTTGGGCACCGGTTCCCCCCATACCTTTGCCCGTCCCGGCGATGAGGCTGGCGATCCCGGTGCCGTGCCCGTCACCGAAGGAGCCCACCCCACCAGGGCTGCCACTGAAATCCTTGCCGGGCAGAAGCTGCCCCTCCAGATCTGGATGATCCAGCTTGAATCCGCCGTCGATCACGGCAATCGTGATCCCCTGCCCCTTAGTGATCTTCCACATCTCCGGTGCATGCATCGCGTCCAGATGCCACTGCTGTTGCCGGATCGTGTCTTCGGCAGCCGCCTGCACTGCGATCGGGCCGACCACAACTCCCGCCGCCAAAAGCACCGCAGCGGACATCCGCCAACGAGATCGCGTGTTCGTCCGCCCCATCACAACTCCTCGTCAATCTCTCCGTCGACCGGGGAGCGTGCCCCGAACAGGTCTGCCCGGCCACCGGGAGAGCCCGGTGGCCGGGCAGTCGTTGCCGCCCTACTCAATCACGTCCGGGTTGCTGTGCGGCGTACCGCTGGTCCAGGTCTCCTCGTCCTCGTGGAGGTAGTCGGCCCGCTTGCGGCGATCGCGCTCGTTCCGCCCGGAGCGACCCGCCGTTCCAGGGGCCATCATGCCGTTCTGCCCCGAGCGGGCTTCACCCTCAGCGACTCCCGCAGCAGCCGCCCGGTTACGCAAACCCGTACCACCCGGCGTGAACTCCCCGCCAGCAGCCGGTCCCTTGCGGCCACCGACCGCCCCTCCTCCGGTCGAGGTCAGGCCTCGACCCCGCGAGCTGCCGCCCGAACCGACGGCTCCGGAACCACCACCCATCCCCGGATGCATGCCGCCCATCCCGCCCGCGCTGCCGGCCGCTCCCGCCCGACCCGCCTGGGCCTCGCGAGCGCCGAAAACCGTCCCGCTGGGCAGACCCGGGCTGCCACCGGGCTTTCCCGGCAGCGAGCCGCCGCCGAACGGAGCCGTACGGGCGGGGATCGAGCCCCCGCCCCTGCCGGATACGGATCCGCCACCGCCCTTGGCCGGGATCGAGCCGCCGACGGCCCCGGCCGGGAAACCGGCCACCGGGCCGCCGCCCGGACCACCCGGATATCCAGGGGGACCACCGGGGCCACCCGGGTATCCGGGAATCCCACTCGGACCGTCAGGCGGGAGGCTTCCACCGCCACTGGGGCCGAGCGGGCCGGTCTGACCTGGCAGGGTCGGCACGGTCGGCAGGCTGTCGAGGCCGGTACCGGGACGGTGGACGGGTTCCGACGGCACAAAGGGAGGCGTCAAGGAACCCGGGCCCACCGGCGTCGGCGGCACCTGGCCACCGCTTCGCGGCGGAATCGGGTCAGTGTGGCCAGGCCCGCCGACCTGGCCTTGCGGACCCGACCCCAAACTCCGAGCCACGACCGAGCCACCACCGTAGTTTCCACCTGGCGGGCGGTAGCTACCCCCGGTACTACCGCCGCCGGTACGAGGGCTGCGAACGGAGCCGCCGTAGCCGCCCGAGCCACTGCCACCAGAGGCCGTCGAGGATTCGTACTTGTTGCTACTCGCATCCGGCGTACCCGGCAGAGCCACGTCCCCGAGCCCGGCCAGTTTCGTCGTCGCCGCCTCGTACGCCTGCCCCAGCTTCTCCATCTGGTGGATGGCTTCCTGGTGAGCCTTGTAGACCCGCTGGGAGGCGGCCACAGCCTCCGTCTCGGTGACCCAGGAGCAGTTCTGCTTCTTCATCATGGAGTCGACGGTGGCGGTGGTCGGCCCGGTCGGGGTGAAGTTGGCGCTCGTGAGCGCCAACTGGTTGGGCACCCCCTGGGTCGAGCGCGCCTTGACGATGTCGACATCGTCGTGTGGCACGTCCGGCACGGCCACCTTGGCGGTGCTGAGTGCCTCACCGGCCTGGTGCATGGCATCGCCGGCGGTTGTGGAGTAGTCACCGAGCAGCGCAGCCGACTGCTGCAGGTTGCCTGCCCAGGTCTTGAAGCTCTCGGCGGCCGGCCCTTCCCAGCTGACGTTGCCGATGTGCGATTTGAGTGCCGCGCCGAGTTCCTTCAGGACGCGGCCGGCCGACTTCAGCTGGGTGCCGCGGCTCAGCACCGTCGTGGGGTCGGTGCTCTGGACCATCTTCTTGAGCTGGGCGTGTCCGACGCCCTCGAAGTTCGTTCCGTCTGCCACTACTTACTCCCCGTTTCCCCGTGAGCGCCCTCGCCGACCACCATCAGAAGCCCTCGCCGCCGGCCCGCGCCGGCGCGGGGCCGCCCGCGTTCTTCGCGACGGCGTTCTGCGCGGCCGTCGTGTCGTCCTCGTTGGCCGAGTAGTTGCCCGCCGTCGCCGCGACCGCGGTCTTCATCGCCTCGATCTGCGACACGAAGTCCTTGTGCAGCTTGACGAGCTGGGTGTGCACCTTGTCGTAGGCCGCGGTCAGGGCTGTCGCTTCGGCGAACTCCGCGCTGGCGAAGCTTCCGCCGGTCAGCTTCTGTTCCTGGAGTTTGTACGGGGCCGCCGGGGAGCCTTCCATGGCCTGGAGCAGGGCTTCGATCTTCTTGGCGAACGCGGTGAGCGTGTCGAGCTCGACCTTGACGTCCTTCTTGCCGAAGGCGGAGACCAGGTCGGCGGCGCTGACGTTCGTCTGTACGGTGCTGACGAGGGGGCCGAACCCCATCATGTGGCTGAGCATAAATGGCGTGACGTCACCGGACGTGTCCGGACTGGCCCCCGTGTTCGGTGGAACCTCTCCTGCCACAGCAGTTCACCTCTCCCCCGTACGGTCGGCGGTTCGGGGTGATCCCGGTGCCGCCGATCCGCAACATACCGTCAACTTCTCGGTCGTACAGTGCTGGTCGGTGCGCCGCCCGCCCTGGGGCGGTTTCCGCCTCCGCAATCGTAGCCACCGCCCCTGTCGGGTCGGCAGGGCCCTTGGCCCGCCTGTGCGGGATCGGTACGAACTTGACACGTGCGGCCCTCGGGGGTGCCGCGCCGGGCCCCGGTAGACTGGCCTCGCCCGGTTGGACCGGGTACGCCCCCATCTGCCGCGCAATGTCGCACAGCAGCGACCCCTGGCCGCAGAACGGACGTGACCTGATGCCTGCAGACGAGTCCGCCCCCTCCTGGTGGGCCCGTGCCGCCCGTCCTTCCCGGCCGCCGTTGCCGCTGGCGCTGATGGCCCGCGCGGCGGTGGGCATGGCGGTGCCGCTGGCCGCGGGGCTGCTGGCGCACCGGTTGGATCTGGGGGTGTTCGCCGGTCTGGGCGCGATGCACGCGACGATGAACGACCGCGCGGAGCCGAGTGGCCTGCGGGTGCCCCGGATCGCGTCGGCGGTGCTGGCTTCGGCGCTCGGCATGCTGATCGGCACTTCTCTCCAGCACGTGCACGTTTCGGCGGTGGTGCTCGGTGCGGCGCTCACGTTCACGGCGTTCGCTTCCGGCGCGCTGAGTGCGACGGGCCCGCGGGGTTCGGCGGCGGGGATGCTGCTGCTGGTGTCGGCGGCGTTGGGCAGCGGGATGCCGTTGCCGGATCCGTGGTGGGCGGCGGCGCCGATGATGCTGGCGGGTGCCGCGTTCGTGGTGGTGCTGGGTCTGCCGGGGGGCGCGCACCGCCGCCCGGCCTCGGATCCGCGCAACCGTGCGCTGGCGGCCGCGTACGAGGCGTTCGGCCGGACGCTGGCCGATCTGGGCACGCCGCAGGGCGCGGCTTCGCGCCAGGTGTTGACGGCCCGGTTGAACCAGTTGCAGGACCTCCTCCCGCGACCGCACCGCCCGGGGTCGGAGTCCGCCCGTACGGTTCGGTTGCGCCGGATGTACGAGGCGGCGTTGGCCGCCACCGAGGCGGCGACGGGCCTGTTGTGGGCGTGGCGGCCGGTGCCGCCCGAGGTGGCGGAGGTGCCGCTGCGGTTGGCGGAGGCGGTCCGGCGGGGCGGCGGCGAGGTCACTGTCCCGCAGTGGCAGCCGGACACGCCGTCCCGGCAGGCCCTGGACGTGGCGTTGCGTGCGGCGGCCGACACCGTGGCCGGCCGGGAGGCGGAGGTCGGTACCGCCCCGGCGCCGCCGCCCGATCCGTGGCGGCTGCGGGTGCGGCTGCTGTCGCGCGGTTCGGTCCGGTACGGGCTGCGGGTGGCGTTGTGCATCGCGGTGGGTTCGGCGGTGACGGCCAGCTATCCGCTCAGCAAGAGCTACTGGGTGCCGATGACGATCGCCTTCGTGTTGAAGCCGGATCTCGGTTCGGTGTTCCTGCGGGCGGTGAGCCGCTCGATCGGCACGGTGCTCGGGGTGGCGGTCACGGCGGCCGTGGTGTCGCTGACGACCGACGCGTGGGTGCTGACGGCGATCGCCGCGTTCTGCGTCGCCTTGTTGCCGTACGTGACGGCGGCGCACTACGGGCTGAACACGGTGGCGATGACACCGATGGCGTTGATCCTGCTCCAGTTGGGCGGGCAGAGCAGCGCGGCCGAGTTCTGGCCGCGGGTGCTGGACACGGTGCTCGCGAGCGCGATCGTGCTGCTCTTCGGTTATCTGCTGTGGCCGGAGCGTCCGCGGCACCGGATCGAGCCCCGGCTGGTGGACGCGGCCACCGCGCTGCGGGCCTATCTGGACGCGGTCACCGGGGACGCGGGCCGGGCCGAGGTGTGGCTGCGCCGTACGGCGTACCGGGCGTTGGAGGACGCCCGCCAGGAGGTGCGGCAGGGGCTGGCCGAGCCGCCGCCGACGGGGCGGCTGGCGGAGCAGTGGCTGCCGGCGACGGCGGCGCTGGAGCGGCTGGGCGGCGCGGTGGCGGCGTTCGCGGCGCAGCTGCGGTACGGCGGCCGGGTGCCGGATCCGGCGGAGGTGGGGCGGGTGCGCCGGGCGCTGGACGAGCTGACGGCCGCGGCCCGGGAGCACCGCCCGCCGACCGGGGCGGCGGCCCGCCCGACGGCGCCGCACGACCCGGCGCGCAGTGCGCTGGGGCGTGCGGCGGACGAGCTGGAGGCCCTGCTGGCCCGGTAGGGCCCGAACGGAGCCCCCGTCCCGGCCAGGAATCCGGCCGAGCTCCGACCAGAACTCAGACGAAAGAACCCCGACCAGAACTCAGACCTGCTCGGCCAGCTCCAGCCAGCTCAGCTCCAGCTCCTCCTTCTCCTCCCGGACGGCGCGCAGCTGCGCGTCCAGCTCCGCGACCTTGGAGAAGTCGGCGGCGTGCTCGGCGAGTTGGGCGTGCAGCTTGGACTCCTTCTGGTCCAGCTTGGCGATCTGCCGCTCCATCTTCTGCATCTCCTTCTTCGCCGCCCGCAGGTCGCCACCCGACAGGGCCGACGCGGCGGTCCCGGCGTCCGAGCCGCCGGACGCCGCGGCCGAAGCAGCCGAGGCGGTCGAAGCACCCGACGCGGCCGAAGCGGCGGCGATCGAGGCGGCCATCCGCGCCCGCCGCTCCAGGTACTCGTCGACACCGCCCGGCAGCATCCGCATCTTCTGGTCGCCGAGCAGCGCGTGGACGACGTCGGTGGTCCGCTCGATGAAGAACCGGTCGTGGCTGATGACGATCATCGAGCCGGGCCAGCCGTCGAGCAGGTCCTCCAGCTGGTTGAGGGTCTCGATGTCGAGGTCGTTGGTGGGCTCGTCGAGGAAGAGCACGTTGGGCTCGTCCATCAGCAGGCGCAGCAGCTGGAGCCGCCGCCGCTCGCCGCCGGACAGGTCGCCGACGGGCGTCCACTGCTTGTCCTTGCCGAAGCCGAACTGCTCGCACAGCTGGCCGGCGCTCATCTCCCGGCCCTTGCCGAGGTCGACGCGCGAGCGGACCTGCTCGACGGCCTGGAGCACCCGGATGGCCGGGTCCAGTTCGGCGACCTCCTGCGACAGGTAGGCGAGCCGCACCGTCTTGCCGACCTTGATCAGACCGGACGCGGGCTGCACGTCGCCCTCGGAGGCGTACGCGTCGCGCAGGGCGCGCAGCAGCGAGGTCTTGCCGGCGCCGTTGACGCCGAGCAGGCCGATCCGCTCGCCGGGGCCGAGCTGCCAGGTGAGGTTCTCCAGCAGCAGCTTGGGGCCGGCCTTGACGGTGACGCCTTCCAGGTCGAAGACGGTCCTGCCCAGTCGCGCGTTGGCGAACTTCATCAGCTCGGACCGGTCCCGGGGCTCCGGCACGTCGGCGATCAGGGCGTTGGCGGCCTCGATCCGGTAGCGCGGCTTGGAGGTGCGGGCGGGGGCGCCGCGGCGCAGCCAGGCGAGTTCCTTGCGGGCGAGGTTCTGGCGCTTCTGCTCCTCGACGGCCTCGATCCGGGAGCGCTCGGCGCGGGCGAAGACGTAGTCGGAGTAGCCGCCCTCGTACTCGTGCACGGCGCCGCCCTGGACGTCCCACATCCGGGTGCAGACCTGGTCGAGGAACCAGCGGTCGTGGGTGACGCAGACCAGCGCGGAGCGGCGCTTCTGCAGGTGCTGGGCGAGCCAGTTGATGCCCTCGACGTCGAGGTGGTTGGTGGGCTCGTCGAGGACGATCAGGTCGGGAGAGCCGAGGAGCAGCTTGGCGAGGGCGATCCGGCGGCGCTCGCCGCCGGAGAGCGGGCCGATGACGGTGTCGAGGCCGTCGGCGAAGCCGGGCAGGTCGAGACCGCCGAAGAGGCCTTCGACGATGTCGCGGATGCGGGCGTCGCCGAGCCACTCGTGGTCGGCCCGGTCGGCGATCACCTCGTGCCGGATGGTGGCCGTCGGGTCGAGCGAGTCGTGCTGGGTGAGGACGGCCAGCTGGAGGCCGCCGTTCCAGGTGATCCGGCCGCTGTCGGCCTCCTCCAGCTTGGCGAGCATCCGGATCAGGGTGGTCTTGCCGTCGCCGTTGCGTCCGACGACGCCGATCCGGTCGCCTTCGCTGACGCCGAGGCTGACTCCGTCCAGGAGGGCGCGGGTGCCGTAGACCTTCGTGACGGACTCGATGGTGGCGAGGTTGACGGCCACGTCTGCTGCGCTCCTGGGATTGGCGGTCTCGGGGCGGTCCGCCGGTCGCGGCCGGGCACCCCTGTCGGGGACGCCCCGATCTCCCCAGCCTAATGGGCCCGCCGAAGCGCCCTCACCGCCTGCGGCGGCGGGGGCCCCGAAAGCGGCGGGCCCCGAACCGGCGAAGCCCCTACGGCACGGGCGAGGGCCCTACGGCACGGGCGGGGTCCCTACGGCACGAGAGCGCCGCCTACGTCACCGGCGGGGCCTTACGGCACGAGCTCCGCCCCCGGCACCGGCCCGTACGTGGCGTGCGCGGTCCGGCAGGTGCCGGAGGCCCGCAGCGCCTCGGCGACGGCGGCGGCCGCGTCGGCGTCCTTGGCGAGGAACGCGCAGGTCGGCCCCGAGCCGGAGACGAGGGCGCCGAGCGCACCGGCCTCGGTGCCGGCCCGCAGGGTGGCGGCGAGCGCGGGCCGCAGCGAGAGGGCGGCGGGCTGGAGGTCGTTGGCGAGGGCGGCGGCCAGCGCGACGGCATCGCCCTGGGCGAGGGCGGCGAGCAGTGCGGGGTCGGCGTCGGGGGTGCGGACGTCGGTGTCGCTGGAGCCGGTGCCGGCCTCCTCGCGCAGACGGTCGCACTCGCGGAAGACGGCGGGGGTGGAGAGGCCGCCGTCGGCGACCGCGAACACCCAGTGGAAGGTGCCGTCGACGGTGAGCGGCTGCAGGATCTCGCCCCGGCCGAGGCCCAGCGCGACGCCGCCGAGCAGGGCGAACGGCACGTCGGAGCCGAGTTCGGCGGCCAGCTCCAGGAGGGTGTCGAGGGGGGTGTCGAGCTGCCAGAGCGCGTCGCAGGCGACCAGCGCGGCGGCCCCGTCGGCGCTGCCGCCGGCCATGCCGCCGGCGACCGGGATGGCCTTGGCGATGTGCAGGTGCACGCCGGGGTCGGCGATGCCGTGGTGGGCGGCGAGCAGGCGGGCGGCGCGGGCGGCGAGGTTGCCGTCGTCGAGGGGTACGACGTGGGCGTCCGGCCCGGTGCAGGAGAGCGTGACGCCCTCCCCCGCCGTGGCGGTGACCTCGTCGCCGAGGGCGACGGCGAAGAACACGTTGGCCAGGTCGTGGAACCCGTCGGCGCGCAGTCCGCCCACCCCGAGCTGGACGTTGACCTTGGCCGGAACCCGCACGGTGATCACTGGGAGTCCGCCTCCGGCTCGTGCCCGGCGATCCCCGGCTCGTGCCCGGCGATCTCCGGCTTGTGCTCGGCGATCGCGGCGAACTGCTCCACCGTGAGCATCTCGCCGCGCAGCTTGTGGTCGATCCCGGCGGCGGCGAGCGCCTGCTCGGCCCCGGCGGCGGAGCCGGCCCAGCCGGCCAGCGCGGCGCGCAGGGTCTTGCGCCGCTGGGCGAACGCGGCGTCGACGACGGCGAACACCTCCCTGCGGCTGGCGGTGGTCTTCGGCGGCTCGCGGCGGATCAGCGAGACCAGCCCGGAGTCGACGTTGGGGGCGGGCCAGAACACGTTCCGGCCGATGGCACCGGACCGCTTCACGTCCGCGTACCAGTTGGCCTTGACGGACGGGACGCCGTACACCTTGTTGCCGGGCTTGGCGGCGAGCCGGTCGGCGACCTCGGCCTGCACCATCACCAGGGTGCGCTCGATGCTGGGGAAGGTCGCCAGCATGTGCAGCAGGACGGGCACGGCCACGTTGTACGGCAGGTTGGCGACCAGCGCGGTGGGCGCCGGCCCGGGCAGCTCGGTGACCTCCATGGCGTCGCTGAACACCAGGTCGAAGCTGTCGACCTTGCCGGGCATCCGGGCCGCGACGGTCGCCGGCAGGTGCTGTGCCAGCACCGGGTCGATCTCCACCGCCGTGACGTGCGCGGCCACCTCCAGCAGCGCCAGCGTCAGCGACCCGAGCCCGGGCCCGACCTCGACCACCGCGTCCTCGGCCGTCACCCCGCCTGCCCGGACGATCCGCCGCACGGTGTTGCCGTCGATGACGAAGTTCTGCCCGCGCTGCTTGGTCGGCTTCACGCCGAACGCGGCCGCCAGCTCCCGAATGTCGGCGGCGCCCAGCAGGTGGCTGTCAGGGGTGGGGTCGGTGGTGCTCACGCGCCAAGGATACGGGCGCGCGGGGCCCTCAGAGTTCGACGACCTCGGCGAGGTCGATCTCGACGGGGTACGGCACCGAGGTGCGGAGCACGCCTTCGTGCTGGGCGACGGGCAGGTAGACGCCCTTCTCGTCGTCCCGGTGGAACTCGTGCACGATCGGCAGGTTGTCCAGGCCGCGCTCGACCCGCCAGTAGTACGGGATCTTCTTCTCGGCGTACTGACCGGGCTTGCGGAAACGGTCGTCCGCGCGGGAGCCGTTGGAGACCACCTCGACCGTCAGCACCACGGACTCGACCGGCTGGCAGTCCAACGCAAAGGGGTCGATGCCGGTCTTGTCGAAAACCACCACGTCCGGCTTGGTCGTGTTGGCCTCGTCGACCAGCACGCACCGCTCCGGCAGGACCGCGTACGGCACGACACACGCACTGTGCAGCGCTCGCTCCAGTCCCGAACGCACGAGGTCATGCCAGAAATTCGTCTGCCCCCGGACCACGATGACTCCGTCCACCAGATCCCATTCGAACGGCAGGTCGAATTTCTGAGCCTGCTCGTACGTCCAGCCCTGGGACGGCGGATGCATCCAGTCGATCGGCTCGGCGGTCATCGCCACCTCCCTCACTGCACTCATGCTAGCCAGCCTAAGAAGCAGCCGGGAGTGCCGAATCGTTCCGCCGGAATCCGACTTTCGTTCGACCGGCTCAGTACCCGAAGGCCCGGGCCGTGTTCTCCGCGATCGCCGTGGCCAGCTCGTCCTCGTGCAGCCCCAGCGTGCCGGCCATCGAGCGGACGGTGACCGGGATGAGGTACGGGGCGTTGGGCCTGCCGCGGTAGGGGTGGGGGGTGAGGAAGGGCGCGTCGGTCTCGACCAGGACCCGGTCGAGGGGGGTGGCGGCGAGGGCGTCGCGCAGCGGCTGGTTGGCCTTGAAGGTGACCGGGCCGGCGAAGGACAGGTACCAGCCGTGTTCGGCGCAGACCTTGGCCATCTCGGCGTCGCCGGAGTAGCAGTGGAAGACCGTCCGCTCGGGGGCGCCTTCCGCCAGCAGGACGGCGATGACGTCCTCGTGGGCCTCGCGGTCGTGGATGACCAGGGCCTTGTCGTGCCGCTTGGCCATCTCGATGTGGCGGCGGAACGACTCCTTCTGGATCTCGACGCCCTCGGGGCCGGTGCGGAAGTAGTCGAGGCCGGTCTCGCCGACGGCGCGGACCTGCGGGAGGGCGGCGAGCCGGTCGATCTCGGCGAGGGCCTCCTCCAGCGCGGCCCCGCCGCCCGCCTTCCGCTGCTGGCCGGACCAGCCGTCCGCGTCGCCGAGGAAGATCCGCGGCGCCTCGTTGGGGTGCAGGGCGACGGCCGCGTGCACCTGCTCGTACTGGGCCGCCAGTTCGGCGGCCCAGCGCGAGCCGGGCACGTCGCAGCCCACCTGGACGACCGTGGTGACCCCGACCGAGGCGGCCCGGGCCAGTCCCTCGGCCGGGGTGCCGGCCTGCATGTCGAGGTGGGTGTGCGAGTCGGCCACCGCCACGGCCAGGGGTTCCGGCAGTGGCGGCGGGGTCGACCGGGCGTCGTCCTTGGCAGACATCAGGAGGCGGGCTTCTCTTCGAGGCGCGGGAACAGGATCTCGCCCTTGGTGACGGTGCTGCCGGCGGGCAGCCGGCCCCAGTCGGCGGTGGTGGCGATGGTCTGCGCGGCGAGCGCGCCGAGGCCGGCCTCGGCGCCGAGCGAGGTCCACAGCTTCTCGGCGGTGGACGGCATCACCGGGTTGAGCATGACGGCGGTGCCGCGCAGCGCCTCGGCGGCGGTGTAGAGGATGGTGGCGAGGCGGGCCCGGCCCTGCTCCGAGTCGTCCTTGGCGACCTTCCACGGCTCCTGCTCGGTGAGGTAGCCGTTGACCTGCTTGACGAACTCGAAGATCGCCGCGAGGCCGCCGGCGAAGTCCAGCTCCTCGCCGATCTTCCGGTCGGCGGTGGCGAGGGCCGTGGCGAGGCCGTCCGCGATGGCCTGCTCGGCGTCACCGGGGGCGGCGGCGGCCGGCAGCGCGCCGTCGAAGTACTTGCCGACCATGGCGGCGACCCGGGAGGCCAGGTTGCCGAAGTCGTTGGCGAGTTCGGAGGTGTACCGGGCGGTGAAGTCCTCCCAGGAGAACGAGCCGTCGGTGCCGAAGGGGATCGCCCGCAGGAAGTAGTAGCGGTAGGCGTCCACGCCGAAGTGCGAGGTGAGGTCGGTGGGCGAGATGCCGGTCAGGTTGGACTTGGACATCTTCTCGCCGCCGACCATCAGCCAGCCGTTGGCGACGACCCGCTTGGGCAGCGGCAGGCCCGCGGCCATCAGCATGGCGGGCCAGATCACCGCGTGGAAGCGCAGGATGTCCTTGCCGACCAGGTGGACGGAGGCCGGCCACAGCTCGGCGAAGCGCTCCGGGTCGCTGCCGTAGCCGGCCGCGGTGATGTAGTTCTGCAGCGCGTCCACCCACACGTACAGGACGTGCTTCTCGTCCCAGGGCAGCGGGACGCCCCAGTTGAAGGTGGAGCGGGAGATCGAGAGGTCCTTCAGGTCCTGCTCGACGAAGCGCAGCACCTCGTTGCGGGCCGAGGCCGGCTGGATGAAGTCCGGGTTGGCGGCGTAGAACTCCAGCAGCTTCGGACCGTAGGCGGAGAGGCGGAAGAAGTAGTTCTCCTCCTCCAGCCATTCGACCGGCCGCTTGTGCACGGCGCAGAGCTTCTCGTCCTCGGTGGCGCCGTCGAGCAGTTCGGCCGGGAGCTTGAACTCCTCGCAGCCGACGCAGTACGGGCCGGAGTAGCCGCCCTTGTAGATCTCGTCCTTGTCGTACAGGTCCTGGACGAACTCCTGCACGCGGTCGGTGTGGCGCTGCTGGGTGGTGCGGATGAAGTCGTCGTTGGCGATCTCCAGGTGCTCCCAGAGCGGCTTCCAGGCCTCTTCGACCAGCTTGTCGCACCACTCCTGCGGGCTGACGCCGTTGGCCTCGGCGGTCCGCATGATCTTCTGACCGTGCTCGTCGGTGCCGGTCAGGTACCACACCTTCTCGCCGCGCTGGCGGTGCCAGCGGGTGAGGACGTCGCCCGCCACGGTGGTGTACGCGTGGCCCAGGTGCGGGCGATCGTTGACGTAGTAGATCGGGGTGGAAACGTAGTACGCCGGGGCGGTCGCCCCGGTGGTGCTGTGGTCTGCAGTGGCCGCCATGGTCGGAAAGCTTAGTCGGGCCCGCCCGCAGCCCTCGACCGGATTGCCGCCTGCCGCCCTCGACCGGATTGCCGCCCGCCGCCCCCGACCGGATGGCCGCATGACCGGCGACGGCGGGGGCCGCCCGCCGCACTGCTCGCGGCGGGCGGCCCCCGGTGCGCCCCCGCGTGCGCTCCCGGTGCCGGCGGTCAGCCCAGCAGCCGCGACCAGAACCGGGCCCAGCGTCCGCGCGGCTTCACGGGGTCGGACACCGGGGGCGCCCCGGCCGGCTCGGCGTGCGCCGGGTAGCCGGGGGCGTGGTGCCAGGACTGGTCGGCGGTGGCGACCCGGCCCTCGCGCATGATCCGGACGGTGTGTCCGCCACACCCCGGGCAGGTCGGCTTGAGCAGCGGGGACGGTACCCGGACACCGTTGGCGTGGTATTCGAACACGACGTGCCCGTCCTTGCCGGCGTGGTGCTCGATGTCGTACGCCTGCTCCCATCCGTACCCGCATCGCAGGCAGGCGAAGGAGTAGGCCTCCCGCACGGTCTCGACGGGAGTGTGCGGCCGTCCGGCCAGGCCGGGGGCGCTCAGCGCGTTGCCACCGAGGGGGCTACCGATCATCTCGCTCATAGCCGTCTCCCAGCGCCCGCCGGGCGCTCGCCCGGCTGGGTCTTTCCATTCCAGGAAATGCCCTGACGGCCTCGGCCGATGCCCTGCTTGTGAAGAGTTGGACGCGGGTTGGGAACTCCTATACGAAAGGCCTGGATCGTTCCGGAAACCGCGACCGAACTTTCAGCTCCGTGGGCGTTTACCGGGGCCTTCCCTCAAAGGTACGACTCCCCCGGGGTCACGCAACCCCCGGAATTCACCCCTCTTTCACGGCCCTGTCCCCGCCCCCGCCGGACCCGCTTCCGGCGCTACTTCCCGGCCCCGCCCTTGGCCTCGTTCTTGGCCTCGTTCTTGGCCGCCACCACCGCGTCGAACACCTCCCGCTTCGGCAGCGCGAGCTCCGCCGCGACGGCCGCGATGGCCTCCTTGCGGCGCTCCCCGGCCTCCTCCCGGACGGCCACCAGCCGGGCCAGTTCGGCGGGGGTGAGCTCCTGCGGCGCGGCCGGCGGGGCGCCCGCGACGACGACGGTGATCTCGCCCCTGACGCCTTCGGCGGCCCAGGCCGCCAGGTCGCCGAGGGGCCCGCGCTTCACCTCCTCGTACGTCTTGGTGAGCTCGCGGCAGACGGCGGCGGGCCGCTCGGCGCCGAACGCCTCGGCCATCGCGGCGAGCGCCTCGGCGATCCGGTGCGGCGCCTCGAAGAAGACCATGGTGCGCGGCTCGGCCGCGATCGAGGCGAGCTGCCGGGCCCGGTCGCCGGTCTTGCGCGGCAGGAAGCCCTCGAAGGTGAAGCGGTCGACGGGCAGGCCGGACAGCGCGAGCGCGGTGAGCACGGCGGACGGCCCGGGCACCGCGGTGACCTTGACGTCGGCCTCGACGGCGGCGGCGACCAGCCGGTAGCCGGGGTCGGAGACGGACGGCATGCCGGCGTCGGTGACCAGCAGCACCCGGGCGCCGCCGAGCAGTGCCTCGACCAGTTCGGGGGTGCGGCCGACCTCGTTGCCCTCGAAGTAGGAGACCACCCGCCCGGCCGGGGTCACCCCGAGCGCCTGGGTGAGCCGGCGCAGCCGCCGGGTGTCCTCGGCCGCGATCACGTCCGCCGTGGCCAGTTCGGTGAGCAGCCGGGGCGGGGCGTCCGAGACGTCGCCGATGGGGGTGCCTGCGAGAACGAGTACTCCTGTCACGGGCCCCATCCTTGCAGCTACCGCGGCCCGGGGGCTTTTGGTGACGATTCGGGCAGCTTCCGAGGGAGCGGTCACACGTGCGAGAAGCGCCCCTACGATGTGGCGGATGAACGGCGACACGGCGGCGCGCACGCCCACTGGTACAGACCACACCGCGCAGGATGGCGGCGACGTGGCCGGCCTGGCGTCCTCCGCCGTCCCGGCCCCGCGGCCCGCCGACCAGGCCGGGAGCCCCGCGCGGCCCGACCGACCCGACCAGTTCGACCACCCGGACCACCCGGACCCGGACCAGCCCGACCGACCCGGCAGCGCCGCGCGCAGCTGGCGCGAGCGGCTGGCCGGGTTCGGCTACGCCGCCCGCCCGGTGGCCCCGCTGGCCGAGCGCCTGGTCCCGCCGATGCCGGACGGCCCCGGGGTGACCCCGGCGGTGGTGCCCCCGTCGCCGCTGCTGCTGCGGCTGGGCGTGTCCGTGCCGCCGGCCGTGTGGTCGTGGCTGTGCCGCTGGTCCGGCTGGCTGGGCCCGGTCGCGGTGGCGGTGTTCGCCGGGATCCTGCGCTTCACCAACCTCGGCCAGCCGCACGCGATCATCTTCGACGAGACGTACTACGCCAAGGACGCCTACGCGCTCTGGCACGGCGGCTACGAGATCAACTGGCCGGACGGCGCCAACGAGCAGATCATGACGCCCGGCGCGGCCGTCCCGTACCGCGCGGCGGCCTCCTACGTGGTCCATCCGCCGGTGGGCAAGTGGATCATCGGCGTCGGCGAGATGCTGTTCGGCATGAACCCCTTCGGCTGGCGGTTCGCGGTGGCCCTGCTCGGCACGCTGTCGGTGCTGATGGTGGCCAGGATCGCCCGCCGGCTGTTCCGCTCGACCCTGCTGGGCTGCGTGGCTGGCCTGCTGCTCTCGGTGGACGGCCTGCACCTGGTGCTCAGCCGCGCCGCGCTGCTGGACCTGGTGGTGATGTTCTGGATCCTCGCCGCCTTCGGTTTCCTGCTGCTGGACCGCGACCGCACCCGGGCCCGGCTGGCCGACCGGCTCGGCGGGGTGCCGGACGCGGTGCTCGCGCAGCGGGCGAACCTGGGCTGGCGCCCGTACCGGATCGCGGCCGGCGTCTGCGTCGGCCTGACCTGCGCCACCAAGTGGAGCGGCCTGTACGTGGCGGCGGCCTTCGGCGTGATGACGGTGCTGTGGGACGTCGGCGCCCGCCGCCTGGCCGGGGCCCCGCGCCCGTACCTGGCGACGCTCGCCCGGGACGTGGTGCCGGCCTTCGTGTCGGTCGTGGTGGTGTCGCTGGTCGTCTACGTCACGTCCTGGTGGGGCTGGTTCGCCAGCAGCAACGTGCCGGGCAGGGGCGGCTGGGGCCGGGACTGGGCGGCGGGCCGCTCGACCGACTACCCGTGGATACCCGAGGGGCTGCGCGCCCTGTGGCACTACCACTCGACGGTCTACGACTTCCACACCCACCTGAGCGACCCGCACACCTACCAGTCGAACCCGTGGTCCTGGCTGGTGCTGGGCCGGCCGGTCTCGTTCTTCTACGAGTCCCCCAAGCAGGGCCAGAGCGGCTGCACGGCCGCCGAGTGCGCCCGCGAGGTGCTGGGCATCGGCACCCCGCTGCTGTGGTGGGCGGCCGTGGTGGCGCTGGTGTACTGCCTGTGGCGCTGGGTGGCCCGGCGGGACTGGCGGGCGGGCGCGGTGCTGTGCGGCCTGGCCGCCGGCTACCTGCCGTGGTTCGCCTACCAGCAGCGGACGATCTTCCTCTTCTACGCGGTGGTGTTCGTCCCGTTCCTGGTGCTCGCGGTGACCATGCTGGTCGGTGCGCTGATCGGGCCTCCGGGGGCCTCCCGGGACCGCCGGATCATCGGTTCGGCGGCGGCCGGGCTGCTGGTGCTGCTGATCGTGTGGAACTTCCTCTTCTTCTTCCCGCTGTTCACCGGGCAGACGATTCCGATGGACGACTGGCGCCAGCGGATGTGGTTCAACAGCTGGATCTGATCGACACCGCTGTTCCCTGAATCGTCCGTATGCGGTGCACGACACGTACCAGATCCGTCACAACTCGCGGGCATTTCGTCGGCGCACCGATCGGCGCTGCCTAGGGTGGAGGGAACAGCGTGTCCGGCCCCGGCCGGTCACGCCCGTCCGGCAGACCCTTGGGGGAACAGCACCATGCGCAGAGGCGCGAAGATCGGCATCATCACCGGCGTCTCCGTCGCCGTGCTCGCGGGCGGCGGCTACGGGGCGTACAGCCTGATGGGCGGCTCGGACTCCGGATCGTCCTCGGCGAAGAAGCCCCGCACGGTGGTCGCCGAGCCGCCCTCGGCCGAGCAGGCGACCAACGGTGCGAAGGACTTCCTGGCGGCCTGGGCGGCCGGTGACCTGGACAAGGCGGCCGCGCTGACGGACGACCCGGCCGCGGCCACCACCGCGCTGACGGCGTTCCGCGACCAGGTCAAGCCGAGCGCGCTGACCCTGGCCCCGGCCGGCCCGGCCACCCCGCAGGCCTTCGCGTCGGCCACCGGCACGCCCGCGCCGGCCAAGTCCTCCGCCGGAGCCTCGGCCGGCGCGGGCGTGCCGGTGGCGGGCGCGACCCCCGGTGCCACCGACTCGCCGTCGGCCTCCGCCTCGGCCGGCCCCGCCGGTGTGCTGATGGGCTTCAAGGCGCGCGCCGAGTTCGCCGGCACCAACCGGGTCTGGGACTACAACGGCTTCCTGAACGTCGTGAAGATGAGCGACAACACCCCGGCCGTGCACTGGGCGCCGACGGTGATCCACCCGCACCTGTCCGGCAACGAGACGATCGCCACCCAGCAGGTCTTCGCCCCGCCGTCCACCGTGGTGGACCGCAACGGCAAGCCGCTGCAGGGCGCCTCGCTCACCCCGGCGCTGCTGTCCACCCTCCAGGACAACGCCCACAAGCTGCTGCCGCCGGACCCGAACAAGGACCAGGACGCGGGCAGCGCGGTGGTGATCAGCGACCCGGCCGGCAAGGGGGCCTCGGACAAGCTGTTCACCATCGTCGAGCCCAAGCCCGGCAAGCCGTTCAAGGTGACCATCGACAACACCATCCAGGCGGCGGCCGAGAAGGCGATGACGGACCTGGGCGGCAAGTCCGGGTCGATCGCCGCGATCGAGCCGAGCACCGGACAGGTGCTGGCCTTCGCCAACGCGCCGGCCAGCGGTCAGAACCGGGCCTTCACCGGCCTGCTCGCGCCCGGCTCGACGATGAAGATCGTCACCTCGGCGGCGCTGCTGGAGGCCGGGGTCAACCCGGACACCGTGGTGGCCTGCCCGGAGAAGAGCAGCAACCCGGTCGCGATCCCGAACGACTTCCCGGGCGCCTTCCCCAACAACACGCTCCAGCAGGACTTCATGGTGTCCTGCAACACGGCCTTCATCAACCAGGGCCTGACCAGCCTCAAGCCCGAGACGCTGTCCAGCACGGCCAAGGACGTGTTCGGCATCGGCCTGGAGTGGAAGACCGGCCTGCCGAACACCGACGGCAAGGTGCCGCCGACGCCGGGCAGCAAGGACGAGCAGGCCATGAACTACATCGGCCAGGGCAAGGTCCAGATGAACCCGCTGGCCATCGCCTCGATCACCGCGACCGTCCAGAGCGGCGCGTTCAAGCAGCCGATCCTGGTCGCCGGCCTGCCGCAGCAGGCGGCGGCCCGCCAGATCGCGCCGGACGTCGCGGGCAAGCTGCGCGCGATGATGAACGCCACCGCCACCGGCGGCACGGCCAAGGACGTGATGGCCGGGATCACCGACAACGCGGGCGCCAAGACCGGCTCCGCCGAGGTCGCCGGCGCGACCACCACCAACAGCTGGTTCACCGCCTACCGCGGCAACATCGCGGTCGCCGCCGAGGTGCAGGGCGGCGGCCACGGCGTGGACGCGGCCGGCCCGGCCGTCGCCTCGCTGCTCAAGGCCGGCGGCCGCTAGGTCCTCCCGTCCGTACGGAGCCCGCTCAGCCCCGCGGCAGGGCGGGCTCCGGTCTGCCCGGCAGCCGGTGCGGCGGAATCGGGCGCCGGCTGCTCCAGCGCCGGGCCGCCAGCCGCGGCCAGATCACCAGGACCACCGGCAGGGCGAGGTAGCCGAACCGCCCGGCCGGGGCGAGCATGAACGCGATCGCCAGCCCGGCGGCCAGCAGATCGGCGGCCGCGATCGCGGACACCGGCGGCCGGGCGAGCAGCCAGATGGCCACCCCGATCCCGCCCATGGTCATCAGCGCCAGCGAGACGGAGTGCCCGGTCGGCCCGAAGCCGGCCAGCACCTTGCCGGGCAGCGGGCTGCCGGCCGGGGTGCGGATGGCGGTGAGCCCGAGCGGGAAGCGCACCACCTGCTCGCGCAGCGCGTCCGCCCGGGTCAGCACGGAGGGCAGGAGCACGGCCAGGCCGGTGCCGAGCGCGATCAGCGTGGTCCGGGCGGCGGGCCGACGGCCGTACAGCCGCCACAGCAGCAGGGCGGCGACCGGCAGCGCCGGCCAGGCCGTCCACTTGAGGGTGCAGGCGAGGGCGAGCACCAGGCCGGCGCCGACGGTGCGGTCCCGCTCGGCGAGCGCCATGGCGAGGCAGCAGAGGCCGATCAGCGGCAGGTCCACCCCGCCGACGACGAGGGCCAGCGAGATCAGCGGCGAGGCGGTGAGCACGGCGAGCGGCAGCAGCGGCGCGCGCTCGTGGGTGGGCCGCAGCAGCCGCCAGCTGGCCAGCAGGCAGGCCACGAAGGCCAGCGCGAACCAGATCCGGGCGTCCCCGGCGACCTGGGCGAGGTCGGATCCGTCGCCCAGTAGTTGGCGCGGCATCCCGAACAGGGTCATGGCCGGCAGGTACGGGTTGTAGTCGGTGACGATCACCGGGTGCGGCAGGTACGGGCTGCCGGTGGTGAGCAGCAGGTGGGCCGAGCGTTCGACCACCATCACCTCGGACTGGTGGCGGCCCTGCACGGCGAGCAGGGCGAGCGGCGCGAGGACGGCCCCGGCGAGGGCGACCACGGCGGCGGCGCGGGCCGCGTAGCGGCGCGGCAGGGTGAGGCAGAGCAGTCCGGCCAGGACGTAGGCGGGGGCCGCGATGAAACCCCACGTCCGCTGGTTGGGCAGGTCGGAGACGAGCGGGAAGGCGGCCGCCCAGCCGGCCGCGATCAGGCAGCCGAGCAGTTGGACGGTGCGCATCGAGGCGAGTCGGGCGGGATTCAGCCGATCGGGCGTGGGCGGGAACGTGCTCTCGCCACGCTGGCGGGGGAACGGCCGACTGGAGAAGCCGAGGGGCGGTCGTCCTGGTCCGGACGGCGCTCCGGCGGGGGTCGGCGGGGCCGGCGTTCTGCTGCGGCCGGTGAAGCGGCCGCGCGGGCGGGAGAAGCCGGGCGTGCGGGTGCTCACCATGGTGGAAGGTTATGGGTGGTGGCCGGGCGCTGTCGCCATGGCGTGGGGCACGTAACAGGAGGTGGCATGAGGGGGGCCGCCGGGTGTCGTGGTCGGCGGCCCCTCATGTCCGGATTCGTCCGGCTCAGCTGTTCCGGTGGCCGGTGGAGCTGTCCGCCGTGGCGGCCTGTGCCTGCTGCTCCAGCTTGGAGTGCTTGATGCTGTAGCCGAAGTAGACGAGCACGGCGACGGCGAGGGCGATCGCGCCGGCCCGGAAGGTGTCGGCGTGCAGGCCGGTGATCAGGTAGGCGCAGAAGGCGACGCTGAGCAGCGGGACGACCGGGTAGCCGGGGACCTTGAAGCCGCGCGGCAGGTCGGGCTGGGTGCGGCGCAGGATGATCACGCCGATCGAGACGACCGAGAAGGCGATCAGCGTCCCGAGGCTGGTGATGTCGGCCAGCTCCTTCAGCGGGACGAAGGCGGCCAGCGCGCCGACGCCGAGGCCCACCACGAGGGTGTTCCAGACCGGGGTGCCGGTGCGCGGGGAGAGTTCGGCGAAGCGCTTGGGCAGCATGCCGTCGCGGCCCATGGAGTACAGGATGCGGGTCTGGCCGTAGATCACCACGAGGGTGATGCTGAAGATCGAGATGATCGCGCCGATCGCGAAGACGATCGAGGGCCAGGTCTGGCCGGTGATGTCCTGGAGGATCTGGGCGAGGCCGGCCTCCTGGCCCTCGAACTTCTGCCACGGCTGGGCACCGATGCCGGCGAGGGCGACCAGGATGTAGAGCAGGGTCACCACGACCAGCGAGATGATGATCGCCAGTGGCAGGGTGCGGCGCGGGTTCTTGACCTCCTCACCGGCGGTGGACACGGCGTCCAGGCCGATGAAGGAGAAGAAGATGCTGGAGGCGGCGACCTGCACGCCGCCGATGCCGAGCGGCATGAACGGGGTCAGGTTGCCGGAGTGGAAGCCGGTGAGCGCGATGCCGACGAACAGCAGCAGGATCAGGATCTTGATCCCGACCATGGCCGCGTTGACCTTCACCGACTCGCTGACGCCGCGGGTGAGCAGCACGCAGACCATCGCGACCAGCAGCAGCGCCGGCAGGTTGAACCAGTGGGTGGCGTCCGGAGCGCCGGACAACTGGTCCGGGATGGTGAAGCCGAAGGCCAGGTCGAAGAACTTGTTCAGGTACTCGGCCCAGCTCACCGCGATCGCGGAGGCGGAGACGCCGTACTCCATCAGCAGGCAGATGCCGACGCCGAACGCGACGCCCTCGCCGAGGGTGGCGTAGGCGTAGGAGTACGAGGATCCGGAGACCGGGATCGCGGAGGCCATCTCGGCGTAGCAGAGCGCGGTGAGTCCGGCGGTGACCGCGGCGAGCACGAAGGACAGGATGACGGCCGGCCCGGCCGAGGGCACCGCGCTGCTGAGCACGAAGAAGATGCCGGTGCCGATGGTGGCGCCGATGCCGATCGAGGACAGCTGCCAGAGGCCGATCGTGCGGCGCAGGTGGATGCCGGAGCGTCCGCCCTCCTCGGGCGCACCGGCCGGGAGGCCGTCCCGGCCCTCGCTCTCGGCGATGAGGGACGAGACGGGCTTGCGTCGCAGCAGACGCGCACCGAGAGAGTTGCTGGTCACAGCTGCGGTCCTTCTGGGCGGGGGAGGGTGTCCTGGCGGCCGGTCACTCGACGCGCCATGGGGTGTCATCGGGGACCAACCGAACAAAGATGGGACAGTACCCCGCGAAAGCACCAGTGTCGCAAACGAACAGTCCGGATCGGCGCATTGTACGAATTGGCGCATGAGTCTATACAAACCGGACACTTCGCAGACGGCGGATTTGCCGTCCAGCAGCTAAAGCGGCAGCTCGGCGGCGGTCGGTCGGCTGACCGACTCGACGGCGGTCGATCGACCGGCTCAGCGGCCCAGCACCGCCCGCATCACCGAGCGGGCGATCGGCGCGGCCAGCCCGCCGCCGGTGACGTCCGTGGCGTCACTGTCCGCGATCACCACGGCCACCGCCACCGGCGGCACCGCGTCCGAGCCCGCGGGCTTGGCCCAGGAGATGAACCAGGCGTACGGCGTCCCGCTGTTGTCCACGCCGTGCTGCGCGGTGCCGGTCTTCCCGCCGACCACCGCGCCGCCGATCCGGGCGTTGCCGCCGGTGCCGTTCTCGACCACGTCGGTCATCAGCTTCTGCACCTGCCCGGCCACCGCCGGGGTCATCGCCCGCCGGTACACGGCGGGTTTCATCAGCTGCACGGCGGTGCCGTCGCCCTTCGTCAGCTTGTCCACGAGCTGCGGACGCATCACCGTCCCGTCGTTGGCGATCCCGGCCGCGACCATCGCCATCACCAGCGGGGTCGCCGCGGTGTCGAACTGCCCGATCGAGGAGAGCGCCAGCTGCGACTGGTTCATCGTGGTGTCGAAGTTGGACCGGGCCGGGCGCACCGGCATGTCCAGCCCGGCGTCGTTGAAGCCGAAGTCCTCGGCCATCGCCACCATCGGGCCCAGCCCGGTCCGCACCCCGAGGTAGCCCAGCACGCTGTTGCAGCTGTAGACCATCGCGGTGTCCAGCGACTGGCCGGGCCGGTCGCACGCCGAGGTGTCGTTGACCAGCGGCGTGGTCGTCCCGGGCAGCACGTACGGGTACGGCGCGTCGGTCGGCGCGTCGGGGTCGGTGACCACCCCGGCCGCGAGCGCGGCCGCCGCCGTGACCACCTTGAAGGTCGAGCCCGGCGGGTAGGTCTGGCGCAGCGCCCGGTTGAGCATCGGCTGGTCGGTGTCGGCCTGCAGCCGGTTCCAGGCGGCCTGGTCGGCCGCGGCGGAGCCGGCGAAACTGCCCGGGTCGTAGGACGGCGTGCTGGCCAGGGCGAGGATCCGGCCGGTGGCCGGCTCGATCGCGGCCACCGCGCCCTTCTGGCTGCCGAGCCCGCGCACCGCGGCCTCCTGGGCGGCCCGGTTCAGGGTGGTGTAGACGTCCCCGCCGGGGTTCTGCCTGCGGGCGACGGCGTCCCAGACCGCCCAGCCGGCCAGTCTGCTGTCCGTCCCGGACAGCAGGTCGTCCTCGACCCCCTCCAGCTGGGTGTTGCCGTACGCCTGCGAGGCGAAGCCGGTGACGGCCGCGTACGTCGGGCCGTCGGTGTAGGTGCGCTTGTAGTCGTACCGGCCGCCGGTGGGTTCGGAGCCGGTCACGGTGTCCGCGCCGACCCGGATGTTGCCGCGCGGCTGCGAGTACCGCTCGATGGTGAGCCGCTGGTTGGCGGCGTTGTGGTTGAGGTCCTTGGCCTGGAACACCTGCACCCGGGTGGCCTGGACGCACAGCGCCGCGACCAGCAGCAGGCAGAAGACGCCCGCGCGGCGCCCGGTGACGGAGATGCCGGGCAGGCCCTGCGGCCCGTTGCCCCGGGCGCGCGGACGGGAGCGGATGCGCGCCATCAGTCCTCCTCCGAAACGGACCCGGACGCGGGCGGCACCGGGGCCGGGGCCGGTCGGCGCGCGATGTCGCTCATCCGCACCAGCAACGCCACGATGATCCAGTTGGTGACCACCGAGGAGCCGCCCTGCGCGACGAACGGCAGCGTCATCCCGGTCAGCGGGATGAGGTCGAGCACCCCGCCGGCCACCACGAACACCTGGAGGCCGACGATGGCGGCCAGCCCGATCGCCAGCAGCCGCCCGAACGGGTCGCGCAGCGCGATGCCCGTCCGGAACCCCCGGGAGATCAGCAGCGCGTACAGCAGGAACACCGCGACGAGCCCGGTCAGGCCGAGTTCCTCGCCGATGGTGGCGAGGATGAAGTCCGACTTGGCGGCGAAGCCGATCAGCACCGAGTGCCCGTTGCCGAGCCCGGTGCCCAGCTCCCCTCCCCAGGCGAAGGCGAACAGCGACTGGGCGATCTGGTTGGCGCCCTTGCCCGCCGCGATCGAGCCCAGCGGGTCCAGCCAGTCCGTCACCCGGCTGTGCACGTGCGGCGACAGCCAGCCCACCGTGACCGCCCCGACCGCCGCCAGGGCCAGCCCGATCGCGATCCACCCGGTGCGCGCGGTGGCCACGTACAGCATCACCACGAACAGGCCGAAGAACAGCAGCGAGGTGCCGAGGTCCGTCTCCAGCACCAGGACGCCGACGAAAGCCGCCCAGATCAGCAGCACCGGCCCGAGCACCCGGCCGCGCGGCAGCTGCCAGCGCCAGACCCGGCGGCCGGTGAGCGCCAGCGCGTCCCGGTGCACCGCCAGGTAGGCGGCGAAGAAGACGGCCAGCAGGATCTTGGCGAACTCGCCCGGCTGGAAGGACAGCGGCCCGATGACGATCCAGATCCGCGAGCCGTACACCGGCGGGAAGAAGATCGGCAGCACCAGCAGGACCAGCGCCACCAGCGCCCCGAGGTAGGCGTACCGCTGCAGCCGCCGGTGGTCGCGCACCAGCAGCACGACGGCGATGAACAGTGCCACCCCCAGGCTCGACCAGAGCAGCTGGGTGGAGGCCGCGCCGACGCCCGAGGTGGCGCGGTCGAGCCGGTAGATCACCACCAGGCCGATGCCGTTGAGCAGCACCGCGATCGGCAGCAGCAGCGGGTCCGCGTACCGGGCCCGCCGGCGGACCACGGCGTGCGCCAGCAGGGCGAGCACGCCGAGCGCGGCGCCGTACTCGGCCGCGTCGGCCGGCACCCTGCCGTCCAGGTTGACGCCGACCTCGACGTAGCCGAACACGGCGATCAGCACGGCGGCCAGGACCAGCAGCAGTTCGGTGGTGCGCCTGGTCGGCACCGGCCGGCTCGGCCGGGCTGCGGTTCTCGTCACGGCGGGGGGTGTCGCCACGGACCGTCCTGGGGGTCGCGGGGAGCCGGAGCGCTGTTCCGGGGGATGCCAGTCGGGATGGACCGACGGAACGAAGCCGGTTCACCCAGGTTCGTCACCCTAACGAGCACTATCCATATTTATCGGCTTTTTGCTGCGGTGTGTCCGCTCTTGGCGTGAATCCTCCGCTCACTCGGGCCGCCGTCCGGCCAGCGCCGCCGCCCCGGCCGCCGCCGCGGCCAGCAGGACGGCGGCGAGCGGCAGTTCCGCCCACGGCACGGCGACCCGGCCGGTGCGGGCCGCGGAGACCAGACCGCGGACCGCCGCGTTGGCCGGCGAGAGCGGCGCCACCAGCGCCAGCGCGGCCAGCACCAGTGCCACCGCGATGCCGTACTGCGGCCGCGCCAGCACCGGCCGGTTCGCCAGCGCCCCGGCCACCACCCCCAGCAGCACGCACACCACCGCGGCCGACGCCCCGGCCGCCAGCGCCGGTCCGACCGGCGGCTGCCGCTCCACCCCCGGGTTGGCCACCGTCCCGCTCAGCCACCACAGCGCCGCCACCTCGGCCGCCGCCAGCACCAGCCCGGCCGTCAGCGCCGCCAGCAGCGCGCCCAGGTGCACCCGCAGCGGCCCCGCCGCCGCGACCAGGCAGGCCCGCGAGGCCGGCGGCTCCGCCCCGAGCGCGCTGCGCACGTACCAGGCGCTCACCGGCAGCAGCACGGCCGCGCCGTAGCCGAGGTCGCCCAGCAGCGGGTTGCCCGCCGACACGCCCACCACCAGCAGCAGCGCGTACGCCAGGAACGGCGGCAGCCAGGCGTGCGAGCGCACCAGCAGTTCCAGGTGGTACCGGGCCAGCGCCCCGACCTGCCTCACCGCCGCCCCTCCCGCTGCCGCACCGCCAGCACCCGGACGGCCGGGCGGCCGAGCAGCAGCCGGCGCAGCAGCGCCTCCGTGTGCGCGGCCGGCACCGTCAGCCGCACGGCCGTGCCGGCCAGCGGGGTGAGCCGCGGCACCCCGGGCAGCCGGGGCGGCAGCGGGGTGCCGTCCGGGACGTCCACCTCGACCTCCGTCTCCGGGCCGCCGTCCGGCACGGGCCCCGCCTCCTCGGCGGGCCGCAGCGCGCCGTCCGCGCCGACCCGGTAGGCGGCGCTGGTCAGCCCGGCCAGCCGGGCCGGGTCGTGGTCGACGAACAGCACCGTCCCGCCGTCCGCCGCCCGCTCGGCGGCCGCCTCGTCCAGCACCGCCCTGGCGTCGGGGTCGAGCCCGGTCCAGGCCTCGTCCAGCAGCAGGACCGGGGCCTGCGCGAGCAGCGCCTGCGCGACCGCGACCTTCTGGCAGGTGCCCTTCGACAGCCGGCTCAGCGGCGTGCCCGCCCGGTCCGCGATGCCGAAGCGGTCCAGCCAGTCCCCGGCCCGCCGCCGCGCCCGCTCCGCCGACAGCCCGTGCACCCGGCCCACCCGCAGCAGGTACGAGGCGGCGTCGAACGGCAGCGCGGGCGGGAAGCGTTCGGGCACGTAGGCGGCGCCGCCCGGGCGGGCCACCCGCCCGGCGGTCGGCCGCTCGATCCCGGCCGCCAGCCGGAGCAGCGTCGACTTGCCGCTCCCGTTCGCCCCGGCGATCCGCACCAACTCCCCCGGCCCGACGGCGAGATCGACCCCGCGCAGGACCCACCGCCCGCGCCGCCCGTACCGTTTTCCGACCCCCGTCAGCTCCACCGCGCCCCCATTCCCGCCCGGACTCGCACGAAACCCGCACGGAAGGCTATCCGGCCCGGGTAGGGCGGACGTAAGTCCGCGCAGGCCCGACGGCCTTTCCACGCGCCGGAGTTCACGCCGCGGCGGGGTGGTGCACGATCCGGTCTCGTTTGGCCATCGCGAACTGATGATCCCTAGGATCACCGGGTGACTACCGGACGACGACCAAAGACCAGGCTCGGCAGCCTGCTGGGCGCCCTGGCGATAACGGGCGCCTCGCTGCTCATCGGCCTGCCCGCCCACGCCGACGAACCATCAGCCGGCGCCGCCGCGCCCAAGGAGGCCCCCAGGGTCGACCTCGTCCTGGACGTCAGCGGCTCCATGAACGAGCGGGACATCCAGGGCAAGAGCCGGATCTCGGTGGCCCAGCAGTCGCTGAACGACGTGATCGACGCGCTGCCCGCGGAGACCGAGTTCGGCATCCGCACCCTGGGCGCGAACTACCCCGGCAACGACAAGACCCAGGGCTGCCAGGACACCAAGCAGCTGTACCCGGTCGGCAAGACCAACAAGGTCGAGGCCAAGACGGCCGTCGCCACCCTGCGGCCCACCGGCTGGACCCCGATCGGCCTGGCCCTGCGCGGCGCGGCCCAGGACCTCGGCAAGGGCGAGACCACCCGCCGGGTGGTGCTGATCACCGACGGCGAGGACACCTGCACCCCGCCGGACCCCTGCGACGTCGCCCGTGAACTCGCCTCCCAGGGCATCCACCTGGTCGTCGACACCCTCGGCCTGGCCCACGACGACAAGACCCGCCAGCAGCTGCTCTGCATCGCCAACGCGACCGGTGGCACCTACACCGACGTCCGCACCCAGGAGCAGCTCACCGACAAGGTGAAGCAACTGGTCGACCGCTCCAACGACACCTACGCGGTGACCCCGGTGAAGACCTCCGGCGCCGACAAGTGCGAGAGCGCCCCGGTGCTCGCCCCGGGCGTGTACAGCGACCGCGAGAAGTTCTCCGAGCACCGCGTCTACAAGGTCCCGGTCAAGTCCGGCCAGGAGCTGCGCGCCTCGGTCAGCGTCGGCCTGGACCGCGCGGTGGCCCGGGACTACGGCGTCCTGCTGCAGGCCACCAGCGCGACCGGCCAGGAGCTGGTCCGCGGCACCGACGCCGGCAGCAGCCGCACCGACGTGATCTCCACCGGCCTGCGCTGGTCCACCAGCGACTCCAAGGGCTACATCACCACCGGCCCGACCTCCTCGTCGAGCGCCAAGCCGGAGACCACCGTCTGCCTGGTCGTCAGCAACTCGCTGGCCCCGCAGGCCGGCGTCCAGGCCGACCCCGGCCTGCCGCTGGAGCTGACCGTCGACCTGGCCACCGCCTCGTCCGCCCCCGAGGGCGCGGCGATGGGCCTGGGCCGCGGCTGGATCCTGCTGCTCACCCTCACCCTCGCCGGACTGCTGTTCGGCCTGGTGTTCGGCTGGATCGCCCGCTGGCGGATCTCTGTCTGGCGGGAGAACTGACCATGCGACGAACCACGCGCACGACCCTTCGCGGCGCCCTCGCCGCCCTCGCCCTGCTGCCCGCCCTCGCGCTGGCCGCCCCGGCCGCCTCCGCCGCCTCCCCCTCGCCCTCGGCGAGCGCGAGCGGCGCCCCGGCCCCGGCCACCAAGGCCGGCACCTCCTTCCTGACCGCGACCAACCTCTCCCCCGGCCAGGACGCCAACGTCGCCGCCTCCACCGGTGACTACCTGTACTGGGCGTTCGGCGCCTCCGAGGGCCAGACCCCGACGATCGGCCTGACCGTCAACCTGGCCCCCGCGACCGACCGGCACGGCCCGCAGACCTGGTCCGCCGAGGTCTTCGACGGGCTCCGCCGCCGCCAGTCCTGCACCGCCGGCACCCAGAACGCCACCGGCGACCAGAACACCGGCACGCTCACGCTGAGCTGCACCCTGCGCGAGGTCCGCTCCTGGGCCGAGCCGTGGTCCGGCGACCCGCTGCCCGGCACCTACTACGTGCGGCTCTCGGTCAGCGACGTCCCGCAGACCGACCTGGGCCTGGCCACCTCCGTCCAGCTGCACGTCAGCGCCAAGGGCAACGCGGACAACGCCCAGCCGGAGGGCGGCGAGCTCAAGGCCCCGCTGGTCCCGCCAGCCGGTGGCGGCGCCGCCACCGCCAAGGCGGCCGCCCCGGTGGCGGCCGAGGAGCACTGGTACACCGGCTGGTTCTCCGGCTGGAACAGCCGCTGGTACTGGACCATCGGCGGCGGCGCCCTGGCCGCCCTGGCGGGCGTCCTGGGCTACAACCTGACCCGGCACCCCCGCGGCTACCGCCCGCCCCGCTACGGCGCCGTCCCGCCGCAGTCCGGCGCCCCCCAGCCCGGCCCCTACGCCGGCTCCCAGCGCCCCTGACCCACTCCGCCCCACCCCGCCCCACCCCGAGGGCCGACCGGACTCCCCGGCCGGCCCTCGGCCGTTCCCGCTCCGGTTCCCGCCCTTGTCCCGCCCCCACTCTCACCCGCGACCGACCGTCAGTTCACGGCCCCGCCCCACCGTGACGGTCGTCACACGGCCAACTCCCGCATCCCCGCGCCGAATCGCCCCCGGACAACGCAGAAGCCCCGCCCGGTCTGACGACCGGGCGGGGCCCTTGTTGGGTGGAGCTGAGGGGATTCGAACCCCTGACCCCCTCGATGCGAACGAGGTGCGCTACCGGACTGCGCCACAGCCCCAACGAGAAGAAACTCTAGCACCTTTCGGAGGGGGCCCGTGACCACCCCCGGGGATGCGGTGCTGGTCCGGGGGCCGGGGAGGTCACTCGTTGGCCGCGCGGGGGCGGGCCTCCGGGGCCGACGGCTCGGCGTACTGGTCGAACAGCGGGGTGTTGCGGGTGGACTCGGCGGGGCGGCCCGCGGTCCAGGTACCGGGAGCCGTCAGGTCGAGGCCCCGCGAGACCCGGGGGGCGACCGGCGCCGTGACGTACGTCGGCAGCGGGACGGGCACCGGCTCCCAGGAGTCCGGGCCGGCCGCGCCGCGCTCGCGCATGCCGTCGACCCACTCCTCGTGCTCGGTCGCCTCGGCCACCGCGGAGGCGGACGGCGCCGAGACGGCGGCCTCGCCGGGGTCGGCGGCCAGCCGCAGGTGCGGACGGCGTCCGGCCCGCCCCTCGGCCGCCGGGGCCTGGGCGCGAGCCGGGGCGTGGGCCCGGGCGTGGGCCTGGGTGTGGGCCTGGGTGTGGGCCTGGGTGTCGACGGCCTCGGCGGGGACGCTCCGGGCCGCGGCGCGCTGCTGCTCGCGCTTGCGCAGCCGCTCGGCCGCCTGGGCGGCCCGGGCACGGTCGAGCTTCACCTCGTAGCGCTGGCGCTCCAGCTTGCGCAGGTGGCCGATGTACAGGGTGAGGAGGATCGCCGGGACGGCCGGGACCCAGAGGAAGGCCAGTCCGGCCACCGCCGCGACCACGGCGCCGAGCGCGAAGCCCAGGAAGAGGGCGGTGACCATCCGGCGCCGGCGGGCCAGCAGCCGGGCCCGGCGCTGTGCCCCGCCGTGCGGCGCGGAGCCCGGACGCTCTTCCCGGGCACCCCGCTCGGGCGCGGCCTCGGGCCCGGCCGTGGACACCGGCTCGGGCGGGGGCTCGACGGAGGCCGATGACTCGGGCTCCACGGCGGGCGGCGCGGAGTCCGCCGCGGGGTCGCCGGAGGCGGCCCCGTCCCGTCCGGGAGGGCCGTCGCTGCTGTGCTCGTCGTCACGCGGTTCGTCGCCCAGGGCCCGGGCTGCCCGCCGCTCCAGCCCCGAACGCCCGGCCAGCAGGCGGATGGCGGTGCTGAAGCGCTCCGTCGGGCGCACCTCGTTGAGTTCGTCCTGCCTGCGGAGCCACATCGGCACCAGATAGGCGGCCCAGGCCCCTACGATGACGGCGTAGATAAGGCCGCTACTGCTCACGATCCACACCGTACGGGCGCCGGGAAGGCCTGGCAGCAATTTGGCTCGGCGTGTCGTGTGATCAAGCTGATTCTCCGACTATTTTGCCGGTATTTGTGCCAGTCCGACATCGCGGCGATGCCATATCGATATTTTTTTCGAACATATATTCAATTACTTGACTCGTGGCCTGAACTGATCGACCGCCAGCGTTCCAGCATCCCCTCCGGCACCTCCTCGGCGGTCAGCGCGTACACCAGGTGGTCCTGCCAGGCGCCGTCGATGTGGAGATAGCGCGGACGGATTCCCTCCGAGCGGAAGCCGAGCTTTTCCACCACGCGGCGGCTCGGGCCGTTCTCCGGGCGGATGCAGACCTCGATCCGGTGCAGGCCGAGAGTGCGGAAGCAGTGGTTGACGGAAAGCGCCACGGCGGTCGGCATGATGCCCCGGCCGGCCACCGCCTCGTCGATCCAGTACCCGACGTTCGCCGAGCACATCGAGCCCCAGGTGATGCCGCCGACGGTCAGCTGGCCGACCAGCTGGCCCTTGTAGAGCACCACGAAGGGCAGCATCCGCCCGGCCGAGCCCTCACCGCGCAGGAAGCGCACCATCTGCCGGAACGTCGGGCGCGGCCCGGCGGCCTGCCCGGCCGGACCGGGCGGGACGGTCGCCTCCCAGCGACGCAGCCAGTCCCGGTTGCGGAGGCTGACCTCCTGCCACTCGCGCTGGTCGCGGGCCCGGATCGGGCGCAGCACGACCTCCCCCTCGTGGAGTTCTACCGGCCAACCGGCGTTCAGTGCGTTCTCCCGGAAGCTGGTGCGTCCGGCCGGGGGTGGTCCCCGCCGCCGAGCTGGTCGACGGCGTGGGCGAGCAGCGGTTCGAGGACGGCCAGGCCGTCCTTGACGCCGCCGGTCGAGCCCGGCAGGTTGACGATCAGGGTACGTCCGGCGAGTCCGGCCAGCCCTCGGGAGAGCGCCGAGGTCGGCACCTTCTCCCGGCCGTACGCGCGGATGGACTCGGCGATGCCGGGGACCTGCCGGTCGATCACCCGGGCGGTCATCTCCGGGGTGAGGTCCATCGGCGAGATGCCGGTGCCGCCGGTGGTGAGCACGACGTCGTAGCCGGCCGCGACGGCCTCGCGCAGGACGGCCTCCACCGGCTCGCCGTCCGGGACGACCCGGGGGCCGTCGGCGGTGAAGCCCATCGCGGTCAGGCCGGCCACCAGCAGCGGGCCGCCCCTGTCCTCGTAGACGCCGGCCGAGGCCCGGTTGGACACGGTGACCGCAAGGGCCCTCATCCGCCCGTGTCCCTCGGTGGTGGGCTCGTTGCGCCCGCTCACTCGCCCGCCTCCGGCGCGAACCAGTCGCCGCTCTTGCCGCCGGTCTTGCTGAGCACCCGGACGGACTCGATGGCGGCGCCCTTGTCCACGGCCTTGACCATGTCGATGACGGTGAGGCCGGCCACCGCGACGGCGGTCAGCGCCTCCATCTCGACGCCGGTGCGGTCGGCGGTCCTCACGGTGGCGGTGATCTCGACGGCGTCGTCCGCGACCGTGAGGTCCACCGTGACGCCGGAGACGGCGATGGGGTGGCAGAGCGGGACCAGGTCGGGGGTCTTCTTGGCGCCCATGATCCCGGCGATCCGGGCCACCGCGAGGGCGTCGCCCTTGGGCACGCCCTCGCCGCGCAGCAGCTCGACCACCTTCGGGGAGACCCGGACCCGGCCGGCCGCGACGGCGGTGCGCGCGGTGGTGGCCTTCTCGGAGACGTCGACCATCCGGGCCGCGCCCTGGTCGTCGACGTGGGTGAGGCGGTCGCCGGGGGCAGGTGTCGTCACGGGTGGCTCCAGGGGCGCGCAGGTGGAATACCGCGCTACCGTACAGCTCCCCCGCCCCACCCCGTGGGAGGGGCCTGGTCCGCGGGACATGTCCTAGGAACCGAGCAGGACCACGTCGACCTCGCTGCCGGCGGGCAGGGCGGTGACGGCCTCGGGGACGGTGATCAGGCAGTTCGCCCGGGCCAGGGCGCCGACCAGGTGCGACTCGGCGCCGCCCACCGGCTCGACGGTGCCGTCCGCCGCCGAGTAGCGGCCGCGCAGGAACTGCCGGCGGCCGGCCGGGGAGCGCAGCGCCGCCGGGCAGAGCGCGCGGACCACCGGGCGGTGGACGTCGGCGGCGCCGAGCATGGTGCGGATGACCGGGCGGACGAACAGCTCGAAGGAGATGTAGGCGCTGACCGGGTTGCCGGGCAGGGCGAGCAGCGGCACGCCGGCCGGGCCGCCGATCCGGCCGAAGCCCTGCGGCTTGCCGGGCTGCATCCGCAGCCTGCGGAAGTCGACGCCGCCGTAGGACTCGAAGACCTCCTTGACCACGTCGTACGCGCCGACGCTGACCCCGCCGCTGGTGACGATCAGGTCGGCCCGGCCGAGCTGGTCCTCCAGGACGGCGCGCAGCCGGTCGGCCCGGTCCGGGACGGCGCCGACCCGGTAGGCGATGGCGCCGGCGTCCTGGGCGGCCGCGGTGAGGGTGAAGCTGTTGGAGTCGGAGATCTGCCCGGGGCCGACCGGCTCGCCGGGCTGGACCAGCTCGCTGCCGGTGGACAGCACCACGACCCGGGGGCGCGGGCGGACCTTGACGGTGGCGCGGCCGATCGCGGCGAGCAGGCCGAGCTGGGTGGGGCCGAGCCGGGTGCCGGCCGCCAGGACCTTGGTGCCGGCCGCGACGTCGCTGCCGCGGCGGCGGATGTGGGCGCCCTCGGCGACCGGGCGCAGGACGCGGACCTCCTCGTCCTCGACGGGCGCGGTCATCGCGTCGGCGGGCACGCCGGTGCCGGTGCCGCCGTCGGTCCATTCGACCGGGGCGACGGCCTGGGCGCCGGGCGGAACGGGGGCGCCGGTCATGATCCGGGCGGCCTGGCCGGGCCCGACCCGGGGCAGTTCGCCCGCGCCGGCCGCGATGTCGCCGACGACGGCGAGCACCGAGGGGTACGGGTCGGTGGCGCCGGCGGTGTCGGCGGTGCGCACGGCGTAGCCGTCCATCGAGCTGTTGTCGAAGGGCGGCAGGTCGCCGTCGGCGAGGACGTCCTCGTCGAGCCGGCAGCCCTGGGCGTCGAGCAGTTGCAGCTCGATGGCGGGCAGCGGGCCGACTGCCGCCAGGACGTCGGAGAGGTGTTCGTCCACCGTCCAGAGGCGGGGGGCCGCCGGTGCCGGGTCCGTGGTTCCGTCGCAGCAGGCTGCGGCGGATCCGGTGGTGTGTCGGGTGGACCCGGTCATCGGCGGCTCGCTCTCTGTCGTCGTGTCAGTCCTGCAGCTCGGAGGCGACGAACTCGCGCAGCCAGGAGCGGAACTCCGGGCCGAGGTCCTCGCGCTCGGAGGCCAGTCGGACGATAGCGCGCAGGTAGTCCGCGCGGTCGCCGGTGTCGTAGCGGCGGCCCTTGAAGAGCACGCCGTGGACCTGGCCGCCGGCCTCCGGCTCGCGGGTGGTCAGCTCGCGCAGGGCGTCGGTGAGCTGGATCTCGCCGCCGCGGCCGGGCGGGGTCTCCCGCAGCACGTCGAAGACCAGCGGGTCGAGGACGTAGCGGCCGATGACGGCGTAGTTCGAGGGGGCCTCGTTCGTCTCGGGCTTCTCGACCAGGTCGGTCACCTGGAAGACGTCCTCGCCGAAGCCGTTCGCCTTGACGGCGGCGCAGCCGTAGAGGTGGATCTGGGAGGGGTCGACCTCCATGAGGGCGACGACCGAGCCGCCGAGCTCCTGCTGGACCTCGATCATGCGGGCGAGCAGCGGGTCGCGCGGGTCGATCAGGTCGTCGCCGAGGAGGACGGCGAAGGGCTGGCCGGCCACGTGCTGCTCGGCGACCGAGACGGCGTGGCCGAGGCCCTTCGGGTCGCCCTGGCGGACGTAGTGCATGTTGGCCAGCTCGACGGATTCGCGGACCCGGCGCAGGCGGTCCTGGTCGCCCTTGCGGGCGAGCAGCTCCTCCAGCTCGTAGGCGCGGTCGAAGTGGTCCTCCAGGGCCCGCTTGTTACGGCCGGTGACCATCAGTATGTCGGACAGCCCCGCGGAGGAGGCCTCCTCGACGACGTACTGGATAGCCGGCTTGTCGACGACGGGCAGCATCTCCTTCGGAGTGGCCTTGGTTGCCGGGAGGAAGCGGGTGCCCAGTCCGGCCGCGGGTACCACGGCCTTGGTTACCGGGATTCGGGAGTTGGTCGTCGTCATGCGTTTACCTTACTCAGGCACGTTTTCGCCCGGCCGAGCGCGGTCGACGGCTAGGACAGCACGTCGCGGGGCCCGGCCACGGCGGCAGGCGTATGGGAATCGACCGGCTGGGCGAGGGGGTCCCCGCCGGCACAGGGCGACAGACTACCCGGCTTTTCCGAACGGTCACGCTCGGCAGTCGCGTTGGGCCGCGCACCGGCGGCGGGCGGGACGGGCGGCCGCGCCGCCGACCGGTCGCCGGGGCCCGGGCGGACCCGCCAGCAGTCGCCGCCGGCCGCCCGGGCCTCGGCGAGCGCGCGGTCGGCGGCGCGCAGCAGCACGGCGGCGTGGGTGCCGTCCTCGGGCAGCACGGCGACGCCGACGGCGGCGGTGAGGCCGTTGCCGTGGGCCGGGCGGGACTCGCGCGGGCCGGAGGACCAGTCGAGCAGCAGGTGTCGGCGGACCGACCAGACCAGGCGCTCGGCGACCTGCGCGGCGCCCTCGGCGCCGGTGTCCGGCAGCACCACCAGGAACTCCTCTCCGCTGTAGCGGCCGAGGGTGTCGGCACGGCGGATCTCCATCGCCAGCCGCTGGGCGAGGTCGCGCAGCACCGCGCCGGCGCGGCCGCGGCCGTGCTCGGCGACGACCGCGTCGAAGCCGCTGATCTCCAGCAGCAGCACGGCCAGCGGGCGCGGTCCTTCGGGCTGGTCGGTCCGCTCGGCGCGGCGGGCGCGCTCGATCTCGCGGTCCAGGGTGAGCTGCAGGTGGCGGTAGTTCCACACGCCGGTGAGCGGGTCGCAGGAGGCGGTGCGCTCCAGGTCGGCGCAGTGGGTCTCCAGTTCGGCGATCCGCTCGCGCAGCCGGCGCTGCCGGGCAGCGGCTTCGGCGCCGCACCGGCGCAACCGCAGCCCGAGCACGGTGGCGCCGGCCAGCGCGGGGGCGCCGAGTACGGCCAGGGCCTGGACCAGCAGCGGGGTGGACAATCGCGGCGGCCTTTCGCGTGTCAGGCTCTGCGCGTCGACGGCGCCGGTCGGCGGGACCGGTCGGCGGCACGGCTGGACGGCACAGAGTTGCGGAGGATCCGATGCACAACGAGAAGAGCGATCTGAGGACACGGCTGTTGACCCGGCGCCGCGCGCTCTCCGCCGAGGGCCGCGCGCAGGCCGCGCACGCGCTGGCCGGGCACGCCGGGGAGCTGGCGGCGCCGGGCGCCACCGTGGCCGCATACGTGTCGGTGGGCGCCGAGCCCGGGACCAGGCCGCTGCTGGACGCGCTGCGGGCGCGCGGGGTGCGGGTGCTGCTGCCGGTGCTGCTGCCCGACAACGATCTGGACTGGGCCGCCTACCAGGGCCCGCAGGAGCTGGCCCCGGCCGGACGCGGGCTGCTGGAGCCGGTCGGCCCGCGGCTCGGCCCGGAGGCGGTCACGGAGGCCTCCGTGGTGCTGCTGCCGGGCCTGGCGGTGGACCGGCGGGGGCTGCGGCTGGGCCGCGGCGGCGGCAGCTACGACCGGGTGCTGGCCCGGCTGGGGCGGGCGGGCGCGCGGCCGGTGCTGGCGGTGCTGCTCTACGAGCACGAGCTGCTGGACGAGGTGCCGGCCGAGCCGCACGACCGCCCGGTGGACCTGGCGGTCACGCCCGCCGGGCTGCGGAGGCTGGGGTGAGACGGCGGCGGCCCCGCTCCGGGGAGGGAGCGGGGCCGTCGGGGTCGTGCGGGTCGTGCGGGGTCAGCCGTTGGTGAGCACCAGCTTGTGCTTGGTGGCCTTCTCGACCGCGTCCGGCGTGTAGGCCCAGGTCAGCAGCTTGCCCTTGAGCCAGAGGTCGGTCTGGTCGTTGTAGTTGTCGTGGAAGGCGTGGCCGGAGGCGCCGCCGACGTTGATCCACCGCGAGGAGTCGAGGTCGCTCAGGTCGATCACCATGCGCATCGACGGGATCCAGTCCACCTGGTAGCCGGCCGCCGCGTTCCAGCCGGCCGCGTCGACGGCCGCGGAGCCGCCGGAGAGCCGGTACGGGCCGCGGTTGAGCAGCCGGTGGACCACGCCGGAGGCGATCGAGGAGTCGTCGGTGCCGAGGGTCTGCTCGCGCAGGGTCAGCTTGTGCAGGCGGCCCCAGCTCCAGGTGGAGATGTCCTTGCTGAGCAGCGAGGTGAGGTCCTGCCGGGCGTCCTTCATCGCCTCCTTGAGCAGGTTGTCCAGGCCCTTCTGCTCCTTGTGCTGGGAGTCGATGTACGTCCACCAGGAGCTGTCCGGCTTGTCCAGCTGCTGCCGGACCACCTCGGTCCAGCGGTCGCCGCCGTCCGGCTGGGCCTTGCCCGGGTCGCGGGTGCCGCACTCGGTGACGATCTTGCTGGAGCTGTCCGGCCTGGTCGGGTCGTCCTGCTGGCGGACCAGCAGGCAGTTGCCCTTGGCCCGCAGGTCGGCCGGGAACTTCTGGCCGAAGGCCAGGCTGAGCAGCTGGCGCCAGACGCCGTTGTAGTAGGCGGCGGCGGCCGAGTCGGCGTCCTGGTGGTAGTTCCAGTCCTTCAGCAGGTCCTGGGCCTCGCGCACGTACGGGTCGTCGATCTGCTGCTTGAGCAGCAGCGGGACGAGCGTCTTGGCCATGATGCTGGTGTTGTCCAGCTGCATGGTCTGCATGTCGTCCGGCGAGATCTTGCCGTTGTTCTTGAGCAGGCCCTCGATCTGGTCGGTGATCTCCTTGGCCCGGGTGCCGTACTCCCAGTCCTTGGTGAGCGTGTACTTGTAGCTCGGGTCCACCACGGCCTGGTTGGCGGTGACGATGTAGCCCGCGGACGGGTCCAGGCTGTACGGCAGGGCGGTGAAGGGGATCGAGCCCTTCCACTGGTACGTGGAGTCCCAGCCCGGGGCCGGGTAGCTGCCGTCGCCCTTGCCGCGGACCGGGATGTCGCCGGGGGCCTGGTAGCCGATGTGCTTGGCGTCGGCGTAGACCAGGTTCTGCGCGGGGACGGCGAAGTCCTTGGCGGCGGCCCGGAACTCGTCCCAGTTGCGGGCCCGGTCCAGCTCGAACACCGCGTCCATGGTCTTGCCGGGGTTCAGCGCCGTCCACTGCAGGGCGACGCCGTAGCCACCGGTGCCGCGGTCGGGGGCGGCGCTGCCGTTGGGGGCGTACTTGCCGACGTTCTGCTGCTCGGTGCTCTGGTCGGAGATGAGCGGGGCGCCGGTCTGGGTGGTGCGGACGGTGATCGTGCGGTCCTCGCCGCCGGCGACCTTGATGGTCTCCTTGCGGAGGTCGAACTTCACGTCCTTGCCGTCGACCTGGTAGGTGTCCGGGCCGGTGACCTTCTCCAGGTAGAGGTCGGTCACGTCGGCGCCGAGGTTGGTGAAGCCCCAGGCGACGTCCTTGTTGTGGCCGATGATCACGCCGGGCATGCCGGCGAAGCTGAAGCCGGAGACGTCGTACTGGCAGGCCGGCGAGCTGGTGCGGCAGTGCAGGCCCATCTGGTACCAGACCGAGGGCAGGCCGGGGCCGAGGTGCGGGTCGTTGGCCAGCAGCGGCTTGCCGGTGGTGGTGTGGGTGCCGGCCACGACCCAGGAGTTGGAGCCGATGCCCTGGCCGGGGCGGCCGAGCAGCTGCGGCATGCCGTCGATCCGGTCGGTGAGGCCCTGGAGCAGCGCCTTGGTGGTGGCCGCGCCCTGGGTGGTGGCGGTGCCGCCGCCGGACGGGGGCGAGCCGTCGGCGGGGCGGTAGTTGTCGCCGGCCACCGTGCCGGTCTTCACGATCGTGCCGTTGCGGGTGTACGGGTAGTCGGGGTACAGCTCGGCGATCTTGTCCGGACCGAAGTCCTGGGCCAGCAGCGAGCGGTCGATCTCCTCCTGGAGGTTCCCGGAGAGGTTCCAGGCCATCGCCTTGAGCCAGGCCACCGAGTCGACCGGGCTCCACTGCTCGGGCTGGTAGTCGCCGTTGACGGCGCCGAGCAGGGCGTACTCCAGCGAGGCCTTCTCGCCGCCGGGGTGCTCGGCGAGCCAGGCGTTCACGCCGTCCGCGTAGGCCTGGAGGTTCTTCTTGGTGTCGGCCGACAGCTTGGTGTCGAACTCCTTCTGCGCCACCTGCCGCCAGCCCATGGTCCGGATGAAGGCGTCGGTGTCGACCTGGCCGTCGCCGAACATCTCGGACAGCCGGCCGGCGGTGATGTGCCGCCGGACGTCCATCTCCCAGAAGCGGTCCTGCGCCTGGACGTAGCCCTGGGCGCGGAAGAGGTCCTCGTTGGTGTCGGCGTAGAGCTGCGGGATGCCGTTGGCGTCCCGCTTGACGTCGACCGGCGCGCTCATGCCCGCCACCTTGACGGTGCCGTCGACCTCCGGGAAGGACGCGCGGACCGCGGTGACCCCGCGGTAGCCGCCGTAGCCGACGCCGGCCACCAGCAGCACGACCAGCACGATCACGATCAGACGGGCGCGCCGGAACTTCTTCGAGCGGGGCATCTGGGTCCTTGCGGTCCTGACTTCGGGGCGGGCGGGCGTGTCCAGGGCCGGGGGCCGTGACAGGGCACCACATTAGGCCGAGTCGGCCGAGCGGCGTGCACGGGGGACGCTCACCGTGGGATCGGAGGAGGTCAACGAGGAGGCCTGGAAGCGGCGGTTGGGGGCCCGGGGAGGAAAAGAAACTAAAGATATGGCAAAATGTTAGACTGAGTAACGATCCGCAACAGGAGCATTGACGCCTTCTTAACGGGTCGCACCCTCCAGCACCACCAGACACCCCGCCCGCCCCTGCCTGCACGAGGTGCCACTGCGTGAACATCGACCACCTGAACCAGCTCCTCCTCGAGTTCTCCGTGATCCTGCTGGTCGCGGTGGTCGCCGTGCGGATATCCACCCGCTCAGGGCTACCGAGCCTGCTGATCTACCTCGGGATCGGCGTCGCCCTGGGCCAGAACGGCATCGGAGTCTCCTTCAACAACGCCGAGCTGACCCAGGTGCTCGGCTACGCGGCGCTCGTGGTGATCCTCGCCGAGGGCGGCCTCAAGACCAGCTGGCGCGAGGTCAGACCCGTGATGCCGGCCGCCACCGTGCTCGCCACCGTCGGCGTCGGGGTCAGCGTGTTCGTCACCGCGGCCGGCGCGCACTGGCTGGTCGGCCTGGACTGGCGGACCTCGATGCTGCTCGGCGCGATCGTCTCCTCCACCGACGCCGCCGCCGTCTTCTCCGTCCTGCGCATGGTCCCGCTGCCGCACCGGCTCACCGGCCTGCTGGAGGCCGAGTCCGGCTTCAACGACGCGCCCGTGGTCATCCTGGTCGTCGCCTTCGCCACCACCGGCGAGCTGGACTCCTGGTACGTCCTGGTCGGCACGATCATCGCCGAGCTGGCGATCGGTGCGGCGGTCGGCTTCGCGGTCGGCAAGCTCGGCGCGTACGGGATCAAGCACGTCGCGCTGCCCTCCTCCGGCCTGTACCCGATCGCCGTGATGGCGCTGACCGTACTCGCCTACGCGGGCGGCGCGCTGCTGCACGGCTCCGGCTTCCTCGCCGTCTACATCTGCGCGGTGATCCTCGGCAACGCCAAGCTGCCGCACGGCCCGGCCGTCCGGGGCTTCGCCGACGGCCTGGCCTGGATCGGGCAGATCGGCATGTTCGTGCTGCTCGGCCTGCTCTGCACGCCCGAGACCATGGGCTCCGCCGTGGTCCCCGCGCTGGTGATCGGCGGTGTGCTGGTCTTCCTGGCCCGGCCGCTGTCCGTGGTGCTGACGCTGACCCCGTTCAAGGTGCCGGGCCGGGAGCAGGCGCTGCTCAGCTGGGCCGGACTGCGCGGGGCGGTGCCCATCGTGCTGGCGACCATCCCGCTGGTGTCGGGCGCGCCGAAGGCCCAGGACGTCTTCAACATCGTCTTCATCCTGGTCGTCGTCTTCACCCTGCTCCAGGGACCGACTCTGCCCTGGGTGGCCAAGCAGCTGCGGATCGGCGAGGGCTCGATGGGCCAGGACCTCGACATCGAGTCCGCCCCGCTGGAGAAGCTGCACGGGCACCTGCTGTCGGTCACGCTCTCCCCCGGCTCCCGGATGTCCGGTGTGGAGGTCAGCGAGCTGCGGCTGCCCAAGGGGGCCGCCGTCACCCTGGTGGTGCGGGAGGGCAGCTCCTTCGTGCCGGACAAGGCGACGGTGCTGCGCGGCGGGGACGAGCTGCTGGTGGTCACCACCGACGAGGTCGGCGAGGCGGCCGAGCGGCGGCTGCGGGCCGTGGACAAGGGCGGCAAGCTCGCGGGGTGGCTGAACGGGCGGTGAGCCCGACGGGTGGGCGGCGGGTGGACCGGAAGGCCTCACCCGCTGTTCACCTTCGATGGGCAGGACAATGGTGGACGTGCCTTGTAGTCTGGGGATTCGCGCGACATCTACGCGCGTATATGTATGATGGTCAGATCACACCCAGCATCTGCCTGAAGCAGAGTTGGCGCGACCGTTCGGCGGCCGCGGTCCGGACCTCGGCCACCACGCCGGTCCGGCCCGGTATCTACCCCGGTCGACGCGCGAGAGGACGACTCTCGGCGCCGTCGGGGCCACCCCATGCCCTGCCGCGCTACCAGGCAGCAGGAAGGACCGACCGTGACGGCCCGCCGAACGGTCGACGACCCCGCGGACACCGCGACCCCGCGTGACACCGCCAACGCCACCCCTGCCGACGGCACCGCCGATGCCGCCCCCGCCCCCGCGCGGGTCGGGTACGGCGCGCTGCTGCGCACGCCCGGCGCCTGGACGTTCCTGGCACCGGCGTTCCTCGCGCGGCTGCCGTACGCGATGCTCAGCATGGGCATCCTGCTGCTCGTCAAGGACACCCACGGCTCGTACGGCACCGCGAGCACCGTCGCGGCCGTCGCCGCCGTCGCCCAGGCCCTGATCGGCCCGCAGACCGGCCGGCTCGCCGACCGCTACGGCCAGACCGCCGTCCTCGTCCCGACCGTCGTGGTGCACGCCGCCTCGGTCGGCGCGCTGATCGCGCTGGCGCTCGGCCACGCACCGGCCTGGAGCCTGTTCCTGGCCGCCGTCCCGGCCGGCGCGAGCGTTCCGCAGATCGGCGCCATGGTCCGGGCCCGCTGGATCGCCGAGTTCACCGCGGACGGCGCGTCCGCCTCGTCCGCGGCCAAGGTGGGCACCGCGTTCGCCTTCGAGTCCGTGACGGACGAGTTCACCTTCGTGATCGGCCCGATCCTGGCCACCGCCGTCGCCACCACGGTCAGCCCGTCGGCCGGACTGATCGCCGAGGCCACGCTGACCCTCGTCGGCGGCCTGGCCTTCGCCGCCCAGCGGCGCACCGCGCCCGCCCGGGCGCTGCCCCAGCCCGGCGTGCGGCGCGCCTCCGCGCTCGCCTCCCCCGGGGTCCGGCTGCTGGCCGGGGCCTTCCTCGGGGTGGGCGCCGTGTTCGGCGGCATGCAGGTCTCGGTGAACGCCTTCGCCGACTCGGTCGGGCAGCACGGCGCCGCCGGCACCGTCTACGGGATCTTCGCCGGCGGCTCGATGGTGGCCGGCGTGCTGTACGGCGTGATCGCCTGGCGGCGGTCCGTGCAGCAGCGGATGATCATGAGCTACGCCCTGCTGGTGCTGGGCTGCTCGACGCTGTGGGCGATGCCCAACCTGATCGCGCTCGCCGCCGCCGGACTGGTCTGCGGCCTGGCCATCGCGCCGACCCTGATCAGCGGCTACACCCTGGTCGAGACGCTCGTCGCGGACGGCGCCAAGACCGAGGCGTTCACCTGGCTGACCGGCGCCATCGGCCTCGGCCTGGCGGTCGGCCAGATGATCGCCGGGCAGCTGATCGACGGCCACGGGCCGTCCAGCGGGTTCCTGGTGCCGGTGGCCGGCGCCGGCCTGGGCCTGATCGCGCTGGTGTCGCTGCGGCACCTGCTGACCGCACCGGGCGGGCCGGGCCAGGTGGTCGCGGCCGCACCGGAGCGCGGCGCCGCGCCGCGACTGGTGGGCGCGGCCAAGGGCTGAGCGGGCACGCGGCGGCGCACCGCGCGGAGCCGTGGGCGGCGCGCGGTGGGGGCGGCGCGGAGCCGCGGTGGAGGAGCGGGCGCGGCTCGGCCACGGCTCATCTCACATCGGAGTCGCTGGACTGATTCAGCGGAATGCCGCATCATTGACCATCGTTAGCACTCATCAGGCGAGAGTGCCAGGAGGAAGACAAGTGCCCACGTACCAGTACCAGTGCACCGAGTGCGGCAACGGCCTGGAGGCGGTGCAGAAGTTCACCGACGAGGCGCTGACCACGTGCCCCGACTGCCAGGGACGGCTCCGCAAGGTCTTCTCGGCCGTGGGCGTCGTGTTCAAGGGCTCGGGCTTCTACCGCACCGACAGCCGCTCGTCCTCCAGCAGCACGGTGGGCGCAGGCTCCTCCGGCAGCTCCTCGGCGTCGTCGTCCGGCTCGACCCCGGCGTCGTCCTCGACGTCGTCGACGTCCTCGTCCTCCGGTTCTTCGAGCTCTTCCAGCTCCTCCAGCCCGGCTCCGGCCGCGAGCTGACCTCGGCGCCGGACGCCCAGCGCATCGACAAGGCCCGCCATCCCGCGTTCTTCGCGGGGCGGCGGGCCTTCGTCGTCCCGGTTCGCTCTCACCGCTCGTCGCCCCGGTTCGTCATCCCGGTTCGTCATCCCGGTTCGTCATCCCGGGCGGGCCGGACACACTCGTGCGGGTGTACGAATTCATCCACAGGGCCCGAGTTGTCCACAGGCTGCGGATAAGGGCTTTCCGGGGCGGCGCGCGGCGCACATCGTGGGGGTCGCCGGAGAACGACCGGCCCGCACAGGAGCGGCCCCTCCACGACCTCGGTGGTGACCATGACGACCATGAGCCTCTGCGTACCGCTGCCCGCACCCGCCGTACCGCCCCGGCGGGAGGTGCCGCGCTTCCCGCCGATCCGGCGCGGGGCCGGCGGGTGGCACCGCTGGCGGCACGTCGTACGGCGCCGGGCCGGGGTGCCCGCGCTGGTGCTGCTCGCGGTGGCCGCGGCGCTCGCGGTCGGGCCCGCGCGGGCCGGGCTGCCGTCGCCGCCGGGCGGCCCGGTGGGCCGGACGGGTTGTCAATCCGGACCAGCGGAAGATCACCCGTAACCGGGCAACGACTTCGTCGTTCACGGCGGCATGAAAGGCTTCAAGGAATTCCTGCTGCGTGGAAACGTCGTCGAACTCGCCGTCGCCGTCGTCATCGGCGCGGCCTTCACCAACATCGTCAACGCCTTCGTCAAGGGCGTCATCAATCCGATCGTCGGCGTCTTCGGAACGAAGGACCTGGCGTCCTACAGCTCCTGCCTCAAGGGCCCCTGCGAGCTGAACGCCGCCGGCGAGGTCACGTCCGGGATCCTCATCCTGTGGGGATCGGTGCTCAGCGCCCTGCTGCAGTTCCTGATCACGGCGGCCGTCGTCTACTTCGTCCTGATCGTGCCCATGAACAGGCTGGCCGCCAGGCGGAAGAGCACCGCCGAGACGATGGCGGAGGCCGAGGCCAAGGAGGTCCAACTGCTCACTGAGATCCGCGACGCGCTGGTCACCCCGCAGCGCTGAGCACCGCTCCTCAGTCCCCGTGGTGCGGCGGGCGCTGGCTCAGGTACCAGTCCAGCCCCCGCCCACCGCTCTCCCCCGCCCCGGGGCGCTCACCCCAGCCGGTGTCGGTGTCGTCCGGGGACTGCTGGTCCAGCGGGTCCCGGAAGACCAGCCGGGCCTTCGGCGCCGCCGGCCGCTCCCCCCGCCCCTGCGGCTCACCCTGTCCCTGTCCCTGTCCCTGCTCCCGCGCCGGCCCCTGCTCGCTCACCCTGCTCACTTCCGCTTCTCCGCTTCCCGTCGACTGCCGTCCGATCGCCCTGCCCCTCCAGCCTAAGAGCCCCGTGGCACACCCCGGGCCCTGGTGCGGAGTGCTCCGCACCAGGGCCCGGGGCGGGATGGAGCCGCAGGCAGTTGGCTCGGGTTCTCAGGCGGCCTCGAAGCCCGCGTGGTCGGCGATCTTCTTCAGCTCGGCCAGCGCGTGCTTCTCGATCTGGCGGATCCGCTCGCGGGTGAGGCCGTGCTGCTTGCCCACCTCGGTGAGGGTGCGCTCGCGGCCGTCCTCCATCCCGTAGCGGGAGCGGATGATCGAGGCCGTGCGGTCGTCCAGCCGCCCGATCAGGCCGTCCAGCTCCTCGCGGCGGAGCATGACCATCACGGCGTCCTCGGGGGACGTCGCCCCGGTGTCCTCGACCAGGTCGCCGAACTGGGTCTCGCCCTCGTCGTCGACCGCCATGTTGAGGCTGACCGGGTCGCGGGCCCAGTCCAGCACGTCCTTGATCCGGGCCTCGGTGGTGTCCAGCTCGGCCGCGATCTCGGCCGGCTCGGCCTCGCGGCCCAGTTCCTTGGACTTCTCCCGCTGCACCCGCCGGATCCGCCCCAGCTCCTCGACCAGGTGCACGGGCAGCCGGATGGTGCGGGACTGGTCGGCGATCGACCGGGTGATCGCCTGCCGGATCCACCAGGTGGCGTAGGTGGAGAACTTGAAGCCCTTGGCGTAGTCGAACTTCTCGACGGCGCGCACCAGGCCGGCGTTGCCCTCCTGGATGAGGTCCAGCAGGGGAAGGCCGCTGCGCGGGTACCGGCGGGCGACCGCCACCACGAGCCGGAGGTTGGAGCGGATGAAGACGTCCTTGGCGCGCTCGGCGTCCTCGGCTATCGCCTCCAGTTCCTCGCGCTTCACGCCGTCGGGGAACACGCCCTCCTCCAGCAGGTGCTGGGCGTACACGCCGGCCTCGATCCGCAGGGAGAGCTCGACCTCCTCGGCGGCATCGAGCAGGGGTGTCCTGGCGATCTCGTCGAGGTACATACCGACCAGGTCGCGGTCGGCCTCAAGGTTGGTCGGGCGGGCCGCGCGAGTCCGGTCGGCCCTGTCGCGAACGACGGCACGGGTGGCCATGCTTGCTCCCTTTGCTGGAATTGCCGAGGTCTGCCTGCCTGCCCCCCGAGAGGGCAAGAAGTGCGGGCCCCGCGGGGCTCACACGTAACGATCCAACGAACAGAATCCGGACAACATTCCCAAGTCACTCAGATTCTTCCCCGCGATGCAGTATCCTGCCGGTTTTCACCCCGGTTATGGACACCGGGTGACCGGTCGAGCACCTTCGGTACCGTATTCGCGACCGGTTCCGAACACTTCCGTCACGCCCCGCGCACGCGCCGGTCGCCCCGCCGGTCGCTCTACTGGGTGAAACCCGCGAACGGGCACGCGCGTTCCCGCGCGCCCCCGGCTTCCACCGGCGTCCACCCCCCGGCGCACGCAGGTTCTCCCCACAAACGATGCCGAATCGCTATCACCCGCGGCCCTGATCGCCCCGGGACACTGGGAAGGTGTCAGCCATGCACCTGACCAACAGCTCGAACGCCGTCACTGCGCGTCACCGCCGCCTCTTGCGGGATTCGGCGCTCGCGGTGGTCTGTGCCGCGCTGTTCGGCCTCCTGGCCGCCATGGTGACCCGGCACTGGCATCCACTGGAACAGCTCGACCAGAGCTGGATCGGCGAACTGCACACCTTCGCCCGGCGGCACCGGATCTGGACCGCCTCGGTGCAGACGCTCTCCGACATCGGCGGCACCGTCACGATGCGCACCCTGCTCGGCATCGCGGCCGTCTGGCTGTGGCTGATCGGCGCCCGGGTCCTGGCCGGCTGGGTGGCCGCCCAGACCCTGGTCGGCTGGGGCGGCCAGTGGGCGCTGAAGCTGGCCGTCGGTCGCCAGCGGCCCTCCTTCGCCGACCCGGTCTCGCACGCCGGCGGCCCGGCCTTCCCCTCCGGGCACGCCATGGCCTCGGCGATCACCTGCGCGGTGCTGGTCGGCCTGGTCTGGTACCGGGTCCGTCGACGCGGGCGGATCGCGGCCTGCGCGGTGGCGGCGGCGACGGTGCTGACCATCGGCTGGACCAGGATCGCCCTCGGGGTGCACTGGCCGAGCGACGTGGTCGCCGGCTGGCTGGCCGCCGGGTTCGTGCTGGGCGCCGTGACCGCCGTCGTCGAACTCTGGCGACCGGGCGCGCTCGCCCGCGACGTACGGCGGGTCAACTGGCGTACCCGGCCGAGGGTCCAGCGGATCACCGTGCCGTCGGTCCGGTCGTCGCGCGGCACCGACTCGCCGGGCGACGCCGCCACCGACCACCCGGACGAGGCCGTCCACTGAGGCCGTCCACGGAGACCGCCGGCATCCGCGTGCGGCCGTCCGGGGCCGCCAAGGACCGTCCGGGGCCGCCCGAAGCCGTCCGCTAGCGTGACGGCCATGTCTCCCGACCCGGTCCCCGCCGCCGTCCGTCACCCCGAGCGCCCGCTGCGGATCGCCACCGTCCAGGCCCGGGCCGTGGCCGGTGACATCCCCGCCAACGCCGCCCAGGCCGCCGAGTTGATCCGTGAGGCCGCCGCGGCCGGTGCCCGCCTGGTGCTGTTCGCCGAGAAGTTCCTCTCCGGCTACGAACCCGAGCTGATCCGCGCCGACCCGCTCAAGTGCGCCGTCCAGCCCGGCGATCCGCGCCTCGCGCCGATCACCGAGGCCTGCCGCGAGACCGGCACCGCCGCGATCGTCGGCGCCGCCGCGCAGGTGGGTGACGAACTGCGGGTCTCCGCCTTCGTCCTCGGCCCGGACGGCGGCCTCGTCACCCGCTACGACAAGCAGCACCTGTTCAGGACCGAACGCGACTACTACCGCCCCGGGGCGGCCGGTTGCACCCTGGAGCTGGACGGCTGGCGGCTCGGCCTCGGCGTCTGCTACGACTCGGGCTTCCCCGAGCACGCCCGCGCCGCCGCGCTCGACGGCTGCCACGCCTACCTGGTCGGCGCGCTGTTCAGCGTCGGCCACGGCCACCACGAGTCCCGCACCTGGTTCCCCGCCCGCGCGCTCGACAACACCCTCTACACGGTGCTCGCCAACCACATCGGCCACACCGGCGGTTGGCACACCTGCGGTGGCAGCGCGGTGTGGGCCCCGGACGGCCGACTGCTCGCCGAGGCGGGCGAGGACCGGCGCGAACTGGTGGTCGTCGACCTCGACCCGGCCGTCCTGCGCGCCGCCCGGGAGAGCGAGACCATGCTCGCCGACCTGGCCGCCGCCGACACCCGCCCGGCTGCCCCGCGCGCGCTCTTCGCCCTGGCCTGAACCGGGCCCGAACCGGGCCCGATCCCGCCCGGCCCCGGAAACGCCGCAGGCCCCCGCCCTGGTGGGCGGGGGCCTGCGGCCACGCGCGGTGGCGCCCCAGGCAGGATTCGAACCTGCGACACCGGCTTTAGGAGAGCCGTGCTCTATCCCCTGAGCTACTGAGGCGAGGATCCGCCGGGGAGCGACTGCGTCCCGTGAGCGGATCCGGGGGCGGCCGGCCCGAGGGCAAGCCGCTACCGGCTCAGTGTAGCGGGTCGGGCGGCGCCCGGGCGGCGACTTCGCGATCTTGCCGACGGCGGGCCCGGGCACGCCGCCCCCAGGCCTCCGACGGGGCGTCGGGGCGGGCGGTGACGGCCGCCCACCGGGGCGGGGGCGGGGCTCAGCTGCGGGAGACGACCATCTGGGCGCTGCCGTCCGGCAGGCCGGCGACGGCGACCTTCTGCCCGCCGAAGGAGGTGCTCCACCAGCCCTGCCAACTGCCTGAGGCGTAGCGGGCGTTGTGGTAGACGACGCCGTCGTTGCCCACGGCGATCAGCTGGGCGTCGCCGTTCGGCATGCCGGTGATCGCGAAGCTCCCGGACTGGAAGCCCGCCGCGCCGCCGTATCCGTCGACCACGTTCCAGTCCTGCCAGGCGCCGCTCGCGTAGCGGGCGCTGTGGTAGATCTTCCCGTCGCTGCCGGTCGCCATCACCTGGGTGTCGCCGTTCGGCATGCCGGCGATCGCCTCGGCCCGGGCGGCGAACCGCGCCGATCCGGCGTAGCCGTCCAGCGGCGCCCAGCCCGTCCAGGATCCGTTCGGGTAGCGCGCCGTGTGGTACAGGTTGCCGTCGGCACCGGTGGCCAGCGTCTGGGTCGAGCCGTCCGGGGTCGCCGCGATGGCGTCCTGCGAGCCGTTGAAGAAGGCCGAGCCGGCGTAGCCGTCCAGCGGGCTGAAGGACGTCCAGTTGCCGTCCACCAGGCGCGTGGCGTGGAAGAGGTCGCCGGCCTTGCTCACCGGCGCGGTCGGCGATGGGTACGGGTTGGCGTGGTCGGTGCTCAGGCCGCCGTTGCACTTCACCGCCCAGGCCCCGGCGCCCTGGCCGGCCAGGATCCGCTCCGCGGTCAGGATCTGCTGCTGCTTGGTGGCCTGGTGGGGCATCGGCGCGTACTGGGTGCCGCCGTACGCCTCCCAGGTGCTCTTCGTGATCTGCAGGCCCCCGTAGTACGGCCAGCCGGCCTTGTAGTAGCTCCAGTCGCCGGTGCTCTCGCACTGCGCCACCCGGTCCCAGGTGGCCACCGAGGCCGCCTGGGCGGAGCCGGCGGCCACCGTGGACAGGCCGAGGGCGGCGAGGGCGGTGAACGTGAGGGCGGCGGCGCGGGGTCGGCGGGGCGCGCGGGACATCGTGACCTCTTCTCGGAGGGGCGGGACGGCTCGCGCGGGACGGAGCCGGGGGTGAGCGGCGCGACGGCAGGAGGGCGGCGGCGAGGGGGCCGGCCCACCGCGGCGGGGCGGCGGTGGGCCGGCGGGTGGAACCGGCGGGCGGGGACGGTCAGTTGTAGGTGCCGCCGATGGAGACGGCGTAGTGGTTGCCGCTCACGCCGTTCAGCTGGATCGGGGCCGCCGGGTCCCAGCTGCCGGAGCCGTCGCGGATGGTGTGCATGATCCGGTCGTCGTTGGTGATGAAGACGGCCTGGAACTCGCCGTCGATGTTGGCGGCGCCGACCCGGTTGGCGGTGAACGAGCCGATCACGGGGGCGAGCTCGGCGAACGGCTGCCACGTGCCGTTGCCGTAGCGGGCGCCGTGGAACTGCTGGCCGTTGTTGTTCACCACGACGATCTGCGCGTCGGATCCGGTGCCGGCGACCGCCACGTCCTGGGCGGGGCCGACGTTCCCGGCGGCGTCGTAGACGTTGCCCCAGGCCGACCAGGAGCCGCTGACGGCGCGGATGGCGTGGTAGACCGTGCCGCCCGAGACCGTCACGACCTGGAGTTCGCCGTTGACGCTCGCGACCGAGGCGCTGGTCACGGCGCCGCCCGCCGGGGTGATGTCGCCGAAGTGCAGCCAGGTGCCGTTCGCGAGTCGGGCGGTGTGGAAGAGCCTGCCGTCGGCGACGGCGACGACGTGCAGGTCACCGCCGATCGAGACCGCCGAGACCTTGGTGACGTTGCCCAGCCTGTTGGTCTGCGGGCCGATGTCGGCGAAGCGATCCCAGCTGCCGCTGGAGTGGCGGATGGTGTGGTAGATGTTCCCGTCGCCGCCGACGGCGAGCAGGTGGGTGTCGCCGTTGATGCCGGCGTCCGCGATGGACTGGACGCCGCCGATGTCGCCCGCGGCGCTCTCCACGTTCCCGAAGCCGGTCCAGCTCCCGTTGGAGGAGCGGGTGGTGTGGAAGACGTTGCCGCCGCCGTTCACCACGACCTGGGCACCCCAGCCCACGGGCGCCTGCTTCGGCGGCAGCGGGGTGCTGTCGACGGTCTTGTCGTAGCGGAAGGGCTTGAAGCCGCCGCTGATCAGGGAGCTGCGCGAGTAGTTGATCTTGCGGGCGGTCAGGCCCGGCCGCGGCTCCTCGTAGACCACGGCGGTGTTGTGGTTGCCGTCGGTCCAGCCGGCGAACAGCACGACGTGCGTGCTGATGTTGTCGATCATGTCGCCCGGCTGCAGGTCGTCGAGGCTGCCGAGCTGGGTGGAGATGTCGTCGAGGGTGGAGGTGACCCGGCTGGAGCCGAGGTGCCAGGCCATCGAGACCAGGCCGGAGCAGTCCTGCCGGTAGGAGCCGTTGCTGTCGCTGTGCCACAGGCTCTGGCTGTACGGCACCGCCTGGTCGACCCAGTTCTGGGCCCGGGCGATGATCTCGGAGCGGCTGATCGGGCCGTTGACGGACGAGGTTCCGACGGCCTGCGCCGGTGCGGTCAGCGAGACGGTGGAGACGACGGCGCCGAGCGCGAGGGCCCCGGCGAGGGCGACGTTGGCGAGCTTCGAACGGTTGGCGGACATGGCGGACCTCCGGACGTGGTGGACGGGATTGACGGGTGGGCCCGGCTTCGAGGTGCTCGGGGCCCGACGGTGACGGGCGGCTCACGCGGCGCGCGGATTCCGGTCGGCTGCCCTGCGGGAGCAGCCGGCCTGACGGCGGTTCGACGCGCTGGTTCGACGCGCTGGTTCGACGCGCTGGTGCGGGGCGCTGGTGCAGGGCGCCGCAGGGTGCGGCGCTCGGCGAGGCCTGCCCCGGTCGTGGGCCCGGCGGGACGGCCGCCCCGCAGGAGCAGCCGGTCGATGGGGCCCGGCGGAGCCGGGGCGAGGTGGTGGGGCCGTCAGCCCCGGACAGGGCCTACGGGGCGGCCGCGGCGGCCCGGCCTGCGGCGGCGAGGGTGGCAGCCGCGGTGGCCTCGGTCATGACGGTGCGGAGCATGACGGTGTCCTCTCCTGCTGCGACGTGAGGGTGGGATCCGGTGGTCGCGCCCCGCGGTGACGCGCTCTCCGGTGCCGCCCCGAGCGGTGCTCCCTGGCGGCGGTCACCAGCTTCGTCGCAGCTCAGCCGCGGTGGAAGGGAGTTCGGCTGGACGGAACTGGCCCTGGACCGTTCCGGCCAGGAGCGGTCGGCGTCCGCGCCGGGGCCGCGCCGGGACCAGGTCGTGGCCGGGTCGTGACCGGGCATGGCCACGTCGGGACCGGGTCGGGGTGCGGGTGCCGACGAGGGGTCAGCGCGGGTCAAGTAGCCTGCCGGAAAAGTGTTCGACCGCCTTGCCGCGCCGTGCGAAGGAGACGAAGGACCCGATGAGACCTGCTGGGCACCCGGTGGTGCGACTGCTGGGGCAGGTGTGGGTGTGGCCCGCGGTGGTGATGCTGGCGGTGGGCGGGTACCGGCTGGGGACACCGGAGCTGTGGCGGGACGAGATGGCGACCTGGACGGTGGCCACCCGTTCGTTGGGCGACCTGCTCCGGCTGCTCCAGCACGTGGACGCCAGCAACGGGGCGTACTACCTGCTGATGCACGGCTGGACGGCGGTGTTCGGCGACTCCGTGGTGGCGCTGCGAATACCCTCCGTGCTGGCGATGGCGGGAGCGGCCGCGTTCGTGGCGCTGACCGCCGAGCGGCTGTTCGGCAACCGGGTGGCGGCGGTCGGCGCGGGGCTGCTGTTCGCGGTGCCGCCGGAGGTGTCGCGGTACGCGCAGGAGGCGCGCGCGTACGCGCTGGTGACCTTCGCGATCGCGGCGGCCACCTGGTTCCTGGTGCGGGCGCTGGAGCGGCCGACGTGGCGGCGGTGGGCGCCGTACTGCGCGGCGATGGCGGTGGCCGGCGCCGGGCACCTGATCTCGTTCAGCACGGTGGCCGGGCAGGTGGCGCTGGTGCTGCTGCACCTGTGGCGCACGCGCGGGGCGGCGGAGCGGCGGCTGCTGTGGCAGTACCCGGTGGCGGTGGGGGTGGCGGCGGTGCCGGTGCTGCCGGTGGTGCTGCTCGGCAGTCAGCAGTCGGACCGGCAGCTGGGCTGGATCGAGAAGCCGAACCTCGGGGGCCTGGTGCACTTCGGCCAGCACCTGTTCGGCTCGCACACGGTGTTCTACGCCTTCGTGCTGCTGGCGCTGCCGGCGCTGCTGCTGCCGGGCCGGCGGGTGCAGGCCTGGCAGGCGCTGCTGCTCGCGGGGCTGCCGGTGCTGGGCGTGTGGGTGGTGTCGCAGGGCGGCACCTCGTACTTCATCGAGCGGTACCTGCTGTTCACGGTGCCCGCGTGGGCGGTGCTGGCCGGGGGCGGGGTCGGCGCGGTGTACGGCGTCGCGGCGGCCTGGGCGAAACGTTTCCGTGCCCCGGGGCCGGCCAGGGCGGCGGTGGGACTGCTGGCACTGGGACTGCTCGCCGTCCCGGCCGCGGCGGCGCTGCCGAAGCAGCCCGCGGTGCGCTACGTGGGCTCGCACAACGGGTCGGAGGAGCCGTTCCGGGCCGCGGCCGGGGTGATCGCCGCGGGCTACCGGTCCGGGGACGGGATGGCGGCCCCGCTGGGCAACCAGGCCTGGGCGATGGTGTGGCCGGGCGTCAGCTACTACCTGCCGTCGGACGTCCACCCGTACCCGGTGTTCGTCGCGCAGAGCGCCGACGACGCGGAGGAGCTGTCGCCGACGCCGTGCCCGCAGCCGGAGGCCTGTCTGGGGCAGGCGGCACGCATCTGGCTGCTGGTCCTCGGGGACACCGAGGACCCGCTGACCACCATGCCGGAGGACCAGGCGCAGGCTCTCCGCACCCAGTACGGCGCGCCCGACCAGGTCACGCCGCTCGGCGGGTTCACGGTCGCGCTGCTCGACCGCGACAACTGACGAGCGCGGCGGCCGGCTCACGACGACTGGCAAGCGCGGCGGCCGGCTCACGACAACTGACGAGCGAGACCCGGAACACGCGGAAACACGACGGAGGGGGAGCCGGGCGGACCGGCTCCCCCTCCGTCGTCGCGGTGTCAGAGCGTGCGGGTCAGCCGGGACTGGATGGACGGCGGGTTCAGGTCGGACTGGAGGGCCACCGGGACCTCCGTCTTGTCGTCGCCCGCGCCCACCCGCAGCAGGCCGACCTCCTCGCCGGCCTTCATGTGGTGGCCGAGCTTGGCCGCGTCCAGGGTGACCGTGCCGGTGATGCCCGGGAAGCCGGCCACCACGAGGTCCTGGGTCGCGACGACCTGGACCTTGCCGCCGAGGCCGTCGTCCACGGTGCCGACGACGTCGCCCTTCTTCACCACGGTCTGGCCGGTCAGGCCGCCCTGCGCGGCCTGGATCTGCTTGGCGCTGACCTTGAGCACGGTCGGCAGGATGCCGTCGCCGGGGTTGGGCGAGGTGGCCTGCTGGCCCAGGGTGACCCCGATGATCAGCCGCTTCACACCGCCGATCTCCTTGTAGGCGGCCCACATCAGACAGCCGCCGGCCGGGGTGCTGGAGCCGGTCTTGACCCCGATGACCCCGGTCTTCGGGTTGATCAGGTTGTTGGTGTTGGGGATCTTCGCGTTGTTGAAGTTGGTCTCCGGGGTGGAGACGATCTGCCGGAAGATCTCGTCCTGCATGACCTGCTCGGCCAGCTTCAGCTGGTCCTTGGCGGTGGACTTGGTGTCCGCGAGGAAGCCCGCCGGGTCGGCGTAGGTGGTGTTGGTCATGCCGAACTTGGCCGACGTCTCGTTCATCAGCTTGACGAACGCGTCCTCGGAGCCGGAGTGGAAGCGGGCGAGCAGCCGGGCCACGTTGTTGGCCGAGGGCAGCATCAGCAGTTCCAGCGCCTGGTACTCGGTGAGCACCTGGCCCTCGGTGAGGGTCACCCGGGACTCGTCGACGTTGCCGGACTCCTGCGCGGCCTGCTTGTCCACGGTGATCTTCGGGCCGCTCTCCCCCTTCTTCAGCGGGAACTTCTGCAGGATCAGGTAGGCGTTCATCACCTTGGTGACGCTGGCGATCGCGGACGGCGTCTCCTGCCCGGAGCTGCCGAGGCTGCCGACGCCGACCACCTCGGCGGCGGACTGGCCCTTGGCCGGCCAGGCGAGGTCGAGCGGGTCGCCGGCGAAGCTGAAGCTGCCCGCGGCGGACATCCGCACCTTGGCGTCCGGCAGCGGGCGCAGCAGCTGGGCCACCACCGCCGCACCGAGCACCACGGCGAGGAAGGCCGTCCAGATGGTGATCCGCTTGAGCGCGCGGCGCAGCGGCGAGACCGGGCGCGCGTTGAGGGTCGCCAGGACCTCCATCGCCTCGGCGGTGTTCTCCGGTGCGGGCGGCGGCTCCGGGAGGGGCAGCGGCTCGGGCTTCGGCAGCGGCGGGACGGGCGGCACCGGCCGCGGGTCGGGGGTGGGCAGCGGCTTGGGGGCCGGGGCGGGGCCGGGCACGGGGGCCGGCTTCGGCAGCGGCTCCGGGCCGGGCTGCGGCTCGGGTTCGGGGAGGGGCTTGGGCGCCGGGTGCGGCTCGGGCACCGGCTCCGGGACGGGGGACGGCTCGGGCTGCGGGGTCGGCGCCGGGGGCTCGGGCACGGTGCCGGACGCGGCGGCCGCGGGGGCCACGGCGGCGGCGGAGGCGCGCGGAGGCGCGGGCTTCTCCGGCTCCGCGGGCTTGGCCGGCTCGGCTGCCTCCTCATCCGGTTCGTCGCTCTCGGGCCCGGCGGGCACGGCGGATGCGGCGGATGCGGCGGGCACGGTGGATGCGGCGGCCTCGGGCGTGTCGCCCTCGGACGCGGCCTTCTCCGCGCCCTTCTCCGCGCCCTTCTCCGCACTCCCCGCCACGGCTCCCGCACCCGCCGCGGCCGTCCGCATGGCGAGACGCGGGTCGGTTCCGGTCGGCCGCCCGGCCGCCTTCTCCTCGCCGTCGGCGGCCGTCACGGCCTCGGCCTCCCCGGCCTTGACGTCGGAACTTCCGTCACCGGCGGGCTTGGTCAGCTCCTCGGGCAGCCGCAGCGCGGTGGTCGCACTGTCCACCGGCAGCCGCAGCATCGTGGTCTTGCTGTCCACATCCCGGACACGGAGCTGTACGGTCGAGCCGCGCTTGGCCCCCGCCGCCGGCGCGTCGCCGGGGCCGGTCCCGGCCTCCCGGGTGCCGCTCGGGTTGCCGTCCGGAGCGCCGTCCGGGTCCGGGCCCGCACCGCCGGCCGTCCCGGTCCGCTCGCGTTCGCGCTCCTGCGCCCGCTCGCCGTCCCTCAGCACCCTGTCGGGGGACTCGCCCACGTATCCCAGCCTCCTCAACGCCCGGCGGGGCACCGGCAGACCCGATTTCGGGAAGCCGACGCCCCGCCCCGTGTACCTGTACAGTCTCCGCCACCGCCGGCCGATCCGGCCGCGCACACCCCGCCCGACCGGCGCTTATTGCCGTCGCACGGGCGTACTGCGGTCTGTTCACCGGTCAGACGCCGGGCCCGCCGCCCCTGGTTCCCCGCCTCCACGGCAAGGTCACGATTCGGAGGCGTACTCGACAAGCCCGTGTGAGAGGCGTCACCCTGTCTCTCATCCACGCGGGGAGGCTTGGATGGGCAAGAGCCGCAGAACTGTTCCCGAGGAACTCTTGCTGCTCGCTTTGGACCCGACCACGGGTACCACGGCGCAGCCGCAGACCCTCGACCTCGGACTCGCCGGGGCCCAGCTCGTCGAGCTGTCCCTGGCCGGACGGATCGTACCGGAGGGAGACCGGATCGCAGTCGTGCTCGCGCGGCCGACCGGCGACCCGACCCTGGACCACGCACTGGAACTGCTGCGCCGACGCGGCAGTCCGGTCCGCGCGGCGCACTGGATCGGCGGGCCCCGGCTGGGGCTGCGGCAGACCTACCTGGCGCACCTGGAGCGCTGCGGCATGGTCACGGCCGTGCCGGGCCAGGTGTGCGGGGTGCTGCCGACGACCCGCTATCAGGCGTCGGACGACTGCACCAACGCCGCGATCAAACAGCGGCTGGACACCGCCATCCGCACCGGCGTGCCGCCGGACCCGCGGACGGCGGCGCTGGCGGCCCTGGCCCATTCCGTGGGACTGGGCAAGCACCTGTATCCGGGCAACGAGGGCCGGTCCTCGCGGTCGCGACTGCGCGACCTGATCCGGTACGACCCGCTGGGCGGGATGGTCGCGCACGCCGTGATGGACGTGCAGAACGGCCTGCCGGCGCAGCAGAACCGTTCTGCCCAGGGTTCCGGGACCGGCACCGGGCGTTCCGGCGCCCGCGCGGCGGGCCGGGGCTCCGGGCGGGTCGCCGCCTCACGGGTCGGCGTCCGCTGACCAGGACCGCCGCCCGGGCTCGCGGGACGCCGCACCGATCGCCGTACGGCCTGCGCGGCCCGTGCAGCCGCCCGCACGGCCCGTACAGCCCGTACAGCCCGTACAGCCCGTACGGCCCGTGACAACGAGCAGGACGGGCACCACGGGCCCGGCGGGCCCGGCGGGTCCGGCGGCACCCCCGACAGCGCGCGCCGACCCGTTCACGCCGCCCGACGGCGCTGAGCAACGGCGCTGAAGGACCCGACGCACCACCCGAGCAGCACCCGCACCACCAGGAGCACGGAGGGGCGGTCGCCCCGCGACGGAAGTCGCCCGGCGACCGCCCCTCTGCCGTCCCCGAAGGCCCTTCGGGGCCCGTCCGGGGAGCCCGGCGGTCCTGCCCTCGCACGTGCCACTGGCACCTGCGCCGCCGGGGAGCACATCCTTAGCCCGTACCGGTTCGAGCCGCTGAGCCGCATTACCACTCGAAGGCCCTCGCCGTCTCGCAGAAGTGCTTTTCCGACGATCTGTTCTACTGCGCTGCTGTGATTCCCTGACGCCGAACTGGCCCAAGGTGACATGCTGCTCCAAGTCAGGGGGGTTGGTCCCAATGTCCGAAGTGTTCCGAGGGCTGCCGATCCAACGATCACCAGAGGTCCGGCCGGAGGTCGATGTGTCGACGAGCATCAATCCCACCGTGCGCCGTCGGCGCCTGGGCTCGGAGCTGCGCAAACTCCGCGAGGGCCTCGGGATGACGGCGGAGGAGGTGGCGGGCCGGCTGATGGTCTCCCAGTCGAAGATCAGCCGACTGGAGAACGGCCGCCGCAGCATCAGCCAGCGCGACGTGCGCGACCTCTGCGACGTCTACCTCGTGAACGACGAGCAGATGCGCGCCAGCCTCATGGAGATGGCCAAGGAGTCCCGCCAGCGCGGCTGGTGGCACGACTTCAACGACATGCCGACCCCGTACAGCGTCTACATCGGGCTGGAGGCCGAGGCCTCCTCGATCCGCGCGTACGAATCCTCCTTCGTCCCGGGCCTGTTGCAGACCGAGCAGTACGCGCAGGCCGTCGTGGAGGGCACCCAGCCGGACACCGACGCGCTCGCCGTGCAGCGCAGGGTGCAGGTCCGGATGAAGCGCCAGGACCGCATCCAGGGCGAGAACCAGCTCGGCAGCCTGTGGACCGTCATAGACGAGGCGGTGCTGCGCCGCGAGGTCGGCAGCCGCGAGGTGATGGCCGAGCAGCTCAAGCACATGATGGAGCTGAGCCAGCACCCGAACATCACCATCCAGGTGATCCCGTTCTCGGCCGGGGCCCACCCCGGTATGACCGGGACATTCTCCCTGCTGGAGTTCCCCGAGTCAGCCGATTCCACGGTTGTCTACTTCGAAGGGGTGACGAGCGATCTCTACCTGGAGAAGGACGCGGACGTCCGCCGCTATACCGGTCTGTACGACTACCTGCGGGCGGCGGCACTCGGCGTGGCGGAGAGCCGGGCACTGATAGCTGAGATTGAAGAGGGATACCACTGATGAGCACCACCTCCGAGCACGGAACCCGCTGGCGGAAGAGCAGCCACAGCGGCGGCAACGGCGCCTGTGTGGAGATCGCCACGCCGGCCACGGGGGCGGTGGCGGTACGGGACTCCAAGGACCCTCAGGGGCCGCAGCTGCGCTTCTCCGCCGAGGCCTGGACCGCGTTCGCGAGCGCCGCGGCCACCGGGGTGTTCGGCCGCCACTGACCCCGCGGCGGCGGCCACCGAACCGGCCCCGCGCCCCCGGTGCGAATCCGAGCTCGGCCCGGTTGCCCGTGGCAGTGGCCGTCGCCCTCGCCGGCGGCCGACGCTACGGGCAACCGTCGTTCCCGCCCGAACTGCTTTCCTCCCGAACCTCCCGTCCGGTCCGCCCCGTTCAGCGCACCACCGGGTACCGCTCGGACCAGGTCAGACCCTCCGGGGTGCGCGGATCGTGCAGTTCGGTGCCGTGCATCAGCTCCAGCACGAAGTCGTCGGCGAGTTCGAGGATGGCGCCTCGCCCCTCCAGCCCGGCCACCAGCCCCGACGGCAGCGCGGTGTCACCGTGCAGCACCCCGAGCAGGCTCCCGCAGACCGCGCCGGTGGAGTCGCTGTCCCCGGAGTGGTTGACGGCGAGCAGCAGGCCCGAGCGCACGTCGTGCGCGACCAGCGCGCAGTAGACCCCGATCGCCAGCGCCTCCTCGGCGACCCAGCCCTCCCCCAGCGCCTCCACCCGGTCCGCGGACGGCTCGCCGGCCCGGACGGCGTCCAGCGCGGCCCGCAGCGCGGCGGTGGTCTCCTCGTGCGCCTGCCGCTCGGAGAGCAGCGCCAGGGCGAGGTGGACGCCCTCCTCCAGGGTGCCGCCGCGGGCCACGCTCTGGACGATCACCGCGAGCGCGCCCGCCGCGAGGTAGCCGGTGGGGTGGCCGTGGGTGAGCACCGCGCACTCCACCGCGAGTTGGAAGACCAGGCCCGGCTCCCAGCTGGTGAGCAGGCCGAACGGCGCCGCCCGCACCACCGTGCCGCAGGCCTTGGAGTGCGGGTTCTTGGGCCGCTCCACGGTGCCGAGGAACTCGGCGTCGGCCCCGGTCAGGCCGGACAGGCAGCCCTGGCCGGGGGCGCGCTGGGCGTACAGCCACTCCTCGCGGCCGAGCCAGCCGAGGTCGGGGCGGCGCTCGTCGGGGCCCCAGTCGCGCTGGGTGGCGGCCCAGCGCAGGTAGGCCAGGTGCAGGTCGGTGGGCGGGTGCCAGCTGCCGGTGTCGCGCCGGATGTGGGCGCGGATCAGGCCGTCGACGGTGAACAGGGTGAGCTGGGTGTCGTCGGTGACGGCGCCGGTGCGCCCGTACGCGGGGACGTAGCCGGTGACGCCCTGCGGGCCGTGCTGGGCCCGGATCTTCTCCAGCGGCTCGAACTCGACGCCGGCGCCGAGCGCGTCGCCGATGGCACCGCCGAGCAGACAGCCCCGCACCCGGCTGCGGAAGTCCTGCTGCTGGGCGCGTGACCACAGTGGCATCACGACGGGGCGCCTTTCCTCGGGGCAGGGGGCTGCGCGACGCACGGCCGCGGCGCGCGCCCTGGCACTGTATTCGAAGACCCGAGCGAATCAAGGGCGTCCCTCGTGCTCCGGTTCCCCCGGCCCCGGCCGCCGTACGGGCGGCAGCGGGGCCGGGGAACCGGCAGGCCGGGGCCGGGGGAACCAGCAGGCCGGGGGAACCGGGAGGCCGGTGGCGGGATCAGTCCAGGACCGGCAGCAGCTCCGGCAGGTGCCCGTCCGAGGCCAGCGCCGCGGCCCGGCGCTCGGCCGGCACCTCGCCGTACGTGGTGGTGCGCTGGCGGTGCGGGCGGCCCGCCGCCTCGGCGATCGCCTGGAGGTCGCGCACCGACTTGTAACTCCCGTACGCCGAGCCGGCCATCCGCGAGATGGTCTCCTCCATCAGCGTGCCGCCCAGGTCGTTGGCGCCCGAGCGGAGCATCTCGGCAGCGCCCTCCGCGCCCAGCTTGACCCAGCTGGTCTGGATGTTGGGGATGTGCGGGTGCAGCAGCAGCCGGGCCATCGCGACCACCGCGCGGTTGTCCCGGGCGGTCGGGCCGGGCCGGGCGATGCCGGCCAGGTAGACCGGCGCGTTGGTGTGGATGAACGGCAGGGTCACGAACTCGGTGAAGCCGCCGCCCGGGCCGTTGGCCGCCAGGGAGCGCTGCTGGATCTCGGCGAGCAGCCGCAGGTGCCCGAGCCAGTGCTTCGGGGTGTCCACGTGCCCGTACATCATGGTGGACGAGGAGCGGATGCCCAGTTCGTGCGCGGTGGTGACCACCTCGACCCAGGTGGCGGCCGGCAGCTTGCCCTTGGTGAGCACCCAGCGGACCTCGTCGTCCAGGATCTCGGCCGCCGTGCCCGGGATGCTGTCGAGGCCGTTCTCCTTGGCCCGCTGGAGCCAGTCGCGGATGGACAGCCCGGTGCGGGTCGCGCCGTTGACCACCTCCATCGGCGAGAAGGCGTGCACGTGGATGCCGGGCACCCGCTCCTTCACCGCGCGGGCGATGTCGAAGTAGGCGGTGCCGGGCAGGTCCGGGTGGATGCCGCCCTGCATGCAGACCTCGGTGGCGCCCACCTCCCAGGCCTGCGCGGCCCGGTCGGCGACCTGCTCCAGCGACAGGGTGTAGGCGTCGGCGTCGGTGCGGCGCTGGGCGAACGCGCAGAAGCGGCAGCCGGTGTAGCAGACGTTGGTGAAGTTGATGTTCCGGGTGACGCAGTAGGTGACGTCCTCCCCGACGGTGTCCCGGCGGACGTCGTCGGCGATCCGGCAGAGCGCGTCCAGGGCCGGGCCGTCCGCGTGGAACAGCGCCAGCGCCTGGTCGTCGGTGAGCCGCGTCGGGTCGTCGGCGGCCACCGCCAGCGCCTCGCGCAGGTCGCCGACCAGCCGCTCGGGCGCGCCCTCGGCGAGCACCTGCTCGCGCAGCACCTCCCAGTCGCCGTAGACGTCCTCGAAGTCGGCCCGGCGGTCGCCGGTGCGGCCCTCGGTGTCGATGGTGGCGTGCAGGTCGGTCCGCCCGTACGAGGCGGGCAGGTCCTCGGGCTCCTGCCAGGGCAGGCCGCGGACCACCGCGTCCGGGTTCGCCAGCCCGGTCTCCGGGTCGGCGAGGGCGCGCACGTGCGGCAGCACCCGCGGGTCCAGCCAGGGCTCGCCGCGCCGCACGTACTCGGGGTAGACGGCGAGGCGCTCGCGCAGTTCGAAGCCGGCGGCCGCGGAGCGCTCGGCGAGCCGCTCGATCTGGGGCCACGGGCGTTCGGGGTTGACGTGGTCGGGGGTGAGCGGGGAGACGCCGCCCCAGTCGTCGACGCCGGCCGCGATCAGCCGCCCGTACTCGCCGTCCACCAGGTTCGGCGGCGCTTGCAGGCAGGCCGACGGGCCCATCACGTGCCGGGCCACCGCCACGGTGGCGACCAGCTCGTCCAGTTCGGCGTCGGGCATGCCGCGCATCGCCGTGTCCGGCTTGGCGCGGAAGTTCTGCAGGATCAGCTCCTGGACGCCGTGGTAGGCCCGGGAGACCTTGCGCAGCGCGAACAGCGACTCCGCGCGCTCCTGGTACGTCTCGCCGATGCCGATCAGCAGGCCGCTGGTGAACGGGACGGAGCTGCGCCCGGCGTCCTCCAGCACCCGCAGCCGGACGGCCGGCTCCTTGTCCGGCGAGCCGTGGTGCGGGCCGCCGGGCTCGCTCCACAACCGGGTGGCGGTGGTCTCCAGCATCATGCCCATGGAGGCGGAGACGGGCTTGAGCCGCTGGAAGTCCGTCCAGCCGAGCACCCCGGGGTTGAGGTGCGGGAGCAGGCCGGTCTCCTCCAGGATGCGGATCGACATCGCCCGCACGTAGGCGATGGTGTCGTCGTACCCGTGCGCGTCGAGCCACTCGCGGGCCTCGGGCCAGCGGTCCTCGGGCTTGTCGCCGAGGGTGATCAGGGCTTCCTTGCAGCCGAGTTCGGCCCCGCGCCGGGCGACGTCCAGCACCTCGTCGGGGGACATGAACATCCCGTGGCCGGCCCGGCGCAGTTTGCCGGGGACGGTGACGAAGGTGCAGTAGTGGCACTTGTCGCGGCAGAGCCGGGTGAGCGGGATGAAGACGCTCTTGGAGTAGGTGATGACACCGGGCCGCCCGGCCGCCGCCAGCCCCGCGTCGCGGACCCGGGCGGCGCTCGCACACAGGTCGTTCAGGTCCTCGCCTCTGGCCTGGAGCAGCACCGCGGTCTCGGTGACGTCCAGGGCGACGCCGTCCCGGGCGCGGCGCAGGGCGCGCCGCATCGCGTTAGCGGTAGGGGGGTTGCTTGCGTCCATGGCGGTTCCGTCCATGGCGCGACCCTACGCCAGGTCTCGTACGTTCGGAGTAGCCAACCCTGAGGGCGTCTCAGGGTCGATGTACCCGCGAGGTTTACCCCGAACTGGCCCCGCAGGGCGATGACGGGGGCGGGGTGCGGGCCTCTAATGGAGAGGCACAGCCAATCGCTCGTGTTCGTAGAGGAGTTGAGGACGCCATGACCAATGACACGGCGGCGGGGGACAACGTGGACGGCGGCGTGCCGTACCGCTCACGGCGGCGCATGCTGGTGCGGGCCGGGGTTCCGCTGACGGTGGCCGCGGTGATCGCCGCCGGGGTCGGGCTGGTGCCCGCACTGGCGGCCGACGCCCCGCCCGAACTTCCCTCGCTGACGCCGGAGCAGCTGGTGGCCAAGGTGCTCGGCTCCGACGCGCAGGCCCTCTCCGGCACGGTGTCCGTCTCCACCGACCTCGGCCTGCCCAGCCAGCTGCTGGGCGTCGCGGCCGGCGGGCTCGGCGCGGCGGCCGGGCGCGGCGGCGGCCAGGGCTCTTCGGCGGCCGACCCGCAGGCCAAGCTGCTCGGCCTGCTCGGCGGTGACCAGACGCTGCGGATAGCGGTGGACGGCCCGGACCGCCAGCGGGTCGACCTGCTGGAGGACATGGCCGGCTACACCGTCGTCCACAACGGCGACCAGGCCTGGGCCTGGGACAGTTCGACCAACACCGCCGTGCGGCTGACCGGCCAGGCGGCCGCCCAGCACCCCGGCACGGCCGGCAAGCACGCCGGGGCGCCGCTGACCGGGGTGCCGACGACCCCGCAGGAGGCCGCCCGGCAGTTCCTGACCGCGAGCGCGGGCACCACGTCGGTCACCGTGGCCGGCACCGCCAACGTGGCCGGGCAGAAGGCGTACCAGCTGAGCGTCAAACCCGCGCAGTCCGGTTCGACCGTCGCCGAGGTCCGGATCGCGGTCGCCGCCGACAACGGGGTGCCGCTCTCGGTGGTGGTCAAGGGCGTCGACGGCTCCACCGTGCTGGACGTCCACTTCACCGACGTGTCCTTCGCCAAGCCGGCCGCCAAGACCTTCGACTTCACCGTGCCCAAGGGCGCCAAGGTGACGGAGCACAAGGCGGACGAGGGCGCCGAGGGTGGGGTGCCGCAGGGCTTCGCGCCCAAGGGCTCCGCTCCCGGGGGCAAGGCCGGTCAGGGCGCCTCGGGCCAGGACCACGACGGCGTGAACGTGATCGGCGAGGGCTGGACGACCGTGGTCTCGGCGCAGCTGCCCGGCGGCACCGTCGACGCGCCGCAGGACGGCGGCAAGGGCGGCAAGCACGGCGGTCGGGGCGCGGCCCTGAACCCGCAGGCGCTGGTGAAGTCGCTCGGCAAGCCGGTCGGCGGCGGCACGCTGATCAGCACCAAGGTGGTGAACGTCCTGGTCACCGACGACGGCCGGGTGTTCGCCGGCGCGGTGACCCTGCCGGTGCTCCAGCACGCCGCCGGGGTGAACTGACGGATGACCAAGGCTCCCGTAACGGGGGACGTTACGGAGTCGGCCGGGGGTCCGGGCGCCGAGCAGCGCCCGGGCCCCGCGCCTTCCACCTCCTCCTCCCCCGACTCCCCTGACTCCTCCGGATCCCCCTCCTCCCCCGGTTCCTCCGGTTCCTCCCGGCCCGACGACGTGATCAGGACCCGCGGTCTGACCAAGCGCTTCCGGGGCGGCCAGCTCGCCGTGGACGGCCTGGACCTGAGCGTGCCGCGCGGCTCCGTCTTCGGCTTCCTCGGCCCGAACGGCTCCGGCAAGACCACCACCATCCGGATGCTGATGGGCCTGATCGCCCCCACCTCCGGCGTGGCCACCGTCCTCGGCGAGCCGATGCCGCAGTCCGTCGCCTCCGTGCTGCCCCGGGTGGGCGCGCTGATCGAGGGCCCGGCGCTGTACGGCTTCCTCTCCGGGCGGGACAACCTGGTCCGGTTCGACGCCGCCGACCCGACCGCCGACCCGCGCACCCGGCGCCTGCGCGTCGAGACGGCGTTGGAACGGGTCGGGCTGAGCGCCGCGGCGGCCAAGAAGGCCCGCGCGTACTCGCTGGGCATGAAGCAGCGGCTCGGCCTGGCGTCGGCGCTGCTCCAGCCGCGCGAGCTGCTGGTGCTGGACGAGCCCACCAACGGGCTGGACCCGCAGGGCATGCGCGAGATCCGGGCGCTGGTGCGGGAGGTCGCGGCGGAGGGGACCACGGTGTTCCTCTCCTCGCACCTGCTGGACGAGATCGAGCAGGTCTGCACCCACGCGGCGGTGATGTCCCGGGGCCGGCTGGTGGTGCAGGGCACCGTCGCCGAACTGGCCGCCCGCGCGCAGGGCCGGCTGGTGGTCCGCACGCCGGACGTGGCGCACGCCGTGGAGGTGCTGGCGGCCCACCGGGTCGGCTCCCTGGTGCCCGGCGACGGGCGGGTGGACGGCGAGCTCGGCACGCTCGGCGCGCTCGGCTCCCCGGTCGAGGAGGCGCTGCCGAAGCTGTGCGCGGCGCTGGTCGAGGCCGGGGTGCGGGTGCACGGGTTCGGTCTGGAGCGGGGCACGTTGGAGGACGCCTTCGTGGCGCTGACCGGGGAGGGCTTCGATGTCGCAGGCTGAGCTGTCGCGGGCTGAGCTGTCACAGGCCGGGGCGGTGCCGGTCGGGGCGGTGCCGGTCGGGGCGGTGCCGGTCCGGGCCGGGCGGAGGCCGCAGACGGCGGCCGGGTTCCTGGCACTGTTCCGCAACGAACTGCACCTGACCTTCCGCCGGATGCGCACCAAGGTGCTGCTGGGGATCCTGGCGGTGCTGCCGATCCTGATCGGCGTGGTCGTCAAGCTCAACACGGGCAGCCCGCACGAGGGCGGCGGCGGGGTGAACTTCATCGCGCAGACGACCCAGAACGGCCTGTTCCTGGTCTTCACCGCCCTCGCGGTCGCGCTGCCGGTGTTCCTGCCGATGACGGTCGGCGTGGTCGCCGGGGACTCGGTCGCCGGCGAGGCGGCCACCGGGACGCTGCGCTACCTGCTGGTCGCGCCGGCGGGGCGCACCCGGCTGCTGGCCGCCAAGTTCACCGCCGGGCTGGTGTTCTGCCTGGCCGCGACCGTGGCGGTCGCGGCGGCGGCGCTGGCCACCGGCGCCGCGCTGTTCCCGCTCGGCGAGGTGACGCTGATCTCCGGCGACACCATCGGCTTCGGCGACGCGCTGCTGCGGGCGGTGCTCGTGGCCGGGGTGGTGGCGGCCTCGCTGGCCGGGCTGGTGGCGATCGGGCTGTTCGTCTCCACGCTCACCGGCAGCGGCATCGCGGCGATGGCGGCGACCGTCGGGCTGGTGGTCACCGTGCAGATCCTGGACGCCTTCCCGCAGCTGGACGCCGTGAGGCCGTTCCTGTTCACCCATTACTGGCTCAGCTTCGCGGACCTCCTGCGCCAGCCGATGTACTGGGACGGCGTGTGGAAGGACCTCGGCCTCCAGGCCGCCTACGTCGCCGTGTTCGGCGCGGCGGCCTGGTCCCGCTTCACCAGCCGGGACATCAGCGTCTGACCGGCGCCTCGGCGGGGTCGGATCGGAAGCGGCGGATCAGTAGCGGCGGATCAGCGCCTGACGGCCGCCTTCGCGGGGGCGGGCTGCGGCACGGCCGCGGCCCGCCCCGCGCGGTCGGCCCGCACCTGGCGCAGCGCGTCCCAGGTGAGCACCGCGAGCGCCAGCCAGACCAGGCCGAAGCCGGCCCAGCGGGCGGGCGGCATCGACTCGTGGAACACCGCCACGCCGATCAGGAACTGGAACACCGGCGCCAGGTACTGCAGCAGCCCGAGCACGGTCAGCGGCACCCGCACGGCCGCCGTGCCGAAGAGCAGCAGCGGGACCGCCGTGATCACCCCGCTGAGCAGCAGCAGCCCGGAGTGCCCCCAGCCGTACGAGCCGGCCACCGTGTGGCCGAAGGTGCCGCGCCCGCTGACCTCCAGGTAGACCAGGTAGCCGAGCGCGAACGGGAACATGAAGGCGCTCTCCGCCGCCAGGCTCTCCAGCCCGCTCAGCCCGACCTTCTTCTTCAGCAGCCCGTACGTGGCGAAGGAGAGCGCCAGGGTGAGCGCGATCCACGGCAGCCGCCCGTACGCGATGCTGAGCACCGCGACGGCGGCCGCGCCGACACCGACCGCCGCCCACTGCGCCGTCCGCAGCCGCTCCTTGAGCACCAGGACGCCGAAGCCGATGGTGACCAGCGGGTTGATGAAGTAGCCGAGGCTGGTCTCGACGACGTGCCCGGCGTTGACGCCCCAGATGTAGACGCCCCAGTTGATCGAGATCACCGTGGCCGCGCCGGCCAGCATGGCGAGCCGGCGGGGCTGGCGCAGCAGCGGGCGTATCCAGCTCCAGTGCCGCTGGGCGATCAGCAGCAGCACCACGGCGACCAGGGACCAGACCATCCGGTTGGCCAGGATGTCGTCGGCGGCGCCGGGCTCCAGCAGTGGCCAGAACAGGGGGAAGAGTCCCCAGATGCCGTAGGCCGCGACGCCGTACCAGAGGCCTCGGCCGCTGTCCTGCTGGGTTGTCTCTGGCATGGCCGCCTGCCCTCCGCGCGCGTGTGTCGAGGTGACGGTAGCTGGCGGAGGGGCAGGCTGTCATCTCCGTTTCCGCATTTTGGTCATGACATCGCTGACCTCGGGAAACGCGGGGCTCACGGCGAGCTCAAGCGCCTCAGCCCTGGAGCGCGGCGCGCACCGACTCGGCCAGCGGGACGGTCGGGCGGCCGATCAGCCGGGCCAGGTCGCCCGGGGTGCCGGCCAGCTCGCCACGGGCGATGCCCGCGTCCACGTCCACCAGCACCTCGGCGAAGCCCTCCGGCAGGCCCGCGCCGATCAGCGCCGCGAGGTGCTCCGCCGGCGCCACGTCCTGGTGCGCGACCGGCTGCCCGGAGACCAGCGCCAGCTCGGCCGCCAGCTCCGCCAGGCTCCACGCGGCATCGCCGCTCAGCTCGTACACCCGGCCCTCGTGGCCCTCGCCGAGGAGGACGGCGACCGCCGCGTCCGCGTAGTCCTTGCGCGGGGCGGTGGCCACCCGGCCGTCCCCGGCGCTGCCGAGCACCACGCCGCGCGCCACCGTGCCGGCCGCGTCACCCAGGTAGTTCTCGGTGTACCAGCCGTTGCGCAGCAGGACGGACGGCAGGCCGGATTCGCGGATCAGCTCCTCCGTCGCCTTGTGCTCGTCGGCCAGCCGGAAGGTCGCCGCGCCCGGTGCGCTGGTGTAGGCGAACAGCGCGACGCCGGCCGCACGGGCCGCGTCGACCACCGCGCGGTGCTGCGGGATCCGGCGGCCGACCTCGCTGCCCGAGATCAGCAGCACCCGGTCGCCGGCCGCGAAGGCGCCGGCCAGGGTCGCCGGGTCGTCGTAGTCGACCACGCGGACGGCCACCCCGCGCGCGGCCAGGTCGGCCGCCTTCTCGGCGGAGCGGACGGCGACCGCCACCTCGCTCGCGGGGACGGCGGCCAGCAGGCCTTCGACGACGAGACGGCCGAGCTGGCCGGTGGCACCGGTGACGACGTACATGGGGATGCTCCTCGGGTGGGTTTCTGCCTCGATGGGGTTTCTGCCTCGAAACTCACCCTAGGGACTGCACTAACCTTTCGAAAGTACGCACTTCAAAGTACGGTACTGATATGAAGGTAATGGCAGGACAGTCATGAAGACCCTGGAGGAAGGCCGCCCGGCCGTCCCGGTGCGCGAGCTGCCGCCGGCCGACGTGTTCGACCGCATGTGCCCGTCCCGGGGCGTGCTGGAGCACGTCACCAGCCGCTGGGGCGTCCTCGTGCTCGGCGCGCTGCGCGAGCGCGGCTACCGCTTCAGCGAACTGCGCCGCCGGGTCTCCGGCGTCAGCGAGAAGATGCTCGCGCAGACCCTGCAGACGCTGGAGCGCGACGGCTTCGTGCACCGCGAGGCCCACCCGGTGATCCCGCCCCGGGTCGACTACAGCCTCACCCCGCTCGGCCGGGAGGCCGCCGAACTGGTCGCCGCCCTCGCGCACTGGTCCGAGCAGCGCGTCCCCGCCGTCGAGGCCGCCCGCGCGGAGTACGACGCCCGGCCCAGCGTTCGCTGAATGTCGACCGGGCCTGCCGCGGGCCGCGCCGGCCGGGGGGATCTCTTCCCGGCCCCGCCCGGCTACCGTCTCCCCATGACCAGCGTCCCGACCAGCAACGGCCCGACCGGCGGAGGCCCTAGTGGCGGCGCCTCGACCGGCGCAGGCCCGAGTGGCGGCCCGGACCCGATCCCGGGCACCGACACTCCCGAGGCCATCCGGCCCCGCGTCACCTGCCGCCGCTGCCACCGCCCGCTGCACGACCCGGAGTCGCGGATCCTGCGGCTCGGCCCGGAGTGCCGCGATCCGGCGGAGCGGGTCGCGCGCTTCGACGTCGACCAGGATCCGCTGCCGGGCATCGGGTGACGGGCATCGGGTGACGGGCATCGGGTGACGGGCGTCGCCCGCCGGGCGTCGCTCGTCGGCCTCCGTCGTAGCGCCCGTCAGGCGCGCCGGAAGAGGCGGCGCAGGAGGCCGGGGCGGGGTTCCGGTTGCTCCTGGTCCTGGGGCAGCACCTCGGCCTGCCGGGCTTCCCCGGCCTTCCCGGCCTCCTGGGCCTCCTGGGCCTCGGCCCGCTCGATCAGCCGCCGGGCCAGGTCGAGGTCGGCCCGGGGCAGCCAGGGCGCGGTGAGCGCCAGCGCGGCGAGCGAGCGCAGGACGGTCACCACGCGGGTGCGGCGGGCCCGGGCGCTGTAGTGCAGCCGCTGCCGGAGCCGGTCGGCGATGTCGGCGCGGGTCTCGGGGTGCGTCCAGCCGATCGCGACGAGGGCGAAGCCGGCCGCCTCGACCACCCAGTCCTCGGGCCCGAGCAGCAGGTCGACCAGCACGCGGCGGCGCTCGGAGTCCTCCCACGGCTGGTCGGTGCGGTGGTGGGCGATGCCGAGGCAGGCGAAGACCTGGACGGCCCGCACCCACAGTTCGGGCTGGTGGGCCAGCAGGGCCCGGCCGAGGTCGTCCTCCCGGGGCATCGGCGGGTGGACGAGCGCGCCGAGCAGGTCGTCGAGCGGCAGCCCGGCCAGCCGGACGGCGTGGTCGTAGGCGGCGGGGACGGTCGCCCAGACGATCTCGGCGGTGGCCCGGACGAGTTCGGCGCTGTCCGGTGCGGGCGGGGCGACGGCCGGGCGCGGGTCGGTGCCGTCCCAGGCCCAGATCCGGGTGGCCGGTTCGGCCAGCGGGAGCCGGGGGTCGGGCTCGGCGACGGACTGGTAGGCGACGGTGGAGCGCGGCAGGGCGAGGCGGACGGCCAGCAGGGAGCTGGGCGGTTCCACGGCGGAGGCGCTGCACTCGATCTCGCTGTCGCGGGTGGTGCCGGGGGCGGCGAGCACCTGGTGCAGCACGTTGACGGTCGCCTCGGTGGCGCCGGAGACCATGCCGAGCCAGGGTTCCCGGTGGCTGAGCCGTTCCAGCAGGTCCTGGGCGTACTCGTGGTCCGGGTGGGCGCGGTGGTGGTCGGCCAGGGCGAGCAGGTGGGCGGGGTCGCCGTCGGCGGCGTGCCGCAGGCCGTACCGGGCGGGGGCCGCCTTGGGGTGGTCGGGTTCGGTGGAGAGCACGCGGTCCAGCCAGGGCAGGCCGTCGGCGGGGCGGCCGAGGGCGCCGTACAACTCGGCGACGTCGACGGCGAGGTAGCTGCTGGAGTTGTCGCGCTCCGGTTCGACCCGGGCCAGTTCGGCCTCCCAGACGGCGAGCGCCCGTTCCGGCCGGCCGTGCGCGCGCAGGGCGTTGCCGAGCATCACGGACGGCAGGTAGCCGGGGGCCAGCAGGTGGGCCCGTTCGGCGAGTTCGACGGCGCGGCCGGTGGCGCCGAGGCGGCGGGTGAGGCCGGAGGCCATCGCGAGCAGCAAGGCGTGGTCGCCGTGGCGGGCCACCACGGACTGGACGAAGTCCTCGAACGGCTGGACGGCTTCGGCGAGTTCGGCGGGCAGCGGGTCGGGCAGTCCGCCGGCGGCCCGGGCCACCGCCTGGGCGACGGCGTCCGGGTCGACGAGGGCGGGCAGGTCCTCGCGGGCGAGCCAGGCGGTGTGCGCCCAGGGTCTCGCGGGCTCGTACTGGATCGCGGAGGCGAGCAGGCCGACGGCGGTGTCCCAGTCCCCGGCGGCGGCTTCGACGTGGGCCCGGCAGGCGACGGTGCCCAGGTAGACCTGGCCGTCCAGCGGGAACAGCTCGCGGGCGGCGGCCGGTCCTCCGGCGGCGGCGCACAATTCGGCCAGTGCCTCGTGCAGTTCGGGCAGCTGGGGGTCGGCGAGGATCGCGTCGGCCAGGTGGTCGGCGGCGTGCGGGAGGTCTCCGGAGTCGATGGCCAGCCGGGCCACCGCCACCTCGCCCTCCGCCGCCAGCCGCTCGTCGCCCTCGTCGTCGGCGTGCCCCATGTGGTCGTCCCCCCGCTCGCGGTGTCTGCCTTGTGCGCGGACGAGGTTATCCCGCGTATCTGATGACCGGATGATCAACCTGTCGGCGTGTCGGACGAGCTGGAATTGGCCTGAATCTCGCTCACCTTCTGGGCCGGATACACCCCGAACGAGTGGTTTGGGTGCTGGTCGGCGCCTTTTCCCAGAATCGGCGCACCACGATGTTCCCCGGCGCTTCGCTCCCGAAGCACCCGCCGGAGCATCCCTCGGAGCACCGCCCAAGCGCCACCGAAACACCCCCGAAGCACCCTCACCCCGACGACAAGCGAGAAGTGACGATGAAGCTCTCCCGCACCCTGTCCATGGCCGCCTCGGCCGCCGTCCTGAGCACCGTCGCCCTGGGCACCACCGCGCTCACCGGGCACGCCACACCAGCGGCGGCCGCCTCGTTCGTGGTCAGCGAGGCCCAGTTCAACCAGATGTTCCCGAGCCGGAACTCCTTCTACACCTACCGCGGCCTGACCGACGCCCTCAGCGCCTACCCCGGGTTCACCACCACCGGCAACGACGCCACCCGCAAGCGCGAGGCCGCCGCCTTCCTCGCCAACGTCAGCCACGAGACCGGCGGCCTGAAGTACGTCGTCGAGCAGAACACCGCCAACTACCCGCACTACTGCGACACCTCGCAGCCCTACGGCTGTCCCGCCGGCAAGAGCGCCTACTACGGGCGCGGCCCGCTCCAGATCAGCTGGAACTTCAACTACAAGGCGGCGGGCGACGCCCTGCACATCGACCTGCTGAACAACCCCTCCCTGGCCGAGAAGGACCCGGCCGTCTCCTGGAAGACCGGCCTCTGGTTCTGGAACTCCCAGAAGGGCGCCGGGACGATGACCGCGCACGACGCCATCGTCAACGGCAAGGGCTTCGGCGAGACCATCCGCAGCATCAACGGCGACCTGGAGTGCAACGGCAAGAACCCGGACGAGCGCAACGACCGCATCAACCTCTACAAGAAGTTCGTCGGCGTCCTCGGCACCGACGTCGGCGGCGGCAACATCTCCTGCTGACCGGCGGCGGCTTGCATGGGAAGTCGGCCGGTCCGACTTCCCACGCACGGGGTCGGTTGCCGGTCACGGCCGGGGACGGCGTCAGCGCCGGACGTCAGCGCCGGACGTCATCGCTGGACGTCATCGCTGGGCGTCATCGCTGGGCGTCGAAGCGAAGGTCCACGAAGGCCCCGACCAGCCCCCCGAGCGCGACGGCGGCCACCGCGCCCGCCCAGGCCGGTCCCGCCGAGCACCTGAATATTTCATCACAAGAAATATTCAGGTGGCCGTCTGCGTTGGCCTCGGAGCCGGGTGCGGGAAGGCCCCGCACGGCTGGAGACGGGAGCGACGCCGTGCGCGTGGAGATCTGGACCGACATCAACTGCCCGTGGTGCTACATCGGCAAGGCCCGGTTCGAGCAGGCCCTGGAGCGGTTCCCCCACCGGGGGGACGTGGAGGTCGTCCACCGCTCCTTCGAGCTCGACCCCCACTCGCCGGCCGAGGCACGACCGGTCGTCCCGCTGATCGCCGCCAAGTACGGGCTCAGCCTGGAGCAGGCCGAGGCGGCAGAGGCGCGGATCGCGGACAACGCGCACGGGGAGGGGCTGGCGTACCTCCGCGAGGGGCGCGACGCGGCGAACTCCTTCGACATGCACCGCCTGCTGCACTTCGCCAAGGACCACGGTCGGCAGGGCCAGCTGCTGGACGCGCTGTACCGGGCCAACTTCGCCGACGCGCGATCCGCGTTCGCGCAAGGACGGCTGGTGGAACTGGCCGTCGAGGCGGGGCTGGACGGCGAGGCCGCGGCAGCGGTGCTGGCCGATCCGGACGCCTACGCGGAGGCGGTGCGCGAGGACGAGGCGACGGCGGGCGCGATGGGTGCCACCGGGGTCCCGTTCTTCGTGTTCGACCGACGGCTCGGGGTCTCGGGCGCCCAGCCGGCCGAGACGTTCACGGCGGCGCTGGAGCAGGCCTGGGAGAGCCGGGTGGTGGTGCCGCTGCTGGTCGGCGGCACGAGCGGTGACGGCAGCGGCGGCAGCGGCGGCAGCGGCGAGGTCTGCGGGCCGGACGGGTGCGAGCTGCCGCAGCGGTGAGGCGAGGGGCGCGGAGTAGGAAGTCGGCGGGGCCGACTTCCCACTCCGGGGGTGTCAGCGCTTGGGGGCGATGAGGCGGGCGCCTGCCCAGTCCTTGGCCACACTGACCGACTTGGTCTGGGAGAGACCGGCGGTCTGGGCGGCTTCGTTGACGTCGCTGGGCTCGAGGTAGCCGTCCCGGCCCGACTTCGGGGTGAGCAGCCAGATCACGCCGCCCTCTTCGAGGAAGCCGATGGCGTCGACCAGAGCGTCGGTGAGGTCGCCGTCGTCCTCGCGGAACCAGAGCAGGACGGTGTCGGCCACGTCGTCGTAGTCCTCGTCGACGAGGTCCTGGCCGGTGATCGACTCGATGCCCTCACGGAGGTCCTGGTCGACGTCCTCGTCGTAGCCGATCTCCTGGACGACCTGCCCGGGCTGGAACCCGAGCCGGGCCGCCGGGTTGGTGCGCTCTGTCGTCATGCCGGTGTTCCTTTGACTTGGAGGCGCCTGTCGCCTCGCATCCGGGTAGCCAACCAGACGCGGACGGTGGTCAGCGCGGAACACGCCCAGGAATTGACGACTCGTCAGATCTCCCGGCAGGAGACGATCGCGGACGAGCTGACGGCCAGCAGGAGTTGGGCGCCCCCGGCGGCATCCACCCGGGCGATGGTGGCGCCCAGCTCGCCGGGCGGGAGGGGGAACGTGTGCGGGCGCAGGTCGGCGTCGTGCGCCACGACCGCGTCGCCTTCGACGTAGAGCAGCAGGTATTCGGCGACGTCGGACACGTCTGGTCCCCTCCCCCGAGATGGCTGGCGCTTGCCCTGCCCACGCTAGGGGCCGCGCGGGGCGCGGTCGGTGGCATTCACCCGGCACCACCCCCACGGGTGAACGCGGTCGAGGACGGGCGGGGGCTCGGGCTGGGGTTGAGGTGGGGGTTGAGGCGGGCGGGGTGCCCGGCGGCGTTGCGGCCGGCGGCCTCGCGGTAGGCGATCCGCTGGACGGCGGTGAGCAGGCGGTAGAGGTTGAGGGCGGCGTCGGAGTCGTCGGCGGCGAAGCCCAAGTGGAAGATGAAGGCTTCGAGCTCGCGCCAGTCGAAGTCGTCGGGGACGGGCCGGGCGGCGCCGGGGGCGAGGGTGTTGAAGGCGGCGGCGACGGCGTAGTGGGTCGCGGCGAGGGCGTTGGCCAGGGGGTTGGGGCCGCAGCCGGGGTCCGGGTCCGGGTCGGGCATGTCAGGGGTCCTCCTCGTCGGTCTTTGCAACGTTGAGTGCGGTGATGACGCCCAGGACGACGGTGGCGATCGCCAGGGCGAGGAGGACGGCGAAGGCGGCGGCGATCAGGAAGCGCACGGGTCGTCGCGGTCTCGTTCGGCGGCGAGGAGGAGGGAGAGGAGGTTGAGGAGGGTGGAGGCGGGGGCCGTGTTGAAGCGGACGAGGATGCGGCCGTCGATGGTGCGGTCGGTGGTCGCGGAGGGGAAGATGAGGCCGAACCTGCGGCCGCGCTCGTCGACTTCGGCGAGGAGCGTGCGGATGTGGCCGTCGGTGTAGTACCGGATCCGGGGGTCGGTCGGCAGCATCGGGTAGCGGCGGGGAAGGGGCATCAGGCGGCGTCCAACTGCAGTTCGAACCAGACGGATTTGCCCTGCTTACGCAGGTCGGCGCCGAAGCGGTGCGAGAGGGAACGGACGAGGTGGAGGCCCCGGCCGGAGAGGGCGAGGGGGTCGGCGGGGGCGCACGGCTCGGGCGGGAGGGTCTGGCTGTCGTCGCAGACCGAGACCCGGAGCCTGCGCTCCAGGAGGGTGACGACGACCAGGGGCGCGAGGCTCCCGGCGTGCCGCCACGCGTTGAAGAAGAGTTCGTGAAGGGCGAGTTCGGCGTCGGAGATGGTGGGGGGCGGCCAGCCGGCGGTGGTGAGGAGGTCGCACAGTTCGGTGCGGGCGGCGGTCCAGTCGGGAGGGTTGGAAGCACGCATGGGAGACCCCGGGAGGGAGAGGAGGGGAATCGGCGGAGGCGTCACCGTGAACCAGGCTGACACTCCGTCATGTGATCGGTGCAACACTGAGAGTAGGGGTCAGTCTGGCAAGGTTGCAAGCCAATCCAGGAGACTCGTGCCAGCCATCACTCGTTGGTGGCATCCCGGAGGGGTTGTGCGCGAGACTGCGCCGACAGGGAAGGACGATCGTGGGATACAAGGGACCAATCAGCCAACGGCAGCGCCGATTCGGCGAGGAGCTGCAGCACCTGCGGACAGCCGCCGGGCTGTCGTCTGCTGACGCCGGAGCACTGGTCGGCATGAAGGTTCCGGCAGTGAGTCACACCGAGGCTGGCCGGATCACTCTCAACCCCGAACGCCTCGAAGTCTGGCTCGACGCCTATGGCTGCACAGACCCGGTATACCGCGCGGGTCTTACCGAGATGGGTCGGAGCAGCGGCAAGGGCTGGTGGAGCGAGTTCGAGGGCAAAGTCCCGACACTCGCGCTGGATCTGGCCGAGGCGGAGGACAGGGCACAGACCTTCTCGGTGTTCGACACGCTCCATATCCCTGGCAGCTTGCAAGTCCCGGGCTATATCGAAGCTATCTACAAGGATGCTTACCAAGATGGCCGTTGGGACACGGCGACCGCTGTCCAGTTCCGTCTACAGCGGCAGCGCGTCCTGACCGACAGTAGGCGTCAGTTTCGATTCGTCATCCACGAAGCAGCTCTTCGGATGCGGTTCGCCGGCAAGTCGGTCATGCACGAGCAGCTTCTTCATCTCGTCGATATGGCGGAACTACCCAATGTCACGATCGAGATCATTCCATTCGACGCCCCCAAGAAGGTCCCCTACACAGGTGCCTTCCTGATCTGCGACCCCGGGTGCACCGCTCTGTCGACCATCATCCTGGATGGGCCCAAGCGCGCTATTCACCTTGGGGATCCATCAGACGTAGTGGCCTACCACCAGAAGTTTCGAGAGGCATGCGATCTCTCGTTACCGGCCGTGGACACGTCGAAGCCCAGGCGGGATTCCTCTCGTGACTCGTGGGGACTCCTTCAGCACCTCGTCTACCAGCTCCAAACGTGAAAGGCGCCCGATGTCCGACCTTGCCTGGCAGAAGTCATCCTTCAGCGATGCAGACGGCGGCAGCACATGTCTTGAACTGGCAGCTGGGGTCGACAGCCTCCGCCACCTTCGCGAGTCCGACGACCCCGCCATCATCGTCACCACCACCGCCGCCAAGCTCCGCGCGTTCATCCTCGGCGCCAAGGCCGGCGAGTTCGACCACCTCGTCTGAACTCTCCCCGCCCACCCGGCGGTCAGCACACTCGGTGCTGACCGCCTCCGCCCAGCTCCCTGTTCCGGGCCGCCCGCACTGGGTTAGCGTGGACCCCATGTCGAGAGACCTGCCCGCGCTACGGGCATCCCATCAGGACCGGGACCGCATCGTAGAAACGCTGCAGGTCGCCGCCGCAGACGGCCGGCTCACCCCCGAGGAGCTCGAAGCCCGACTGGAAGCCGCGCTCTCGGCCCGGACGCTCGCCGAGCTGGCCGAGCTGACCACCGACCTGCCGAGCTTCGCGTCGGCCGTGCCCACGCCGAAGGACGTGCTGGTCATCGACCAGCGCGGCGGCAAGTACACCCGGGCCGGGCGCTGGGTGGTCCCCCGGCACATCGAGTTGCGGCCGAAACATTGCACGGTCGTCCTCGACTTCACCGAAGCGGTCATCACGGCCGACACCCTTCTGATCGACGCGGCCCTGCGGCACGGCAAGCTGCTCATCATCAGCCCGCCGGGCCTCGTCACCCTCGACACCGACGATCTCACCCTCGTCTTCTCCAAGGTCAAGCAGCGCTCCAACGGCGGCGGCGACGCCACCAGCCCCCGGCTCCGGATCGAGATCACCGGCACCCTCAAACACGCCTCGGTCGTCGCGCGCCCTCCCCGCCGCCGCCTCTTCGCCACCTGAGGCAGGCCCACTCCCCAGCTGCACACCCTCGCCCGCTCGTCGATCTCGACGAGCGGGCGCTCTCGTTGCCCGGCCGGTCCGATGGGACCGCCGGCAACGGAAAACCCTCCGGGTGCTGACCCGTGCAGTGGCAGAATCGGGCCCATGACTTCCTCCTTGCCCGAGCCTGACCAGCAACTCTCCGATCCCAGCGAGCTGTTGCTGGACTATCTCGACTACTACCGGTCCGTGGTCGGCGCCAAGATCGAGGGCATGTCCGACGCAGAGCTGCGTGCCAGTCGGCTCCCTTCCGGGTGGACCCTGCTCGAACTCCTGAAGCACCTCGTCCACATGGAGCAGCGCTGGCTGCGCTGGGGCTTCCGGGCCGAGCAGGTCTCGGCGCCCTGGGGCGACCGCGGCCCAGCGGACCGCTGGTACGTCGGCCCGGAGGAGACGGCCGCCGACCTGCTCGCCGCGCTGCACGCGGGCGGCGAGTACACGCGAGCCGTCGTGTCGGGTACGCCGCTGACCACCGTCGCCGCGGCCGGCGGCCGTTTCCCGGACGACTGCACCACGCGGCCCACCCTGGGCTGGATCCTGTTCCATGTTCTGCAGGAGTACGCCCGCCACGCGGGCCACCTGGACATCGTTCGAGAGCTCACCGACGGCGTGACCGGCGAATAGCCACCGGCACTGCCAGGACAAGGCGACTCCGCCCCGCACAGCGCCGGTGTCGGTGTCGGCTCCGATGCGTTTGCCGAGCCACTGGTCCCGGATCCGGCGGTTCCACATGGCCGCCCGTGAGACCGACCTCTCTGGGGAACGGGACACCGTCGAGCGCCTGATCAACAAACGGAAAGCCAGGCGAGGTATCGGCCACGCGATACGACAAGACCCCAGCGAGCCACCTCGCCGGCCATCACCTTCGCGCCTCGATGATCTGTCTCAAGACCTAATCAGGACCACCGCCTGCGGTGTCCCCGAGGCCGCCGAGGAACTCGTCTCTCTGCTGCACGACTTGGCCGAACGGTACGCCCGATGGCGGCGCGAGCTGCGACACGGCCACGCCGCAGTCCAGAAGTCCTGGGCCGACATGGAGGCCGCAGCACAGACCATCCGTGCGTTCGAACCCTACTGGGTGCCGGGTCTTCTCCAGACCGCCGACTACGCGGCCGCACGGTTCCGTGAGCACGCCCAGCTCAACGCTAGCCCGCCGGACACGGACGCCGCTGTGGCCGCCCGCCTCGCCCGCCAGCAGATCCTGTACTCGCACTCGCCCGGCGGCCGACACTGGCACATCTCCGCGACGACCCTCCCTGCCCTGCGCCTGGGCGTCGTGCGGCTGCCGAGAGCTGTATCTGACATGGCATCAAAAATAGTGTCAGCAACTTCCACTACATGAACCTGTTCGCTCTCGCCGGGCAAGTTCAAGCAAGTTCGTGGCGCGGGTGACGAGTTGTGCGACAAGCTCTCTCACAGCGATCGACTCCAGCCACGAGGAGGCCCACGATGGCTCTGCACAAGCTCGGACAAGACCCCGAGAGCCCCGACGGCAAGTCCCCGACCGTCTACTTCGACGACGCGACGGGCAACTACATCCTCCAGGGCTGGAGGGTCCTCGACCCGGACCGGCTCGCGCAGATGGATGTCCCCGGGCACGAGACCGTGATCGAATTCCCCAAGCGAATGATGCAGTTCTTCCCGGAGGTGAACGGTGACGGCGGCCCCCACGCTTGAGGACCTGCTGCAGACCTGCACCCAGTCGGCGCTTCACCTTGAGATGCGCGACGGCTACATGCGCGACGACCCCCTGTTGGCACGCTGGCTCAACGGGCACCGGGACGACCCGGCCGACCGCTTGTCGTGGTGGAACCCGTGGTTGCAGCTGATCCACGAAACCACCGCCCGAGGCGTCGAGGTCCGACGCGCCCGTGTGGTGTCGGAACCGGTGAGCGAGTACATCAGGTTCGAGTATGAGATCACGTTCCGGAACGTCGTTTCCGGCGAGCAGATCAGGTGGCTTCCCCGTCGACAGGCAACCGATCTGGCTCTCCCGGGCAATGACTTCTGGCTGATCGACGGGCAGTACCTCGTCGTCCACCACTTCAGCGGCGAAGGCGACTTCGTCGACGACGAGATCAGCACCGACCCGCAGACCCTGAAGCTCTGCAACTCCGCGTTCGAGGCCGTCTGGGAGCGGGCGGTGCCGCACGAGGACTTCCGGCTGCACTAGAACGTGTCCGCGTCATCCAGCGTCCAGCAAGCCAAACGGGCTCTCGGCCAGCGTCTGCGCGATATCCGGCGAGACTCCGGACTCAGCGCGCGGGCGGTGGCCGAGGCCGCTGGGTGGCATGAATCGAAGTGCTCCAAGATCCAGAGCGGCAGGGTGATGCCGTCGGAGGCTGACATACGCGTCTGGACGGCCATCTGTGGCGTCCCTGATCAAGCTGCGGACCTCATCGCGACTGCTCGGAACATCGAAGGCATGTACGTCGAGTGGCGCCGCCTCGAACGAGCCGGACTCAAGCGGGCGCAGGAATCCGTGCGCCCGCTGTTCGAGCGGACACGCCGCTTCCGCATGTATCAGTCGTGGGTCGTCCCTGGCCTGCTCCAAACCGCCGCCTACACGCGTGCGGTGCTCCACACGATCGTGTCGCTGCGCAACACGCCCGACGACGTCGATGAGGCCGTCGCGGTACGGATGGAGCGGCAGAACGTGCTGCACACCGGAAATCACCGCTTCGCCGTCCTGGTCGAGGAGTGGGTGCTGCGAACGGTCATCGGCACGCCGGACGTCCTCCTGGGCCAGCTTGGCCATCTGATCGGTGTCGGTTCCCTTCCCTCGGTCAGCCTCGGAGTGATTCCCCTCGGGAGCACCAGGGGTGCAGGATGGCCGGTTGAGTCCTTCACCATGTACGACGATGCGCAGGTGAACGTCGAGCTTGTCTCCGCCCACCTCACCATCACCCAACCAGCAGAGATCGCCGAGTACGGCCAGACCTTCTCCGAGCTGGCGAGCATCGCGGTCTACGGCGCCGAGGCGCGTTCGCTCATCACCCAGGCCATCAACGCGCTCGGGTGAATCCAGGCAAGGTCGAGCAAGTTCATCGACTGGGCGCAGGTCCCCTCCCTACCGTCGAGGACACAACGAGCTGACAGGAGCAGGCCGTTGCAGGTCACCGACCCCCCGAAACCGAAGAAGCCCGCCTCACCCCAGTCGCCGAGGCCGCCGGACCTGTAGCCACTCGACGACCCCCACACCTCACCGAGCAGCAGGGAGGGCCAATGAGCGGAACGGCCGGCAAGCACGCGGGCCAGCAGGACCCGGGCAAGGACAAGCCGTCCAAGGACACCTCGCGCCCGAAGCCGCCTCCGAAGCACGAGAAGAAGGACCAGTGACGGAGAACATCCGCCAGGAGCAGGCCGCCGTGCGTGGCCTGCTCCTGGCCGTCAGCGCAGAACTCGGCAAACCCGTCCCCCAGGAGTGGAAGGACGCGATCAGGGCGACCCCGCGTCACCGGTTCCTGCCGGACCGGATCTGGCTGGACGACGAGAACGGGGACCTCCGACCCTGCGACCTCCGGGACGATCCCGACCGGTGGTTCGAGGCCGCCTACGCCAACGCGCCTGTCGTCACGCAGGTCAACGACGGCGAGGAACCGGCCGACAGCGCGGAGGCCTGGGCGTCGTCCTCCGCCTCCTCGCCCGCCATGGTCGTGCGGATGCTCGACGACCTCGGCGTCTGGCCGGGCTTGAACGTTCTGGAGATCGGCACCGGGACCGGCTGGAACGCCGCCCTGCTCGCCCACCGGCTCGGCACCGACCGGGTCACCTCGATCGAGGTCGACACTGACGTCGCCCGGCAGGCCCGTGCTTCGCTCAACGCGGCCGGGCTCGCCGTGGAGGCCGCCTGCGGGGACGGCGCCGACGGCTGGGGCCCCCGGCAGCCGTACGACCGGATCATCTCCACCTGCTCGGTCCGCAGGGTGCCGACGGCGTGGATCGAGCAGACCGCCCCCGGCAGTGTGATCGTCACACCGTGGGAGAGCCCGATGATCTCCTTCGGCCTGCTCAGGCTCGTCGTCGGCGAGCAGCACACCTACGGGAAGTTCAGCCCGCACGCCTCTTTCATGCTGATGCGCGCCCAGCGGGCGGACCTGCGGATCTACCGGGACGTCGTGCGCGACCACCACCGGCCCGAAGAGTCCACCACCCGGCTGTCGCCGTGGCAGGTGTGCGGCGAGGACCTGGACGTGCGGTTCGCCCTCGGCCTGAAGCTCGGCGACGTGTGGACAGCCTGGCACCACGAGCCCGACGTCGAAGGGGTGGCCACCCGCCTGTGGGTCGCCACCACGGACGCCACCTCGTGGGCCGCGGTGGACCACGACGGGCGCCAGGAGGACCGGTTCACGGTCTGGCAGTACGGGCCTCGCCGGCTCTGGGACGAGATCGAGGAGGCCCACCGCTGGTGGGAGAAGTCCGACCGGCCGGGCCCGGACCGGTTCGGGCTCCGGATCGTCGGCGACGAGCAGCAGGTCTTCCTCGACGGACCAACCGCCGTCATCAGCCGAGTGCCGTAGGACGAGGCCACTCCCGTCCGCTCGTTGGAGCCCAACGAGCGGACGGCAGAGCAGATCTACGCGGCTTTCCAGGACCATGCTTCAGTTCGTCCCCGAGCCTGACAGTCAGGAAGAACGATGACGAACCCGGTACTTGAGGGCCTGGCCACGGCCGGGGTTTCCGCCGTGCATCTTGAGATGCGCGACACCTACCAGCCCAGCGACCCCGAGTTCATCGCTTGGCAGCAGGGGAAGCGTCTTGACCCTGCTGCTGACAGGTCGTCCTGGTGGCGCCCGTTCCTGAACGTGGTGACCGAGACGACGGCGCGCGGTGTCGTGATGAGGCGCGCCCGGATCGTCTCCGAACCGGTCACCGACTACATCCGGTACGAGTACGACGTGACGTTCCCGAACGTCCGAGCAGGCGAACAGATCCGTTGGCTTCCCCGCCGGAAGGCGGCCGACATCGCACTCCCCGGCACCGACCTTTGGCTGTTCGACAGGTCGTCGGTGCTGTTCACGTACTTCTCGGGCGTCGGTGAGGTCGTCGACCGTGAATGGCGCACCGAGCCGGCCGTCGTGGAGCTGGTGAAGTCGGCATTCGAGGCGGTGTGGGAGCGGGCCACACCGCACGAGGAGTACCGGCTTCACTGATCCGCCATGGCCGCCTCGCCTGCACGCCCTGCCCTCGACGGCGATCCCCCTGCCCTGCCCGCGCGTTGGGGACCGACCAGCGGGCGGGGCTGCCCTCGATGGGCAGGGTTGCTGCCCCCGCCGTCCCTATCGCTCCGGGTGCGGGCGGGGTATCCAGGACTCACCGGCCATCGACCCGAAGGGACGCCGATGAGGACCCGTGACAGTGACGACAAGGCGCACGCCCCCTCGACCGCCCGGACACCCGCGCACGCGCCCGCACCCACGCACGCGCCAGCACCCGCACCCGCACTGCTCGGCCTCCAGGCGTCCGTCGGGAACGCCGCCGTCGTCCGACGACTCCAGCGGGCCGGCCAGGTGCAGCGCTCCGCCACCGCCGTCCACGACGTGCTGCGCAGCGGCGGCCGCTCGCTCGACGGCGCCACCCGCGCCGACATGGAGGCCCGCCTGGGCGCCGACTTCTCGGACGTCCGGATCCACGACGACAGCGCCGCCCGGAGCTCCGCCGCCGAGATCGGCGCCCGCGCCTACACCTCCGGCAACCACGTCGTCATCGGCGACGGCGGCGGCGACCGGCACACCCTCGCCCACGAGCTGACCCACGTCCTCCAGCAGCGGCAGGGCCCCGTGGCGGGCTCCGACAACGGCTCCGGGCTGAGCGTCAGCGACCCGTCCGACCGCTTCGAGCGCGAGGCCGAGGCCAACGCCCGGCGGGTGATGTCCGGCCCGGCCTCGGACCGCCAAGCCGACCACGCCGCCACCCACGAGGACGAGGAGCACCAGGGCTGAGCCGTCTCGCCCCCGCCCGTCAACGGGATCGTTCATCGTTTGTCTACCGCCTTGCCCCATGGTCAGTCCCACGGGGCGCCCCGTACTTTCACGGGCGCGATATGGACGAAAGAGGTACGCGGGGATGAAGGCAGTGAAGGCAGTGCGACGCATGGCCGTCGGGGTGGCGGCGACGGCGCTGGCGCTGACGGGGACGATGCTGGGGGCCGGCACCGCGCAGGCGGCGTACGACCCGGTGACCCACACGCTCTGGAACGACGAACCGCTCTACCCGGGCTGGCACGTCGACTCCGAGAACTCCCGGCTGATCATGCAGCCCGACGGCAACCTGGTCGTCTACCGCGGGTACAACACCCCGAACCCGCTGGCCGTGTGGAACTCCGGCACCCACGTGAACCACTGCGGGTACAAGGCGGTCATGCAGTCCGACGGCAACCTGGTCGTCTACTCCGCCTCCGGGGGCGTCTGCTGGTCCTCCGGCACGAACGGGCACCCGGGCGCCCGACTGGTGGTGAAGAGGCTCGGCGGCGTCGCCATCTACTGGGGTGACGGCGAGGTCCCCATCGTCACCACGCCCACCAGCGACGTCCGCATGTGGGCGATGTCCTCGGACCTCTACTAGCCACCGGGCCGGAGCGCCGCTCAGGCGCCCCGTTCGGCGAGCCAGCGGACCAGGTCGGCGACGGACCACTGCGGGCGGGCCGCGAGGCGGGCCGCCACCGACCGCAGGAGTACGGGCAGGTAGCCGCAGAGCTCGGCGACCTCGGCGGCCGGGCCCGGCTCCCGGCGGATCCGCTCGGCGCCGACGACCCGGGCCAGCAGCTCGTACGCGTCCTGCGGCTCCAGCGGGCCCACGGCCAGCCGGGCCGCGTCGGCGGGCAGGGCGCCCGGTTCGGCGCCGGCCACGACGGCCGCGCAGCCCGCCACCGCGGGCAGCAGCGGCGCCGGGTCGGTGACGCCGTCGAGCACGACCAGCACCCGCCGCCCGGCGAGCGCGGCCCGGTAGCGCGCGCCCAGTTCGCCGACACCGGCGTCCTCGACGGGCCGCTCCCCCAGGGCCCGCAGGAAGGCGGCCAGCACCGTGACCGGCTCCGCCGTCTCACCGGCCGCGTACAGCTGCCCGTCCGGGAAGGCGTCCTGGACGGTGTGCGCCAGGTGCACCGCGAGCGCGGAGGTGCCGCTGCCGGCCGGCCCGGACAGGCCGAGCACCGGCGAGGCCCCGGCACCACCACCGTCGACCTCACCGCCACCGGCCGCCCGCAGGATCCGCTCGGCCTCCCGCACCTGGGCCGCCCGCCCGACCAGGTCGGGGATGTCCGGCGGCAGCTGGCAGGGCCGGGCGGGCCGGCGCGGCGGTGCCGGGGCGGACGGCGCCGCGAGCTCGGCGTCCCCTCCCCGGATGCGGGCGTGCAGGTCCGCGACCGCCGGTGCCGGTTCGAGCCCCAGCTCGCGGTCCAGCCGTTCGCGCAGCGCCTCGAAGGCGGCCAGTGCCTCGGCCGTCCGCCCGCAGCGGTGCAGGGCCAGCAGGTGGAGGCGCTGCACCTCCTCGTCGCGCGGGTGTGCGGCGGCGAGCGCGTCCAGCGCGGGCAGCGCCTCGGCGTGCCGGCCGAGCGCCAGGTCGAGGTCGTGCAGCACCTTGACGGCGGCGTGGTGCCCGGCGGCGAGCCGTTCGCGGGCGCGTTCGGCGAAACCGCCGGGCACGCCGTCCAGCGCGCGCCCCTCCCACAGCGCGAGCGCACCGGCGAGCAGTTCCCGGGCCCGCAGCGGGTCGTCGTAGCGCAGCGTGACGGCCTCACCCACCCCGGCCTCGTAGCGGAACAGGTCGACGGCGGCCCGATCCACCTCCAGCCGGTAGCCGCCGGCGGTGGCGACCAGCAGGCCGGGGGCCGCGAGGGCGCGCCGCAGCCGGTGCGCGTGGGTGCCGATCTGGCCGGCCGGAGCCTTGGGCCAGCGGGCGTCATCCTCGCCCCACAAGCCCTCGACCAGCCGTTCAGTGGGCACGAGCTGGCCCGGGGCAAGCAGCAGGGCGGCCAGCACGGCCCGCTGCTGCGGCCGGCCGAGGTCGATCTCGTGGCCGTCGCACCGGGCCCGCAGCGGCCCCAGCACACGGAATTCGAGCCCCATGCCCCCACCCCTCGAAGCCATGAGTTCAAGTACACAATCCGTGACAGAGCATAGGTGACCGGATCAGGGGGCGCCGCCGTCCGTACGGAAGTGGCGTGATCCGGGCACCGGACGACATTCGGGGACGGGACATGGTTGACATCGGGGCGTCCGGGCTGCGGTTCGGACTGCTGGGACCGCTGCGCGCCTGGCACGGGGAGCGGGAGATCGAACTGGGCCGGCCGCAGCAGCGGGCCGTCCTGGCGGTGCTGCTGGACGCCGCCGGACGGACGGTGGCGACGCCGGTCCTGGTGGAGGGGGTGTGGGGCGGGGCCGCGCCGGCCGACCCCCGCAAGGCCGTCCAGCTGGCCGTCTCCCGGCTGCGTTCGGCCTTCAAGCCCTACACCGGGCCGGATCCGGAGCGGATGCCGCTGGTGCGGGTCGGCGACGGCTACGCGCTGCGGGTGCCCGACGCGGAGGTGGACGCGGCCCGCTGGGAGGAACTGCTGGCCACGGCCGGACGGCTGCGCGACGGGCAGGCCCCGCCGCAGGAGGTCCGGGAGGTCCTGCTGACCGCGCAGCGGCTGTGGGTCGGCGAACCGCTGGCCGGGCTGCCCGGACCGCACGCCGAGGCCGTCCGCTCCCGCCTCGCCGAACAGCGACTTCACGCCAAGGAGACGCGGCTGGAGCTGGACGCGGAGATCGGCGACCACACCGGCCTGACGGCCGAGGCCGCCGCCCTCGCCCTGGAACACCCCGAACGTCCCCGGCTGACCGCCGTCCTGATGCGCGCCCTCTACCAGGCGGGCCGCAAGGCCGAGGCACTCGCCGTGTACGAGGACGCCCGCCGCCGACTGCCGCCCGGCGGAGACGGGCCCGCCCGGCACGAGGACACCCGCCGGCCGCCGACGGCCGCCGCCGCCGCCACTACGACGGCCGAGGACGGCCCCGCCGCACTGCACCTGCGGATCCTGCGCGAGGACCCGTCCCTGCTGCCCGCCCCCGCCGCCTCCGCCGCCGCCCGCGCCGAACCCGCCACCGCCTGGCAGCCGCCCGACCAACTGCCCGACGGCCTGGCCGACTTCACCGGCCGCACGGACGAGGTCGAGACCCTGGTGGACCGCCTCGCCGGGGCCGGCGGGCGAGCCGTCGTGGTCTCCGCCCTGGACGGCATGGGCGGGGTCGGCAAGACCACGCTCGCCGTGCACGTCGCCCGACAGGCCCACGGACGCTTCCCCGACGGGCGGCTCTTCGCCGACCTGCGCGGCGCCGACCGCGCCCCGCTGGACCCGGGCGCGGTGCTCGCCGGCTTCCTGCGCGCCCTCGGCGTGGCCGCCGCCGAGATCCCGCTCGACACCGGGGAGCGCTCCGCCCTCTACCGCTCGGCGCTGGCCGGGCGGCGGGTCCTCGTCGTCCTCGACAACGCCGCCACCCTCGGCCAGGTCGAACCGCTGCTGCCCGGCTCGTCCGGCTGCGCCGTCCTGGTCACCAGCCGCGTCCGGCTGGCCGGCCTCGCCGGGGCGCACCAGATGCGCCTGGACACCCTGCCGCCCGCCGAGGCACTGGAACTGCTCACCCGGATCATCGGCGCCGACCGCGTCGACGCCGAACCCGGGGCCGCCGAGGAGATCGTGCGGGCCTGCGGACTGCTGCCGCTCGCCGTGCGCATCGTCGCCTCCCGGCTCGCCGCCGACCCAGCGCTCACCCTGGCCGCGCTCGCCGACGGGCTGCGCCGGGAACACCGGCTGGCCGAACTCAGCGACGGCGAACGGACAGTGGAGGCCACCTTCGCCCTCTCCTACCACCGCCTCGCCGCCGAACTCGCCCGCGCCTTCCGCCTGCTGTCCCTGCCCGACGCCCCGGACGTCCCGCTGCCCTGCGCGGCCGCGCTGCTCGGCCGCACCGAAGCCGAGACCGACGAACTCCTCGAAGCGCTCGTCGACCTCAACCTGCTGCACTCCCCCCGCTTCGGCCGCTACGGCTTCCACGACCTGGTCCGCGACTACGCCCGCGGCCGGCTCGCCGCCGAGGAGCCCGCCGCCGAACGCACCGCCGCCGCCGACCGGCTGGTCGACTACTGCCTGGCCACCGCCCGCAACGCCGACCGCGCCGCCCGCAAGGCCGACCCGGTCGAACTCAGCCTGCTCGACGCACCCGTCCGCTCCCCCGGGAAGACCATCACGGACGGGCCCGCCGCCGTCCGCTGGATGCGCGAACAGGCCGGCGTGCACGCCGCCGCCATCGCCCTGAGCTGCGCAGACCCGGCGCTGCCGCTCGACCGGGCGGCCGAACTCGCCGACCGGATGGGCTCCGTACTCGCCGAACGCACCCAGACCCGCGACATCGCCGACCTCTCCGACCGCATCGCCCGCGAGGCCGCCGCCCGCGGCGACCACGGCCCGCTCGCCCTCGCCCGCTACGTGCGCGGCGGCATGCTCTGGCACATCAACCGCTACGCCGAGTCCGAACAGGACATCCGCCAGGCCGTCGCGCTCTGCCAGGACGACGACGGCGGCAACCGGGGCAGCGGCGACGGCCCGAAGGCCCGCGTCCTCGCCAAGGCCCTGCTCACCCTCGGCGGCAACGCCCGCGTCCACGGCCGCTACGCCGACGCCGCCCGACACGCCGGCCGCGCCGCCGACCTGTTCCGCCGCCTCGGCGCCGAACGCTCCGAGGGCAGCGCCCTCGGCGAGTTCGCGTTCAGCTGCGCCCAGACCGGCCGGCTGGCCGAGGCCAGGGACGCCGCCGAGCGCGGCGCCCGCCTGATGAGCGGCTCCGGCCCGGTGTCCGCCGCCACCGGCCGCTACTACCTGGCCCGGGTCCTGCGCCTGTGCGGCGACCCGGAGGCGGCGCTCGCCCACGCCGTCGGCGCCCGCGACGAGTTCGCCGCCCTCCAGGTGACGGTGTTCGCGGCGGCGGCGGGCGACCTCGCCGCCCGGATCCACGCCGAGGCCGAGCGCTGGCTGCTCGCCGCCGACGCCGCCGAGGCGGCGCTGCCGCTCGCCCGCCGCACCAGCGCCGCCCTGGAGGCCGCGCTGCTGCGCACCCTGGGCGCCGCGCTCACCGGCCTCGGCCGCCCCCGCCAGGCCCGCGCCTGCCTGGCGGACGCGCTGGAGGTGTACGAGCGGCTCGGGCTCGACAAGGACGCCGAGCAGACCAGGGCCCTGCTGGACGGCCTGCCGCAGCCCTGAGCGTGTCCCCGACGGCCGCCCACCGCTTGTTGATCACTTGTCTACCGCGGTCCGCGATCTTCTCTCTCGTCAGGCCGCGGACCGCACCAGTGCGGAGCCGGGGCCACTCCCATCGAAGACAGGCGCCACTCATGCCCACGCTCCCGCAGAACGGCCAGGTCTGGACCCTCAGGTCCGCGAACGGAACGGTCGCCGACGTGCGCTCCAGCCAGAGCAGCCCGGGCACCCCGGTCCAGTCCTGGGGCCCCAACGGCACCACCGCCCAGGGCTGGGTCTTCTGGGCCAAGGACGGCGGCAGCTGGCTCCTGGAGACCCAGCTCACCAACGGCAGGCACGCCCCCGGCCAGGCCGTCGTCATCGACTACAACTACTCCACCGGCCAGACCTGGCTGTTCAACGAGCACGGGCAGCCCAACCAGCGCTGGGTGCTGGACGTCATCGACAACGACTGGTTCCGGGTCCGGACCGTCCGCGGCGACGAGGGCCGGCTGTTCCTCACCGCGGCCGCCCCCGGCGCCCCGCTGACCCTCACCAGGCAGGACGACGACAACCCGGCGCAGCGCTGGCAGCTCATCCCGGCCGGCGGCCAGAACGGCGGCGCCGGCGGCCAGCAGCAGCCGCAGCCCCAGCCGCAGCCGCAGCCCGGCGGCGACTTCCGCACCGAGATGCTGGCCTCCGTCAACACGGAGCGCGGCCGGGCCGGCCTCCAGCCGCTGCGGCTCGACGACCGCCTGAGCGCCGCCGCCCAGCGGCACGCCGACGACATGGCGTCCCACGACCTCACCCAGCACGACGGCACCGACGGCAGCAACCCGTGGGACCGCATCCACGCCGCCGGCTTCCAGTTCCGCTCGGCCGCCGAGAACGTCACCCCGGGCAACAGCGTGGCGGAGGCCATGCAGATGTGGATGAACAGCCCGCACCACCGCGACAACATCCTGGGCCGCGACTTCACCTCCATCGGCATCGGCTACACCCCCCGCCAGCGCGGCAACTGGGGCCGCTACGTCCAGACCTTCGCCCAGGCCTGACCTCCCCGTCCCCTCAGCAGCCACAGCGGCCACAGCAAGCAAGGAGCCACCCTCATGTCCTCGAACGCGGCGGACCTGATCCGCGTCGCCCGAGACGAGGTCGGATACCAGGAGGGCCGCAGCGGCTCGCACTGGAACAACATCCAGAAGTACTCCCCGGCCGTCCCCGGCCTGGAGTGGTCCCAGGGCGAGGCCTGGTGCGCAACCTTCGTCGCCTGGTGCGCCCGGCAGTCCGGCAACGCCGGGCTGTTCCCGGTGACGGCCTCCTGCGCCGAGGGCGTCACCTGGTTCAGGGACCGCGACCGCTTCACCGACTACCCGGTGATCGGCGGCCAGGTGTTCTACGGCCCCGGCGGCGGCAGCCACACCGGCATCTGCGTCGCCTACACCAGCTCCACCATCACCACCGTCGAGGGCAACACCAACGACGACGGCAGCTCCGAGGGCGACGGCGTCTACCTCAAGACCCGTGACCGCAAGTCGGGTTGGGTGTACGGGTACGGCGTCCCGGACTTCGCCGACGGCGTCATCCTCGCCGACCCGCAGTGGCGGGACCGCCAGGGGGCGGTCTACTTCGGGCAGGAGGCCTCCGCCGCCGACCAGCCGGACGGCGGCGCCCGGCCCCAGACCGACAGCAGCGGGGACGGAGGCGGGGGCGAGGGCGGCTACGAGCCCTTCCCCGGCGCCGACTTCTTCCAGGACGGCCGGAAGAGCGACGTCATCACCCGGATGGGCGGGCGCCTGGTCGCCGAGGGCTGCTCCGCCTACGCCGAGGGCCCCGGCCCCGAGTGGTCCGGGGCGGACCTCGAATCCTTCCGCAACTGGCAGCACAAGCTGGGCGACTCCGGCAGCGACGCCGACGGAATCCCCGGCCCCCAGCAGTGGGACGCCCTCCAGGTCCCGCGCGGCTGAGGCCGTACCCCGACCGCACCCGGATCCACCACGCCCAGGCGCGCACCGTCGGATCCGCCCCGTCCCCGGTCCGTTCGCCGACTCCGGCGAGCGGACCGGTCCGCGCCCACCACCCTCCGCCCGAGCCACCCCTGGGCCGGCGGAGGGGTTCGTCGGCGAGCCGGTCCTCGACCCGCCCGCCCGCGAGTGGGCCCCGTGACACGCCGCCGAACCCCTCCCCGACGGCGTGTCACGGTCAGGCGCCCGCCGTCACCGCGCCGCGGGCACCCGGTGGATCCGCAGGAAGGCGTCGACACCGAGCGCCGCGATCCGGGCGAGCTCCTCGTCCGCCACCGGCAGGGCGCCCCAGAACGAGCGCTCGGCGACGCCGTGGAAGGTCAGCAGCGTGAACTGCTCGGCGGTCCGCGAGGCGTCGTCGACGACCAGCAGGCCTCGGTCCGCGATCACCGCGAACCGCTGCGCGAGGTCGCGCTGCGAGGCGATCGGGCCGGCCTCCAGCCACGCCTCCAGGACGTCGGCCGGGATGTTGGCGACCTCGGCGCGGATGGCCCGCCCGAGCGCGCCGCGGTCCCCGGCCGAGAGGACGGCCCGGGCCCGTTCGACCGCGAAGTCGGTGAGGCCCTGGCGCAGGTCCACCACCCGGTCGAAGTGCTTGTCCATCAACTCGTGCATGAGTTCTGCCAGTTCGGCCGAGTTCTGGAGCGCGACGGAGAGGAAGAGGGTCTCCTTGTCGGCGAAGTGGTTGTAGACCGTGCGCTTGGACACCCCGGCCTCCGCCGCGATCGCGTCCATGCTGGCCCGGACGTAGCCCTCGCGCCCGAACACCGCCGTCGCGGCCCGCGTGATCGCCTTGCGCTTCTCCGGCCGTCCCGCTCCGCCCGTCGCCGCCATGGCGTCACTCCTCATCTACCGGGGCTCCCGAAAACTGCCCGGTGTAGTGTCTCCCGAGCCCGCCTGAGCCGGGTTGCCATCGAACAAGGGTGCTCTATGCTGCCTACAACCTCTACACCCGTGTAGAGGGAATTCAACAGCACGCCAGCCCCCGACCGGAACACGGAAGCCGAGCGCGGGAACCGGCCGGCCGAACAGCAGCGTCCAGAAGTGGCAGCGCACAACGGCTCATCTCACGAGGACCGGGCGCAGGCGCCACAGGGGCGCAAAGCACGGGAACACCGGGGGTGAGTGCGTGGCGGGGCGGCGAGGACGGACGTCCAACCAGGAGGCGCGCGGGCGAACGCCCGGCCAGGAGACGCAGACGCGGACGGCCGACCAACGGGCGACCGACCAACGGTCACCGGGGCGGACGGCCGACCGGCGAGCACCGGGGCGCGCCTCCGACCAGGGGGCCCGCCGGCGGGCGAACAAGGCCCCCGCCCGGCCCTTCCCCGGCGGAGCGGCCCTGCCCGTGGCCCTGGCCGTGGGCCTGCCGGCGGTGGGCGCCGGGATCGACGAGCTCTCCGGCCCCGGCATGGGGACGGCCTTCCTGGTGGGCGCCGTGCTCGGCACCGGCCTGGCGGCCGCACTCAGCAGCCGCAACGGCTGGTGGTGGGTCCTCGCCTCCACTCCGCTGCTGGTCCTGGGGGTGACGGCCGGCGCGGAACTGCTGGCCGACGGCGACGCCTACCAGGGCAAGAACCTGGCCACCGGCTCCGCGAAGTGGGTGGTCCACGGCTTTCCCGTGATGGCCGCGGCCGCCGCAGCGGCCGCCCTGGTGATCGTGGTCCGGCTGGTCCGGGACCGGAGGAGGGACCATGGCTGAGAACCCGCAGACCCGGGACGGCGGCCGCGCCGCCGCACCCCCGACCCGCCGCACCTCCCCCCTGCTGATCGCGGGCCGGACGCTGGCCTGCTCGGTCGCCCTGGCGGTGTTCGCCGCCAGCGGGGTGGTCTGGTACGAGGTGACGTCCCTCACCGACGGGATGACCACCTCCAACGCCATCGCCGAGACCAAGAAGAACGCGCCCAAGCACCTCGACAACTCGGTCAACATCCTGCTGATCGGCCTCGACAGCCGCAAGAACATGGACGGGACGGACCTGCCGCCGGAGTTCGTCCAGGACGAACTGCACGCCGGCCACAGCTCCGACATCGGCGGCTACAACACCAACTCCCTGATCCTGCTGCACATCCCGGCCGGCGGCGGCAAGGCGCAGGCCGTCTCCATCCCCCGTGACGACTACGTCATGACCTACACGGGGGACGGCAAGCAGGCCGGCATGCGCAAGATCAAGGAGGCCTACGGCGAGGCCAAGGAGAAGGCCACCCCGGCCCTCCAGGCGAAGGGGCTCAAGGGCGCGGACCTGGAGAAGGCCGGCCGCGACGCCGGCCGGGCGGCCACCATCCAGACCGTGCAGAAGTTCCTCGACCAGCCCGTCGACCACATAGCCGAAGTCAACCTGATGGGCTTCTACGACATCGCCAAGGCCGTCGAGCCGATCGAGGTCTGCCTCACCCACGACACCAAGGACCCGGCCATGGAGGGCCAGGGCTCCGGCGCCGACTTCCACAAGGGCATCAACAAGCTCAACGCCTCGCAGGCGCTCTCCTTCGTCCGCCAGCGCCACAACCTGGACGGCCCGGACGGCAACAGCGGCGACTTCGCCCGCACCCACCGCCAGCAGGCCTTCATCTCCTCCGTCGTGCACAAGCTCAAGCAGGACGGCATCATCAGCGACCTCGGCAAGCTGCAGCAGCTGTTCGGCGTAGTGCAGAAGGACCTGGTCATCGACAACGAGTGGAACGTCCTCGACTTCGCCCAGCAGGCCCCCAACCTCACCGGCGGCAACGTCGAGTTCAACACCCTGACCTTCGACGGCTTCGGCACCCGCAACGGCCAGGACGTCAACCTGGTCACCCCCGCGAAGCTCCAGAAGGTCGTCAAGCAGATCTTCGGCTACGCCGACTCCGCCCCGGCCGCCCCCGACGCGGCGGGCGACACGCCCGCCCCGGCGGCCTCCTCCGCGCCGGCCACGACCGCGCCGGCCACCACCAAGGCCGCCACCCCCACCACCGTGGACGTCTTCAACGCCTCCACGGCCGCCGGGGTCTCCTCCACCGCCGAGTCCAAGGCCCTGGTCGCGATGGGCTTCAAGGCGGGCAAGACCGGCAGCGCCGCCGCGAAGCCCAAGACCACCACCGTGGCCTACGGCAAGGGCGCCAAGGAGGCGGCCGACCAGATCGCCGCCCGCTACGGCGTCACCGCCGTGGAGTCCGCGTCGGCCCCCGCCGACCGGGTGGTCGTCACCCTCGGCACCGGCTTCACCGGCGCGACCGACGACAAGACCGGCGCCGCGGCGCCGGGCGGCGGCGCGACCGGATCTCCGTCCGACCCGGCGGCCAACCTGCCCGTGCAGGGCCCGTCGGTCGACGCCCAGAGCGACGGCGGCATCCCCTGCGTCTACTGACACCCCGCACCTGACGCACCGCACCGAGCCGTGGGGAGGCTCCCACCCGGGAGCCTCCCCACGGCTTTTCCCGCGGCGCCCTCTCGGCCGATGGCCGAGGGGGCGCCGCAGTGACCGGACCGGTCAGTCCACCGTCCAGGTGTCGCCGCCCGCCAACAGCGCGGCCAGGTCGCCCGGCCCGCGATCGGCCTGCGCGGCGACCAGCTGGCCCGCCATCAGCTCGTCGTAGACGGGCCGCCGCACATCGCGCAGCACACCGATCGGGGTGTGGTGCAGGGTGTCGGCGTCGGCGATCCGGGACAGCGCGAAGGCCGCCGCCGGGTTGGCCGCGTGCGCGTCGTGGACCAGCACCCGCGCCTCGTTGTCCGCCGTCACCGGGGCGGTGAACAGCTCGCCGTCCGGACCGCGGAACACGCCGCCGGCCAGGTCCGCGCCGAAGCGGATCGGCTGCCCGTGCTCCAGCCGGATCAGCGCCTCGTCCCGGGTGCCGGGCTGCTTCAGGGCCTCGAACGCGCCGTCGTTGAAGATGTTGCAGTTCTGGTAGATCTCCACCAGCGCGGTGCCCTCGTGCGCGGCCGCCGCCCGCAGCACCGACTGCAGGTGCTGGCGGTCCGAGTCGATCGTCCGGGCGACGAAGGTCGCCTCGGCGCCGATCGCCAGCGAGAGCGGGTTGAACGGCGCGTCCAGCGAGCCCATCGGCGTCGACTTGGTGATCTTGCCCAGCTCGCTGGTCGGCGAGTACTGGCCCTTGGTCAGGCCGTAGATCCGGTTGTTGAACAGCAGGATCTTCAGGTTGACGTTGCGCCGCAGCGCGTGGATCAGGTGGTTGCCGCCGATGGACAGCGCGTCACCGTCCCCGGTCACCACCCACACGCTCAGGTCCTGCCGCGAGGAGGCCAGCCCGGTCGCGATCGCCGGCGCGCGCCCGTGGATCGAGTGCACCCCGTAGGTGTTCATGTAGTACGGGAAGCGCGAGGAACAGCCGATCCCGGAGACGAACACGGTGTTCTCGCGCTTGATGCCGAGCTCCGGCATGAAGCCCTGCACCGCCGCCAGGACGGCGTAGTCCCCGCAGCCGGGGCACCAGCGCACCTCCTGGTCGGTCTTGAAGTCCCGGGCGCTCTGCGGCCCTTCGGCCTTGGGCACCAGGTTCAGGGAGGGGAAGCCGTTCTCGCTCATGCGCCCACCTCGCTACGCTCGGCAGGGGCATCCGCCCACGCGCGCCTCTCGATGACTCGCTCGCTCCGCGCGCTCATCGGTGGTCCTCCTCGTCCAGGGTGCCGATCGCCGCCGACAGCACGTCCGCCAACTGTGCCGCCTTGAACGGCAGTCCACGCACCTGGTTGTAGGACTCCGCGTCCACCAGGTACTTCGCCCGCAGCAGCAGCGCGAGCTGGCCGAGGTTCATCTCCGGCACGACGACCTTCTCGTAACTCCTGAGCACCGCGCCCAGGTTGGCCGGGAAGGGGTTCAGGTGGCGCAGGTGCGCCTGGGCGACCTCGCCGCCGTCCGCCCGCACCCGCCGCACGGCGGCGGTGATCGGCCCGTACGTCGAGCCCCAGCCGAGCACCAGCACCCGCGCCTCGCCGCTCGGGTCGTCGACCTCCACGTCGGGGACGGCGATCCCGTCGATCTTCGCCTGCCGGGTGCGGACCATGAAGTCGTGGTTCGCCGGGTCGTAGGAGATGTTCCCCGTCCCGTCCTGCTTCTCGATCCCGCCGATCCGGTGCTCCAGCCCCGGCGTGCCGGGCAGCGCCCACGGCCTGGCCAGGGTCTTCGGATCCCGCAGGTAGGGCCAGAACGAGCCGTCCTCGCGGTTCGGCCCGGTCGCGAAGTCCGGGCTGATCGCCGGGAGTTCGTCCACCTCCGGGATCCGCCACGGCTCCGAGCCGTTCGCCAGGTAGCCGTCCGAGAGCAGGAACACCGGCGTCCGGTACGTCACCGCGATCCGCGCCGCCTCCAGCGCCGCGTCGAAGCACTCGGCCGGCGTCGCCGGGGCGACGATCGGCGCCGGCGCCTCGCCGTTGCGCCCGAACATCGCCTGCAGCAGGTCCGCCTGCTCCGTCTTGGTCGGCAGGCCGGTGGAGGGGCCGCCGCGCTGGATGTCCACGACCAGCAGCGGCAGTTCCAGCGACACCGCCAGGCCGATCGTCTCGCTCTTCAGCGCCACCCCGGGGCCCGAGGTCGTCGTCACGCCGAGCGCGCCGCCGAAGGACGCACCGAGCGCGGCGCCGATCCCGGCGATCTCGTCCTCGGCCTGGAAGGTGCGCACCCCGAAGTTCTTGTGCCGGCTCAGCTCGTGCAGGATGTCCGAAGCCGGTGTGATCGGGTACGAGCCCAGGTACAGCGGCAGCCCGGAGCGCTGCGCGGCGGCGATCAGGCCGTAGGAGAGCGCCAGGTTCCCCGAGATGTTGCGGTAGCGCCCGGCCGGGAGCCTGGCCGGCGGCACCTCGTAGGAGACCGCGAAGGACTCCGTGGTCTCGCCGAAGTTCCAACCCGCCTTGAACGCAGTGATGTTCGCCTCGGCGATCTGCGGCTTCTTCGCGAACTTGCCGCGCAGGAAGGTCTCCGTCCCGTGGGTGGGGCGGTGGTACATCCAGGACAGCAGCCCCAGCGCGAACATGTTCTTGGCCCGCTCGGCGTCCTTGCGTGCCAGGCCGCTGTCCTTCAACGCCTCCAGGGTCAGCGTCGTCAGCGGCACCTTGTGCAGGTGGAAGCCCTCCAGCGAGCCGTCGGCCAGCGGATCCGCCGCGTAACCGACCTTCGCCAGCGCGCGCTTGGTGAACTCGTCCGTGTTGACGATGATCTGCGCGCCGCGCGGCAGGTCCTCCAGGTTCGCCTTCAGCGCCGCCGGGTTCATCGCCACCAGCACGTTCGGCGCGTCCCCCGGGGTGAGGATGTCGTGGTCCGCGAAGTGCAGTTGGAAGCTCGACACGCCCGGCAGCGTCCCGGCGGGCGCCCGGATCTCGGCCGGGAAGTTCGGCAGCGTGGAGAGGTCGTTGCCGAACGACGCCGTCTCCGAGGTGAACCGGTCACCGGTGAGCTGCATGCCGTCACCCGAGTCACCGGCGAAACGGATGATCACCCGGTCGAGTCGGCGAATCGGCTTGCCGTGCCTGGGCGGCGAACCTCCCGGGGCCGTCGGATCGGCGGGCACGGCCGCACCGGGGCGTCCGTCACCGTTCCCGGAACGACCACCGTCGCCGTCCGAGCCGTCCACTGCCTCTGACTGATCGACCTGACTGGTCACTGCCGCGGACCTCCTCGAGGGCACACCACCGCGGGCGCGGCCCCGTGCCCCGTCCGCTTGGTGCACCTCCCGCATCCTATGCGCGGGCACTTGATCCCGGACGGAACTCCCACGTGCGGCGGGAAATCACAGGTCCGCGCCCGAACCGCACACGGGGTACAACGTCCGGCCGTCGGAGATCATTCCGCGTCCGGCGGCCGTTCCCCACGCCCCCGGCCCCCGAGCCGCCCGGCCGCCGGGACGGCTACGAGTTGAGGTAGGTGAGCACCGCCAGCACCCGGCGGTGGTCCTCCGGGCTCTGCGCCAGGCCCAGCTTCAGGAAGATGTTGCTGACGTGCTTCTCCACCGCGCCGTCCGAGACCACCAGCTGCTTGGCCACCGCGCTGTTGGTGCGGCCCTCCGCCATCAGCCCGAGCACCTCCCGCTCGCGCGGGGTGAGGTTGGCCAGCACGTCGCCCTTGCGGCTGCGGCTGAGGAGTTGCTGCACCACCTCCGGGTCCAGCGCGGTGCCGCCCTCGGCGACCCGGACCACCGCGTCCGCGAACTCGCGCACCTCCGCGACCCGGTCCTTCAGCAGGTAGCCGACGCCCCGGGTCGAACCCGCCAGCAGCTCGGAGGCGTACCGCTCCTCCACGAACTGCGACAGCACCAGCACGTTCAGCTCCGGGTAGCGCCCGCGCAGCTCGACGCAGGCGCGCAGGCCCTCGTCGGTGTGGCTCGGCGGCATCCGCACGTCGGAGACCACGACGTCCGGCAGTTGCCCGACCGCGGCCAGGTCGTGGATGGTCTTCACCAGCGCGGCGCCGTCCCCGACGCCCGCGACGACCTCCAGGCCCCGGTCGGTGAGCAGCCGGGTCAGACCCTCCCGCAGCAGTACGGAGTCCTCGGCTATGACGACGCGGCGCATGGTGACCTTCCCGGCAGGGCTGAGCTGACAGGGGCAAGTCTCCCCCATCCGGGTAAACACCCGCCCCGCCGTCCGCGGATCCGCCGGCCGGGGGCCGGCGCCCGCCGCGCTCCGGTCACATGGTCCGGATCGCCACCGCGTCGCAGAGACCTTCCAGGGCCGCCTTCGCCGCGCAGTCCGGCAGCGGGGCGAGCAGCGCCCGGGCGTCCTCGGCCTGGCGCAACGTCTCCCGGCGGGCGCGCTCCAGCGCGGGGTGGCGGCGCAGCAGCCGCAGCGCCTCGGCGTGCAGGTCGTCGTCGGCGAGGTCCAGGGTGAGCAGTTCGCGCAGCCGGGTGTCGGCCGGGTCCGCGGGGTCGGCCGGCATCTGCTCCAGCAGCAGGGTCGGCAGGGTCGGCACGCCCTCGCGCAGGTCGGTGCCGGGGGTCTTGCCGGACTCCTGGCCGTCGCTGGCGATGTCCAGCACGTCGTCGGCCAGCTGGAAGGCGATGCCGATCCGCTCGCCGAACTCGCTGAGGGTGTCCACCATCCACGGCTCGGCGCCGGCCATCAGCGCTCCTATCCGGCAGGAGACCGCGATCAGCGAGCCGGTCTTGCCGGCCAGCACGTCGAGGTAGTGCAGCAGCGGGTCGCCGTCCGGGCCGGGGCCGCGGGTCTCCAGGATCTGGCCGGTGACCAGGCGCTCGAAGGCGTCGGCCTGCATCCGCACCGCCTCGGGGCCGAGGTCGGCGAGCACCTGGGAGGCGCGGGAGAACAGGAAGTCGCCGGTGAGGATGGCCACCGAGTTGTCCCAGCGGGAGTTGGCGCTGGGGGCGCCGCGGCGCACCGGGGCCTCGTCCATGACGTCGTCGTGGTACAGGGTCGCCAGGTGGGTGAGCTCGACGACGACGGCGGCCGGCACCACACCGGGTGCCCCCGGGTCGCCGAACTGCGCCGCCAGCAGCAGCAGCAGCGGACGGAAGCGCTTGCCGCCGGCCTCGATGAGGTGACTGGCGGTGATGGTGATGAACGGGACGTCGCTCTTGACGGCCTCGGCGAGAGCCGTCTCCACCGCGTCCAGTCCGGCCTGAACGTCCCGGGTCAGGTCGCGGTCCTGCACGCTGAGCCCGAAGGGTCCCACGACGGTCACGAAGACCACTCCTCTGTCCCTGGTCGATCTAGCGGCCTGGTCCCTGAGTGCCGCCGCTGGCCATACAGGCAGGGTATCCGGTCACGAGTGGATCACTGCACGGGCGTGCGGATCCTGTCATGATCGGGCCGGATGCCCTGGTCAGGGCGGCTGTGGGGGCAGTACTGCGGTGGGGGCGAATTCAGCTGGAAAACACGGGCCGGAACCCCTCCGCCGGCGGGCCGGCGGCAAACGCGCGTCCGGACCGCGCACCGAGGGCGCGGCCCGGACGGACCCGGGGCGGCGGCGCCGCCCCGGGGGCGGTCAGCGGACGAACAGCGCGGCCTTCGACGCCAGGTCCAGGAAGTACTGCGGCAGCAGGCCGAGACCCAGCGTGACCAGCACCCCCACCCCGATCGCGGTCGCCGTGAAGGCGCTCGGGATCGCCACCGTCGGGCCGCCCGGCTTCGGGTCGGAGAAGAACATCAGCACGATGACCCGGATGTAGAAGAACGCGGCCACCGCCGAACTCAGCACACCGACGATCACCAGCGGCGTCGCCCCGCCGGCCGCCGCCGCCTGGAACACCGCGAACTTCCCGGTGAACCCGGAGGTCAGCGGGATCCCGGCGAAGGCCAGCAGGAACAGCGCGAACACCGCCGCCACCAGCGGCGAGCGCCGGCCCAGCCCGGCCCAGCTGGACAGGTGGGTCGCCTCGCCCTTGGAGTCGCGCACCAGGGTGACCACGGCGAACGCGCCGAGCGTCACGAAGGAGTACGACAGCAGGTAGAACAGCACCGAGGACAGGCCCTGCTTGTTGGTGGCGATCACACCCGTGAGGATGAACCCGGCGTGCGCGATCGAGGAGTACGCCAGCAGCCGCTTGACGTCCTGCTGGGTGACCGCCAGCACCGCGCCCACCACCATGGTGAGGATCGCCACCCCCCACAGCACCGGCCGCCAGTCCAGCCGCAGGCCCGGGAAGGCCACGTAGAACAGCCGCAGGAACGCCCCGAAGGCCGCGACCTTCGTCGCCGCCGCCATGAAGCCGGTCACCGGGGTCGGCGCGCCCTGGTACACGTCCGGGGTCCAGGAGTGGAACGGCACCGCGCCGACCTTGAACAGCAGGCCGACCGCGAGCATCGCCAGGCCGATCAGCAGCAGCGCGTCACTCTGGGTGCTGCTCAGCTGCGCCGGGGTGGTCATCGCCTTGCCGGAGATCACGTCCGAGATGTCGCCGAGCTTCACGCTGCCCGCGTAGCCGTACAGCAGCGCGGTGCCGAACAGGAAGAACGCCGAGGCGAAGGCGCCCAGCAGGAAGTACTTGACGGCCGCCTCCTGGGAGAGCAGCCGGCGGCGCCGGGCCAGCGCGCAGAGCAGGTACAGCGGGAGGGAGAAGACCTCCAGCGCCACGAACATCGTCAGCAGGTCGTTGGCCGCGGGGAACAGCAGCATCCCGCCGACCGCGAACATGGTGAGCGGGAAGACCTCGCTGGTGGCGAAGCCGGCCCGGACCGCGGCCCGCTCCTGCTCGCCGCCGGGGGTGGCGGCGGCCTGGGCCGCGAAGGCGTCGGCGGGCAGGCCGCCCGCCTTGGGCTCCAGCTTCCGTTCGGCGTAGGTGAGCACCGCGACGACGGCGGCCAGCAGGATCACGCCTTGCAGGAACAGCGCCGGGCCGTCCAGCGCGACCGACTCCATGGCCAGCAGGTCGACCCGGGTGGAGCCGAAGCCCTGGGAGGCCAGCACCACCACGGCGACGAAGGACCCGATCAGCCCGGCCAGGGCGAGCGACACCTGCGTCCAGTGCCGGTACCGGCGGGGCACGAAGGCCTCCACCAGGATGCCGGCCACGGCGGCGCCGAACACCACCAGCATCGGGGAGAGCTGGCCGTACTCCAGGTGCGGCGCCGGGATGCTGGCGGTGTTGCCGCCGGCGGCGGCGAGCATGCCGGTGGTGCTCACTTCTGCTCACCTCCTGAGGTGGCGGCGACCGGGTGGGCCGGCGCCGGGTCGGTCTCGTGGACCTGCGAGAGCGTCGCGTTCACCGAGGGGTTGACCAGGTCGGTGAGCGGCTTGGGGTAGACGCCGAGCAGGATGGTCAGCGCCACCAGCGGGGCGACCACGGCCAGTTCGCGGACCTTGAGGTCGGGCATCCCGCCGACGCCGGCCTTCACCGGGCCGGTCATGGTGCGCTGGTACAGCAGCAGGGCGTACAGCGCGGCCAGCACGATGCCGAAGGTCGCCACGATGCCGATCGCCGGGTAGCGGGTGAACGTGCCCACCAGCACCAGGAACTCACTGACGAACGGGGCGAGCCCGGGCAGCGACAGGGTGGCCAGACCGCCGATCAGGAACGTTCCGGCGAGCACCGGGGCGACCTTCTGCACCCCGCCGTAGTCGGCGATCAGCCGCGAGCCGCGGCGGGAGATCAGGAAGCCCGCCACCAGCATCCACGCGGCGGTGGAGATGCCGTGGTTGACCATGTAGAGGGTGGCGCCGCTCTGGCCCTGGCTGGTCAGCGCGAAGATGCCCATGATGATGAAGCCGAAGTGCGAGATCGACGCGTAGGCGACCAGCCGCTTGATGTCCTTCTGACCGACCGCCAGCAGCGCGCCGTAGATGATCCCGATCACCGACAGGACCAGGATCACCGGGGCGAAGGTCTTCGAGGCGTGCGGGAACAGCCCGAGGCAGAAGCGCAGCATCGCGAAGGTGCCGACCTTGTCCACCACGGCGGTGATCAGCACGGCGGTGCCGGCGGTGGCCTCGCCCATCGCGTTCGGCAGCCAGGTGTGCAGCGGCCACAGCGGGGCCTTCACCGCGAAGGCGAAGAAGAAGCCCAGGAACAGCGCCTTCTCGGCGGTGCCGGACAGCTGGAGCTTCCCGTCGGCGATCGCCGAGGTGAGGGTCTGGAGGTCGAAGGTGCCGAAGCCCTGGTCCTGCGCGATCACGTACAGGCCGATCACGGCGGCCAGCATCACCAGGCCGCCGAGCAGGTTGTAGAGCAGGAACTTCACGGCCGCGTACGAGCGCTGGCGCGCCGCGTCGGGGCCGCCGGCCCGGTCGCCGAAGCCGCCGATCAGGAAGTACATCGGGATCAGCATGGCTTCGAAGAACACGTAGAAGAGGAAGACGTCGGTGGCGTAGAAGGAGACGACCACCATCGCCTCCACCGCCAGGATCAGGGCGAAGAAGCCCTGGGTGCGGCGCCTGTTCTCGAAGGTGTCGGGGGCGAACGTGCCGTCTGGGCCGGCCGGCCCCGGGTCGGCGTCGTGCCAGGAGGCCAGCATCACCACCGGCACCAGGACGGCGGTGAGCAGGGCGAGGACGGCGCCGATGCCGTCCACGCCGAGCGAGAAGGTGATGCCGAAGGAGCGGATCCAGCTGTACGACTCGGTCAGCTGGTAGCGGTCGCCGTGCGGGTCGAAGCGGGTCGCCACCACGGCGGCCAGCACCAGGGTGACGACCGAGACGCCCAGGGCGACGGCCTTGGTGGTCGAGCGGCGGCGCTCGGTCGACCCGGCGGGCAGGGCGGCGGTCAGCACCGCGCCGGCCGCCGGGACGGCACAGGTGGCGGTCAGCAACGCGCTCATGGCCGCACCCCCCGCGTGGAATCTGCGCGAGTCATCAGACGGACCTCATCAGGAGAGTCGTGGCGACCAGCACCAGCGTGCCGCCGAACATGGAGAGCGCGTACGAGCGGACGAAGCCGTTCTGGACCCGCCGCAGCCGACTGGACACGCCTCCGATGGTGGCGGCCAGGCCGTTGACGAAGCCGTCCAGGCCGCGGCTGTCGAAGTAGACCAGCGTCGCGGTGAGCGCCGAGCCCGGGCGGACCAGGACGGCGTGGTTGAAGTCGTCCTGGAGCAGGTCGCGGCGGGCGGCCCGGGTGAGCGGGGAGCCGACCGGCGGCACCACGGGGACGGCGGAGCGCCCGTACATCAGGTACGAGACGAGGACGCCGGCCAGCATGCAGGCCGTGGTGAGCACGGTGACCACCAGCGGGGCGAGCGGCGAGTCGCCCTCGGAGTGTCCGGTGACCGGCTCCAGCCAGGTCAGGAACGAGTCGTTGAAGGCGAACAGCCCGCCCGCGAAGACCGAGCCGAAGGCCAGCAGGACCATCGGGATGGTCATGGTCTTCGGGGATTCGTGCGGGTGCGGGGCGTTGCCCTCCGCGTCCGGCTGCCAGCGCTTCTCGCCGAAGAAGGTCAGCAGCATCACCCGGGTCATGTAGAACGCGGTGACGGCGGCGCCGGTCAGCGCGCACAGGCCGAGGATCCAGCCCTCGGTGCCGCCCTTGGCGAAGGCCGCCTCGATGATCTTGTCCTTGGAGAAGAAGCCGGACAGGCCGGGGAAGCCGATGATCGCCAGGTAGCCGAGGCCGAAGGTGACGAAGGTGACCGGCATGAACTTGCGCAGGCCGCCGTAGTGACGCATGTCCACCTCGTCGTTCATGCCGTGCATGACCGACCCGGCACCGAGGAACAGCCCGGCCTTGAAGAAGCCGTGCGTCACCAGGTGCATGATCGCGAAGGCGTAGCCGATCGGGCCGAGCCCGGCCGCCAGCACCATGTAGCCGATCTGCGACATCGTCGACCCGGCCAGCGCCTTCTTGATGTCGTCCTTCGCGCAACCGACGATCGCACCGAACAGCAGCGTGACCGCGCCGACCACCACCACGGCGGTCTGCGCGTCCGGCGCCAGGTCGAAGATCGCCGACGAGCGGGTGATCAGGTAGACGCCGGCGGTCACCATGGTGGCCGCGTGGATCAGCGCCGACACCGGGGTCGGGCCCTCCATCGCGTCGCCCAGCCAGGACTGCAGCGGCACCTGCGCCGACTTGCCGCAGGCCGCCAGCAGCAGCATCAGGCCGATCGCCGTCAGCTTGCCCTCGCTCGCCTGCGCCGCCCCGCCGAAGACCGGTTGGAAGGCGAAGGAGCCGAACTCGGTGAACATCAGCATGATCGCGATCGACAGGCCCAGGTCGCCGACCCGGTTGACGATGAACGCCTTCTTCGCCGCCGTCGCCGCGCTCGGCTTGTGCTGCCAGAAGCCGATCAGCAGGTACGAGGCGAGGCCCACGCCCTCCCAACCGAAGTACAGCAGAAGGTAGTTGTCGGCGACCACCAGCAGCAGCATGGCGGCCAGGAACAGGTTCAGGTACGCGAAGAAGCGGCGCCGGCGCTCGTCGTGCGCCATGTAGCCCACCGAGTACAGGTGGATCAGCGTGCCGACGCCGGTGATCAGCAGGACGAAGGTCATCGACAACTGGTCGAGCCGGAACGACATGTCGGCCTGGAACCCGTTCACCGGGATCCAGCTGAACAGGTGCTCGGTGACGGCCCGGTGCTCGGCCTCGCGGCCCAGCATGTCCCGGAACAGCGCCAGGCCGAAGCCGAACGAGAGCGCCGCGAGGGCGGTGGCCAGCCAGTGGCCGAAGCGGTCCAGCGCGCGGCCGCCGAGCAGGAGCAGGGCGGCGCCGGCCAGCGGGGCCGCCACCAGCAGCGGAATGAGAGAGTTCACCGAGGCCCTCCGCCTACAGCTTCATCAGATTGCTGTCGTCGACCGAAGCGGAGTGCCTGGTCCGGAAGATGGAGACGATGATGGCGAGGCCGACCACGACCTCGGCCGCCGCGACCACCATCGTGAAGAACGCGATGATCTGGCCGTCCAGGGTGCCGTGCAGCCGGGAGAAGGTCACCAGGGCGAGGTTCGAGGCGTTCAGCATCAGCTCCACGCACATGAACAGCACGATCGCGTTGCGCCGGATCAGCACTCCGGCCGCGCCGATGGTGAACAACAGGGCCGCGAGGTACAGGTAGTTGACCGGGTTCACTCCGCTCCCTCCTCGTCGGCGCGGCCGTTCGGGCCGCCCTTGCCGTTCAGGCCGTTCGGACCGCCGTTGCCGTCCTTGCCGTTCACCGAAGCCGGCACCGAAGCCGGCACCGGCTCCAGCGACTTGCGCGGTCCGGAGACCGCCGGCCGCTCGGACGACGGCCGGCCCAGCCAGTCCGCCGTGGTGTTCTCCAGCTCGGCCATCCGCCGCAGCATCTCCTGGCTGACGTCCCGGACCTGGCCGCGCTCGCGCAGCGTCGCCATCACCGAGTCCTCGGCGATCGTGCCGTCCGGCAACAGCGCCGGAACGTCCACCGCGTTGTGCCGCGCGTACACGCCCGGCGCCGGCAGCGGCGGCAGCTGGAGGTTGTCCACGACCCGCTGGGCGGCCAGCTCGCGCTGCGTCTTCGGCGCCTTCACGTGCTCGCGGTGGGTCAGCACCATCGCGCCGATCGCCGCGGTGATCAGCAGCGCGCCGGTGACCTCGAACGCCCACACGTACCGGGTGAAGATCAGCCGGGCCAGGCCCGGCACGTTGCCCTCGGCGTTCGCCTCGGACAGGCCGGTGAAGTGGTCCAGCCGCGCGTTGGCGATCCCGGCGATCAGCAGCACGCCGAAGCCCAGCCCGCACAGCACCGCGGCGAACCGCTGGCCCTTCAGCTGCTCCTTCAGGGAGTCCTCGCTGGTGACGCCGACCAGCATCACCACGAACAGGAACAGCATCATGATCGCGCCGGTGTAGACGACGATCTGCACCACGCCCAGGAACACCGCGCCCTGCGCCATGTAACAGACCGCCAGCGCCATCATCGTGGCCGCCAGGCACAGCGCGCTGTGCACGGCCTTGCGCATCAGCACCATGCCGAGCGCGCCGCCGACCGCGAGCACCGCGAGCACCCAGAACTGGACGGCCTCCCCGACGGAGGTCGTCCCGGTCGCGGCCAGGTTGAGGGAGGTCACTGCTGGACCTCCCGCTCCCGGTCGGTGCGCTCCTGCTGGACCGTCCCGGGCGCCGCCGCGGTGATCTCGCCCCGGTAGTACGCGCCCTCGTCGGCGCCCGGGAAGATCGAGTGCGGGGAGTCCACCATGCCCTCGGACAGGCCGACCAGCAGCTGGTCCTTGGTGAAGATCAGGTCCCGGCGCGAGGAGTCGGCCAGCTCGTACTCGTTGGTCATGGTGAGCGCGCGGGTCGGGCAGGCCTCGATGCACAGCCCGCACAGGATGCAGCGGGCGTAGTTGATCTGGTAGACCGCGCCGTAGCGCTCGCCCGGCGAGTAGCGCTCCTCCTCCCGGTTGTCCGCGCCCTCCACGTAGATGGCGTCGGCCGGACAGGCCCACGCGCACAGCTCGCAGCCGATGCACTTCTCCAGGCCGTCCGGGTGCCGGTTCAGCTGGTGGCGGCCGTGGAAGCGCGGAGCGGTGGGCTTCTTCTGCTCCGGGTACTGCTCGGTGAGCCGCTTCTTGAACATGGCCTTGAAGGTCACGCCGAAGCCGGCGGCCGGGCCGAGGATCGACGGCTTGTCGGGCCGCTCGGCCCGCTCCGTCTGGTCGGACGACATCTCGGTTCAGCTCCCTTCGGTATGGTCGGCCCCGTTGAGGGCGTCCTGGAGTTGCTTCGGGGCCCGGCTGCGCCGGCGCGGCACCGGCGGGAGCTCCTGTCCGGGCAGCGGGGGCACCGGGTAGCCGCCCGCCATCGGGTCGAACTCCCGTTTCGGCAGGGCTGGTTCGGGCTCGGGTTCCTTCTTCAGGAAGTCCCACAGCAGGGCGAGCAGCAGGATCGCCCCGACCGGCGCGCCGACGTACAGCACCACCTCGCCGAAGCCGTAGCCCTCGTTGCGCAGCGCCCGCACGCTCGCGATCAGCACCAGCCACACCAGCGAGACCGGGATCAGCACCTTCCAGCCCAGCTTCATGAACTGGTCGTAGCGGAACCGGGGCAGCGTGCCGCGCAGCCAGATGAAGAAGAACAGCAGCAGCTGGATCTTCAGCGTGATCCACAGCATCGGCCACCAGCCGTGGTTGGCGCCCTCCCAGAAGGTCGACACCGGCCACGGGGCCCGCCAGCCGCCCAGGAACAGGGTGGAGGCGACCGCCGAGACGGTCACCATGTTGACGTACTCGGCCAGCATGAACATCGCGAACTTCAGCGAGGAGTACTCGGTGTTGAAGCCGCCGACCAGCTCGCCCTCGGCCTCCGGGAGGTCGAACGGCGCCCGGTTGGTCTCACCCACCATCGCGATGATGTACACGATGAACGACACCGGCAGCAGCGCCGCGAACCAGGTCGGCTGCTGGTGCGCCACGATCTCCGAGGTCGACATCGACCCCGAGTAGATGAACACCGCCGCGAAGGACAGGCCCATCGCGATCTCGTAGCTGACCATCTGCGCGGCCGAGCGCAGCCCGCCCAGCAGCGGGTACGTCGAACCGGACGACCAGCCGGCCAGCACGATGCCGTAGATGCCGATCGAGGCCGTCGCCAGGATGTACAGCAGCGCCACCGGGAAGTCGGTCAGCTGCATCGCCGTCCGGGTGCCGAAGATCGACACCTCGTTGCCGGCCGGCCCGAACGGGATCACTGCGAAGGCCATGAACGCCGGGACGGCGCAGACGATCGGGGCCAGGATGTAGACCACCTTGTCCGCGCCCTTGACCACCAGGTCTTCCTTGAGCGCCAGCTTCACGCCGTCCGCCAGGGACTGCAGCATCCCCCACGGCCCGTGCCGGTTCGGCCCGATGCGCAGCTGCATCCAGGCCACCACCTTGCGCTCCCAGACGATCGCGATCAGCACCGTCAGGACCAGGAAGCCGAAGCAGAACACCGCCTTCAGCAGCACCATCCACCACGGGTCCTGCCCGAAGAAGTGGAGCGTCTCGTACGGCTGCGGAGTCATCGCTCCTCCCCTTCACTGCCCGCGTCGCCCGCCGCGGCCTCGGCCCTCGCGGCCGGCTCGGGGGCGGCCACGGCGATCGTGACCAGATGGCCGACGGTGGTTCCGAGCGCGCGGTGGGCGCCGCCCGGCGTGGAGTTGAGCGGGATCCAGACCGTGCGGTCCGGGATCGATTCGGTGACCTCCAGCGGCAGGGTCAGCGAGCCGGCCGGGCCGGTCAGCCGCAGCGCCCCGCCCTCCTCGGCGCCGATCTCCTTCGCGGTGGCCGGCGAGACCCGGGCCACCGCCCGGTGCCGGGTGCCCGCCAGGTGCGGATCGCCCTGCTGCAAGGTGCCGTTGTCCAGCAGCTGGCGCCAACCCGCCAGCACCGCCTGGCCGGTGGCCGGGCGGGGCAGCACGCCGGGGTGCGCGGCCGGGTCCGCGGACCGGTCACCCGCCCACGGGGTGAAGTGGTCCAGCTCCAGCCGGGCCGCCCGGACGTCCGGCAGACCCAGCCGGTGGCCCAGCGCCTCCGCCAGCATGGTCAGCACCCGCAGGTCCGGGTACAGATGGCGGCCCATCTGCTGGTCGGGCTTGAGCGCCGCCTCGAACATCCGCAGCCGGCCCTCCCAGTCCAGGAAGGCGCCGGCCTTCTCCGCCACCGCCGCCACCGGCAGCACCACGTCCGCGCGCGCCGTCACCGCGGAGGGCCGCAGCTCCAGCGACACCACGAAGGGCACCGCCGCCAGCGCCGCGTCGGCCAGCGCCGGATCCGGCAGGTCGTCCGGGTCGACGCCGCCGACCAGCAGCGCGTCCAGCTCGCCGTGCGCCGCGGCCGTCAGGATCTGCTCGGTGTCCCGGCCCGGCCGGGACGGCAGCTCCGCCACCCCCCACACCCCGGCGGCCTCCGACCGGGCGGCCGGAGCCGCCACCGGACGGCCGCCGGGCAGCAGCCCCGGCAGCAGGCCCGCCTCGACCGCACCGCGCTCACCCGCCCGGCGCGGCACCCACGCCAGCCGGGCGCCGGTCGCGTGCGCCAGGCGCAGCACCGCCGTCAGCGCGCCCGGGGCGGCGGCCAGCCGCTCGCCCACCAGGATCACCGCGCCCGGGCCGCGCAGCAGCTCGGCGGCCCGCCCGGCCTCGTCGTTCAGCGGCTCGTCGGCGGCCAGCGCGGCGAACCACTCCGCCTCCGTGCCCGGGGCGGCCGGCAGCAGCGCGCCGCGCAGCTTGGCCAGGCCCCGGGAGGCGAACGCCGCCACCGAGTACACCTTCAGGCCCCGGTCGCGGTTCGCCTTGCGCAGCCGCAGGAAGACGATCGGCGACTCCTCCTCCGGCTCGAAGCCCGCCAGCAGCACCGCCGGCGCCTGCTCCAGCCGCTCGTAGGTCAGGCCCTCGCCGTCCACGTCCACCCCGCGCCCGGCGACGGCGGCGGCCAGGAAGTCCGCCTCCTCGCCGCTGTGCGGGCGGGCCCGGAAGTCCACGTCGTTGGTGCCGAGCACCACCCGCGCGAACTTCCCGTACGCGTAGGCGTCCTCGACGGTGACCCGGCCGCCGGTCAGCACCCCGGCGCGGGCTCCGCGCAGTCCCTCGGCGGCCCGAGCCAGCGCCTCCGGCCAGGAGGCGGGCACCAGCTCGCCGTCCACCCGCACCAGCGGGGTGGCGATCCGGTCCCGCTGCTGGGCGTAGCGGAACGCGAACCGGCCCTTGTCGCAGTTCCACTCCTCGTTGACCGCCGGGTCCTCGCCCGCCAGCCGGCGCAGCACCTTGCCGCGCCGGTGGTCGGTGCGCTGGGCGCAGCCCGCGGAGCAGTGCTCGCACACGCTCGGCGAGGAGACCAGGTCGAACGGGCGCGAGCGGAAGCGGTAGGCCGCCGACGTCAGGGCGCCCACCGGGCAGATCTGGATGGTGTTCCCGGAGAAGTACGAGTCGAGCGGCTCGTCGTCCCCGGTGCCGACCTGCTGGAGCGCGCCGCGTTCCAGCAGGTCGATGAACGGGTCCCCGGCGATCTGCTGCGAGAAGCGGGTGCAGCGCGCGCACAGCACGCAGCGCTCCCGGTCCAGCAGCACCTGGGTGCTGAGCGGGATCGGCTTCTCGTAGGTGCGCTTCATCCCCTCGAAGCGGGTGTCGGCGTCACCGGTGGACATCGCCTGGTTCTGCAGCGGGCACTCGCCGCCCTTGTCGCAGACCGGGCAGTCCAGCGGGTGGTTGATCAGCAGCAGCTCCATCACGCCGCGCTGCGCCTTCTCGGCCACCGGTGAACTCACCTGGGTGCGCACCACCATGCCCTCGGCGACCGGGATGGTGCAGGAGGCGACGGGCTTGCGCTGGCCCTCGATCTCGACGATGCACTGCCGGCAGGCGCCGGCCGGGTCGAGCAGCGGGTGGTCGCAGAAGCGCGGGATCTGGGTGCCGATCCGTTCGGCGGCCCGGATCACCAACGTCCCCTTGGGGACCTGCACTTCGACGCCGTCGATGGTGAGCGTGACCAGCTCGACCGCGGCCTTGTCGCCCGTGGAGGTGGATGGCTCTGTGATCGTCACGCGTGCACCTCCCTTTCGGTGGCGGACTGGTGGCCGGGGCGGGGGCCGTCGGCCCAGACGGTGGAGGCGGCCGGGTCGAACGGGCAGCGGCGCTCGGCCAGGTGCTGCTCGTACTCGGCCCGGAAGTGCTGGAGGGAGGAGACGATCGGGCTCGCGGCGCCGTCGCCCAGTGCGCAGAAGGACTTGCCGTTGATGTTGTCGGCGATGTCGAGGAGCTTCTCCAGGTCCCCCTCGACGCCCGCGCCCGCCTCGATCCGCTTGAGCAGCTGGACCAGCCAGTAGGTGCCCTCGCGGCAGGGGGTGCACTTGCCGCAGGACTCGTGGGCGTAGAACTCGGTCCAGCGGGTGACCGCCCGCACCACGCAGGTGGTCTCGTCGAAGACCTGCAGCGCCTTGGTGCCGAGCATCGAGCCGGCCGCGCCGACACCCTCGTAGTCCAGCGGGACGTCCAGGTGCTCGTCGGTGAACATCGGGGTGGACGAGCCGCCCGGGGTCCAGAACTTGAGCCGGTGCCCGGGGCGGACGCCGCCGCTCATGTCCAGCAGCTGGCGCAGCGTGATGCCCAGCGGTGCCTCGTACTGGCCGGGGTTGGTGACGTGGCCGGAGAGCGAGTACAGCGTGAAGCCGGGGGACTTCTCGGTGCCCAGGCCCTTGAACCACTCCTTGCCGCGGGCCAGGATCGGCGGCACCGAGGCGATCGACTCGACGTTGTTGACCACCGTCGGGCAGGCGTACAGGCCGGCGATCGCCGGGAACGGCGGCCGCAGCCGGGGCTGGCCGCGGCGGCCCTCCAGCGAGTCCAGCAGCGCCGTCTCCTCGCCGCAGATGTAGGCGCCGGCGCCGGCGTGCACGGTGATGTCGAGGTCGACGCCCGAGCCGAGGATGTTCCGGCCGAGCAGCCCGGCCTGGTACGCCTCGGCGACGGCCGCGTGCAGGCGGCGCAGCACCGGGACGACCTCGCCGCGCAGGTAGATGAACGCGTGGTCGCAGCGGATCGCGTAGGAGGCGATGATCATGCCCTCGATCAGCGCGTGCGGGTTGGCGAACAGCAGCGGGATGTCCTTGCAGGTGCCCGGCTCGGACTCGTCCGCGTTGACCACCAGGTAGTGCGGCTTGCCGTCGTTCTGCGGGATGAACTGCCACTTCATCCCGGTGGGGAAGCCGGCGCCGCCGCGACCGCGCAGCCCGGCGTCCTTCACCAGGGCGATCACGTCGTCCGGCGGCATCGCGAGGGCCGCCTTGAGGCCGTCGTAGCCGTGGTGGCGGCGGTAGGTGGCCAGCGTCCAGGGCCGTTCGTCGTCCCAGGAGGCGGACAGGACGGGGGTGAGCAGCTTCTCGGCCGGCTCGGCGGCGGTCATCACGCTTCCGTCCCTTCGTGGCCGGTGCCCTCGTGACCGGTGCCCTCGTGGCGGGGCGCGACGACCTTGGTGCCGCCGGTTCCGGGCAGCGCCTCGCCCTTGGCCAGGCGCAGGCCGGCCAGCGAGGGCGCGCCGCCCGCGCCGGACTCGTCGTTGGCACCCGGGCGCTCGTCGGGGAAGCCCGCCAGGATCCGGGCGGACTCCTTGAAGGTGCACAGCCGGGCGCCGCGGGTCGGCCGGACCTCCCGGCCCGCGCGCAGGTCGTCGACCAGGCGCTTGGCGCTCTCCGGGGTCTGGTCGTCGAAGAACTCCCAGTTGACCATCACCACCGGGGCGTAGTCGCAGGCCGCGTTGCACTCGATGTGCTCGATCGAGATCTCGCCGTCCCCGGTGGTCTCGTTGTTGCGCACGCCGAGGTGCTGCTGGAGCTCGTCGAAGATCTGGTCGCCGCCGAGCACCGCGCACAGGGTGTTGGTGCAGACCCCGACGTGGTACTTCCCGGCCGGGCGCCGCCGGTACATGGTGTAGAAGGTGGCGACGGCGGTGACCTCGGCGGTGGTGAGGTCCAGCTGCTCGGCGCAGAACCGGATGCCGGTCGGGCTGACGAAACCCTCCTCGGCCTGCACCAGGTGCAGCAGCGGCAGCAGCGCCGACCGGGCCTGCGGGTAGCGGCCGATCAGCTCCGCGGCGTCGGCGGCCAGCCGGGCGTGCACCTCCTCGGGGTACGGTGTGGCCGGCAGCGCCGGCATCCCCAACTGGACGTCTGTCACCGGTCCACGCCTCCCATCACCGGGTCGATCCCGGCCACCGCGACGATCACGTCGGCGACCTGGCCGCCCTCGCACATCGCTGCCATCGTCTGCAGATTGGTGAACGACGGATCCCGGAAATGGACCCGGTACGGGCGCGTCCCGCCGTCGCTGACCACGTGCACGCCCAGCTCGCCCTTGGGCGACTCGACCGCCGCGTACGCCTGGCCGACCGGGACCCGGAAGCCCTCGGTGACCAGCTTGAAGTGGTGGATCAGGGCCTCCATCGAGGTGCCCATGATCTTGCGGATGTGGTCGAGCGAGTTGCCCATCCCGTCCGGCCCGACGGCGAGTTGGGCGGGCCAGGCGATCTTCTTGTCGGCCACCATCACCGGGCCCGGCCGCAGCCGGTCCAGGCACTGCTCGACGATCCCCAGCGACTGCCGCATCTCCTCCAGGCGGATCAGGAAGCGGCCGTAGGAGTCGGCGCTGTCCGCGGTCGCGACCTCGAAGTCGTAGTCCTGGTAGCCGCAGTACGGGTCGGTCCTGCGCAGGTCGTGCGGCAGGCCGGTGGCGCGCAGGATCGGGCCGGTGGCGCCGAGGGCCAGGCAGCCGGGCAGGTCGAGGAAGCCGACGTCGACCAGGCGGGCCTTGAACACCGGGTTCCCGGTGGCGAGTTTGTCGTACTCGTGCATCCGGGAGCGCAGGGTCTTCACGCACTCGCGGATCTGGTCGACGGCGCCGGGCGGGAGGTCCTGGGCGAGGCCGCCGGGGCGCACGTACGCGTGGTTCATGCGCAGGCCGGTGACCAGCTCGAAGACGTCCAGGATCAGCTCGCGGTCGCGGAAGCCGTAGATCATCAGGGTGGTGGAGCCGATCTCCATGCCACCGGTGGCCAGGCAGACCAGGTGCGAGGCGATCCGGTTGAGCTCCATCATCAGCACCCGGATCACGCTGGCCCGGTCCGGGACGTCGTCGGTGATGCCGAGCAGCTTCTCGACGGCCAGGCAGTACGCGGTCTCGTTGAACAGCGGGGTCAGGTAGTCCATCCGGGTCACGAAGGTGGTGCCCTGGACCCAGTTGCGGAACTCCATGTTCTTCTCGATGCCGGTGTGGAGGTAGCCGATGCCGCAGCGGGCCTCCTTCACCGTCTCGCCGTCGATCTCCAGGATCAGCCGCAGCACGCCGTGGGTGGACGGGTGCTGGGGGCCCATGTTGACGATGATGCGCTCGTCGTCGGCCCGGCCGACCGCCTCGACCACCTCGCCCCAGTCGCCGCCGGTGACCGTGAAGACCCGGCCCTCGGTGGTCTCCCGGGCCTCTGCCTGCTCGGTCTCCTCGTGGGGTCGGGTCTCTTCGTCGTGCCGAGCATCTTCGTGGTGCCGAGTACTCATCAGCTGTACGACCTCCGCTGGTCGGGAGCCGGGATCTGGGCGCCCTTGTACTCGACGGGGATGCCGCCGAGCGGGTAGTCCTTGCGCTGCGGGTGGCCCAGCCAGTCGTCCGGCATCATGATCCGGGTGAGCGCCGGGTGGCCGTCGAAGACCAGGCCGAAGAAGTCGTAGGCCTCGCGCTCGTGCCAGTCGTTGGTCGGGTAGACGCTCACCACGGAGGGGATGCGCGGGTCGGCGTCCGGCGCGGTGACCTCCACCCGGATCAGCCGTCCGTGGGTGATCGACCGCAGGTGGTAGACCGCGTGCAGCTCGCGGCCCTTGTCGTCGGGGTAGTGCACGCCGCTCACGCCCAGGCACAGTTCGAAGCGCAGCGCCGGGTCGTCGCGCAGGGTGCGGGCGGTCCGGAGCAGGTGGGCGCGGTCGATGTGGAAGGTGAGCTCGCCGCGGTCGACGACGGTCTTCTCGATCACCTCGGCCGGGTCCAGGCCCTGCTCCTCCAGGGCGCCCTCCAGCTCGTCGGCGACCTCGTCGAACCAGCCGCCGTACGGCCGTTCGCTCGGAGCGGGCAGCACGATCGGCGCGGCCAGGCCGCCGAAGCCGGAGGTGTCACCGCTGCCCTGGGCGCCGAACATGCCCTGCCGGCGGCCGACCACCTCGACCGGGATCTCGCGGACGGGGTGCTCGCGACGGGTCTCGGGTACCTGCTCGTTCATCGCAGCAGCCCCCGCATCTCGCTGACCGGGGTGGCCTTGAGGGCGAGCGCCTCGCCCAGTTCCTCGGCCCGGATCCGGTTCGCGCCCAACGGCTCGTGCTGGATCTTGTCGTGCAGCTTCAGGATGGCGTCCATCAGCATCTCCGGGCGGGGCGGGCAACCGGGCAGGTAGATGTCCACCGGGACGATGTGGTCGACGCCCTGCACGATCGCGTAGTTGTTGAACATCCCGCCCGAGGAGGCGCAGACGCCCATCGAGATGACCCACTTCGGGTTGGCCATCTGGTCGTACACCTGGCGCAGCACCGGGGCCATCTTCTGGCTCACCCGACCCGCCACGATCATCAGATCGGCCTGCCGGGGGGAGCCCCGGAACACCTCCATGCCGAACCGGGCCAGGTCGTAGCGTCCGGCGCCGGTGGTCATCATCTCGATCGCGCAGCAGGCCAGACCGAAGGTGGCCGGGAAGAGTGACGCCTTGCGCACCCAACCGGCGGCCGTCTCCACGGTCGTGAGCAGAAAGCCGCTCGGCAGCTTCTCCTCGATTCCCATCAGATCCCTCTCAATGCCCTCAAGAAGCCCTCAAGTCCTGTGGTACCTCGGCCCGTTCGGGCTTGTCCGCTCGTTCACAAAGGCGGCGGCCACCCCGCGCTCAGTCCCACTCCAGGCCGCCGCGGCGCCACACGTAGGCGTAGGCGACGAAGACCGTGGCGATGAACAGGAGCATCTCGACCAACCCGAAGATCCCCAGGGCGTCGAACGTCACCGCCCAGGGGTAGAGAAAGACGATCTCGATGTCGAAGACGATGAAGAGCATCGCCGTCAGGTAGTACTTGATCGGGAACCGACCGCCGCCCACGGGCTGCGGGGTCGGCTCGATGCCGCACTCGTACGCCTCCAACTTGGCCCGGTTGTACCGCTTGGGGCCGGTGAGTGAGGCCATCACGACGGAGCCGACCGCGAACGCCGCCGCGATGGCACCGAGTACGAGGATCGGCGCGTAGGCATTCATAGCCCCCGCTCCCTCCGTCCAGTCGTCCTTGACTGCAGATCGGAACCGGCAGGTCACGCTGAGGTGAACCCGCGTTCCGGTTCCCGGAATCCGCCCCATGTGAGGCAGTTCACAAAGCCTGGAACGAGCGCATCCTATGCCCGTCGGCTTGTGATCTGCGACACGCAGTTCAACGTCATCTTTGTGATCTACGCCACGATGGGAATCGTGCCGAACGTGAACACGCCCGGAGTTGTCGACGCAAAGAAGTCAAATGGTCACAACCGGTCGCATTTACTTGTGAAGCGGCTGGTCAGAGCCGCGCTCCTATATCAACTATGCGTCGACCGGAGCAAATTTCGAGGCGTCATGTTGACGTGTTATAGCGGCTCACCCTGAGGGGTGGCGGGGGTCCGAACGCTCGCTTGACCCTTCGTTCACAAGCGTGCGAAACGGCCCCCGGAGCCGGCGGCCCCGGGCTCGACGGTCGGCGGGACTCCACCCGTAACGCGACAGGAGTCGCCTTACGATGAGCGCGGCGAGACCGCCACGCCACGGCAAGCCCTGACGCGACTGGAGTCGACCGTGAACGAGAGCACCCCCGGGACGGACCACCGCGCGCCCCGCACCCCGACCCCGCGCCCCGGCGGCCGCAGCACCCGGGTCCGGGAGGAGGTGGTCGCCGCCACGCTCGCCGAGGTCACCGAGAAGGGGTACGACGGCCTCACCGTCGAGGCCGTCGCGAGTCGCTCCGGCGTCCACAAGGCGACGCTCTACCGGCGGTGGGGCGGAGTGGACGGCCTGGTCGCGGACGCCCTGACCGCCTCGGCCGACCAGCCCTGGCCGCTGCCCGACACCGGCGACCTCCGCGCGGACCTGCGGCTGATCACCCGGGAGGTGTTCACCGTCTTCACCGATCCCGACCTGGGGGCCACCCCCACCGCGCTGATCTCCGCCGCCCAGCGCTCCGACACCGGCGCGACCGCCCTGCGCACCTTCTTCGCCTCCCGCCACCGCCAGGCCGCCGAGGTCGCCGAACGAGCCGTCGCCCGAGGGGAGTTGCCCACCGGAACGGACGGCGCCGAGGTGGTCCGGGCCGCCACCGCCCCGCTCTACTACCGGCTGTTCGTCACCGGCGAGCCGCTGGACGCCCACACCGCCGAGCGGGCCGCCGACGCCGCCGCGCTGGCCGCCCGCGCCGGGCTGTTCGCCTCCGCCCCCGAGGCCGACCCCCGCCCCTCGGAGGACTCCTGACCCTCCGTCCGCCCGGCGGGCCCCGAACCCCACCGATCCCTACCGACCCCTACCGGATCCCCGCCCCGGCGTGGATGATGTCGCCATGCCAACCCCGCCGTCCACCACCCTCCGGAAGGCCCGTCCCGTGAAGCGCGCACCCTGGGCCCTGCTCGCCGTCGCCACCGTCCTCCCGCTCACGGCGAGCACCGGCACCGCCGTCGCGGACACCCCGCCGCCCGCGCCCGCCTGCGCCTACACGCCCGCGGTGCCGGCCGACAACTTCAAGGGCATCCCGGTCTTCGATGCCAAGAAGGCCGCCCAGCCCTACCGCGCCACCCTGCGCACCAGCCAGGGCGCGATCACCTTCCAGGCGCTGACCGACAAGGCGCCCTGCACCACCTTCTCGTTCCGCTTCCTCGCCGAGCACGATTACTTCGACCGCAGCCACTGCCACCGCCTCACCACCCAGCGGCTCTACGTCCTGCAGTGCGGCGACCCGACCGGAACGGGCAGCGGCGGGCCCGGCTACTCCTTCCCGGACGAGAACCTGACCGGCGCCACCTACCCGGCCGGCACCGTGGCGATGGCCAACGCCGGTCCGAACACCAACGGCAGCCAGTTCTTCTTCGTCTGGAAGGACACCAAGCTCTCCCCCGCCTACACCCCGTTCGGCCGGATCACGACGGGCCTGGACGTCCTGCAGAAGATCGCCGCGGGCGGCGAGGACGACCAGAACAACCCCGGCGACGGCTTCCCCACCCTCCCCGTGAACATCCGCCACGTGAAGATCAGCACCCGCTGACCGGGAGCCCGCCCCTCACCCCCCGGGCCCGCTACGCGTTGGGCGCGACCTTCGCGAGGCCGTTGATGATGCGGTCCATCGCGTCGCCGCCCTGCGGGTCGGTGAGGTTGGCGAGCATCTTGAGGGTGAAGCGCATCAGCATCGGGTGGGTGAGACCGCGCTGGGTGGCGAGCTGCATCACCTTGGGGTTGCCGATGAGCTTCACGAAGGCGCGGCCCATCGTGTAGTAGCCGCCGTAGACGTCCTTGAGGACGCGCGGGTAGCCCTGCAGAGCGCGCTCGCGCCCGGTCTCGGTGACCCGGGCGTGGGCCTGGACGATGACGCCGGCGGCGATCTGGCCGGATTCCATCGCGTAGGCGATGCCCTCGCCGTTGAACGGGTTGACCATGCCGCCCGCGTCGCCGACGAGCAGCAGGCCGCGGGTGTAGTGCGGCTGCCGGTTGAAGGCCATCGGCAGCGCGGCGCCGCGGATCGGGTCGGTCATGTTCTCGGGGGTGTAGCCCCACTCCTCCGGCATGCCGGCGCACCAGGCCTTGAGCACCTCGCGCCAGTCGAGTTCGCCGAACGCGGGCGAGGAGTTGAGGATGCCGAGGCCGACGTTGGAGGTGCCGTCGCCCATGCCGAAGACCCAGCCGTACCCGGGCAGCTGCTTGCGCTGGCCGCCACGGGTGTCCCACAGCTCCAGCCAGGACTCCAGGTAGTCGTCGTCGTGGCGCGGCGAGGTGAAGTACGTCCGGTAGGCGACGCCCATCGGGCGGTCCTCGCGGCGGTGCAGGCCCATGGCGAGCGAGAGCCGGGTGGAGTTGCCGTCGGCGGCGACCACCAGCGGGGCGCGGAAGGTGACCGGCCGCTTCTCGTCGCCGAGCTTGGCGGTGACGCCGACGATCCGGCCGGTGCGCTCGTCCAGGACGGGCCCGCTGACGTTGCAGCGCTCGTAGAGCCGGGCGCCGGCCTTCTCGGCCTGACGGACCAGCAGCTCGTCGAAGTCGGCGCGCTTGCGGACCAGGCCGTAGTCGGGGAAGGCGGACAGCTCGGGCCAGTCCAGCTCCAGCCGGACGCCGCCGCCGATGATGCGCAGGCCCTTGTTGTGCAGCCAGCCGTTCTCGGTGGAGACGTCGATGCCCATGTCCACCAGCTGCTTGGTGGCGCGGGGGGTGAGGCCGTCGCCGCAGACCTTCTCGCGCGGGAACGCGGTCTTCTCCAGCAGCAGCACGTCCAGCCCGGCCTGGGCGAGGTAGTACGCGGTGGTGGACCCGGCCGGGCCCGCGCCGACCACGATGACGTCGGCCGTGCTCTCGACCGGGCTGTCCGGCTTCGTCAGGTCGGCTGCGGTCTCGGACACGGTGGACACTCTCCTGGAGCTGCGGCTGTGGGGACGGCGGCTTCTGTCTCCGGCAGTCTAGTTCCGTCCCCGCCGCCGGAAACGACCACGCCCCCACCTCGCCGGTGCGACGGCTACCCGAGCTTGTACGCCCGGTGCAGGGCGACGATGCCGCCGGTGAGGTTGCGCCAGGCGACCTTGGACCAGCCGCTCTCCTGCAGCCGGGCCGCCAGCTCAGGCTGGTCGGGCCAGGAGCGGATGGACTCGGCGAGGTACACGTACGCGTCCGGGTTGCTGCTGACCGCGGTGGCGACCGGCGGCAGGGCGCGCATCAGGTACTCGGTGTAGACCGTCCGGAACGGCGTCCAGGTCGGGGTGGAGAACTCGCAGATCACCAGCTTGCCGCCGGGCTTGGTGACGCGCTGCATCTCGCGCAGCGCCGCGTCGGTGTCCTGGACGTTGCGCAGCGCGAAGGAGATCGTCACCGAGTCGAAGGTGCCGTCCGCGAACGGCAGCCGGGTGGCGTCGCCCGCGGTGAGCGGCAGCTCGGGGTGGCGGCGCTTGCCCTCGACGAGCATGCCGACGGAGAAGTCGCACGGGACGACCTGCGCGCCGGCCTCGGCGAAGGGCAGCGAGGAGGTGCCGGTGCCGGCTCCGAGGTCGAGCACGAGGTCCCCCGGTCCGGCGGCCACCGCCTCGGCCACCGCCCGGCGCCAGGCGCGGGCCTGGCCGAGGGACAGCACGTCGTTGGTGCGGTCGTACTTGGCCGCGACGTCGTCGAACATGGCGGCGACTTCGTGCGGCTGCTTGTCCAGAGAGGCTCGGGTCACGCCCCCATTGTTCACCCTGGCGCCGACACCCCGACCAACGGGGCACGCCGCGGGGCGTCCGCACCCGCCGCACGGGCCCCGTCAGTGCTGCGCGCGCCGCCCACCCGCGCGCCGCCGGCGCCGGGAGCGCTTGCCGTGGGTTATCGCGGGCATCCCGTCGGCCAGCGCCCCGGCCGCCAGTGCGACGGTGGTGGCCAGCCGGCCCTGCCCGGCGCGGACCGCGAGCGCCCGCCGGTGCCGCCGGATGCGCAGCACGCAGATCACGAACATCCCGACCGCGACCGGCACGCTGAACCGGGCCAGGCCGACGCCGACCGGCTGCGGGTAGGTGTCGCCGCAGATCCGCACCGCGCCCGGGTCGTCGGCGGCGTGCTCCAGGCAGATCGGGTCGCCGACCTTGGCGCCGTCGGCGAGCGGCAGCGCGGCCGCGGTGTGCGACTGGCCGGACGCCCGGTAGCTGACGGCGCTGTAGGAGCCGCCGCCGGTGGGGAGCTGGGTGACGACGCCTTCGACTCTCACGGGGTGGGCGCCGATCCGGTCGGCCTGGTCGGCCTGGCGCCAGCCGAGCAGGCACATGCCGACGGCCAGCACGGCGCTGAGCACGGCGGCGAGGTACCAACCACGGCCCAACCGCGGGGATCGCGGCGGGGGGACGGTCGCGGATCGCATGGTTCCTGTCCTGGCTTGCCTTCGGGGCCTGGGACACGGCCCCGCCACCCGCGGGCACGGGCGGTAGGTGGTGAGGGTATGGAGTGAGCTGTCCGGGATCGTATCCGCTGGCGGGCCCTCAGGTCACGGCGAAGGGGGAATCACCCCGCAGGGTGGACAATGGAGTTCGGCGGCACACGAAGGAAGTGCCGTGCGCCGCAAGGAAGTCCGACTACCGGCGAGTACGTCGCCCGGTTCCCTGCCCCGTTCAGCGCCGCCGGTACACCAACCGCCCGCCCAGCACGGCGGCCAGGCAACCGCCCGGCGATGGCTGGGCGAAGCCCTCCCCAACGGCCGGGAACACCGCGAAGTCGGCCCGGCCGCCCGCCGCCACCCGGCCGTGCACGGCCGCCGCGAGCGGCAGCACCGCCAGCGGGTCCAGCGGGCCGTCCCCCGGGTCCGTCGCGCCTGGGGCGCCCGGCAGCGCGACCAGCCCGGAGCGCGCCACGGCCGTGCGCACCGCGGCCCGCTCGAACGGCCCGGCCACCGCCGTCACGCCGAACCCGAGCATCCGCTGCAGCCCGCGCCGGGCGCTCGCGCCGCAGCGCCCCTCGTCGGCGGAGCCCGTCAGCCCGTCCGCGACCGGCTCGACGCCGATCTCCTCGCGCGGGTCCGGGTGGTAGGCGTGTTCCAGCAGCCGGTGCCCGTACGGGTTGCGCAGCCCCGGCGTGAGCACCGCGGCGCCCCAGTCCCGCAGTCGCGCCCCCGGGTGCGCGGCGGCCAGTTCCCGGTACGGTCCGACGGCCTCGACGCGGTCGCCGCGCACCAGCACCGCCCCGTCCGGGAGGGACGGGGCGGTGGGGTCGGCCGGGTCGGGCAGCACCAGGGCCGCCCGGTGCAGGGTCAGCACGGCGGTGCCCCGGGCCTCAGTTGTCCAGGATCTTCAGCTCGGGGTGCGCGGTGCCGCCCTCGATCGCCGTGGAGGCGATGTGCGAGGCGACCCGCGGGTCCACCGGGTCGTTGGCCGGGTCGTCCAGCACCCGCAGGTGCTCGTACGTGGTCGCGCGCTGCGCCGGGACGCGGTCGGCGGCCCGGATGAGGTGGATCAGCTCGGTGAGGTTGGAGCGGTGCTTGGCACCGGCCGCCGAGACGACGTTCTCCTCCAGCATGACCGAGCCGAGGTCGTCCGCACCGTAGTGCAGCGACAGCTGGCCGGCCTCCTTGCCGGTGGTGAGCCAGGAGCCCTGGATGTGGGCGATGTTGTCGAGGAACAGGCGGGCGATCGCGATCATCCGCAGGTACTCGAAGACGGTGGCCTGCGTCGAGCCCTTCAGGTGGTTGTTCTGCGGCTGGTAGGTGTAGGGGATGAAGGCCCGGAAACCGCCGGTGCGGTCCTGCACGTCGCGGATCATCCGCAGGTGCTCGATCCGCTCGGCGTTGGTCTCGCCGGTGCCCATCAGCATGGTGGAGGTGGACTCCACGCCGAGGCCGTGCGCGGCCTCCATGATCTCCAGCCAGCGCTCGCCGGACTCCTTGAGCGGGGCGATCGCCTTGCGCGGCCGCGCGGGCAGCAGCTCGGCCCCGGCGCCGGCGAAGGAGTCCAGGCCGGCCCGGTGGATCCGGGTGATGGCCTCCTCGATCGAGACGCCCGAGATCCGGGCCATGTGGTCGACCTCGGAGGCGCCCAGGGAGTGGATCACCAGCTGCGGGAAGTCGGCCTTGATGGCCGAGAACGCGCGCTCGTAGTACTCCACGCCGTAGTCCGGGTGGTGGCCGCCCTGGAACATGATCTGGGTGCCGCCCAGTTCGACGGTCTCGGCGCAGCGGCGCAGGATCTCGTCGAGCTCGCGGGACCAGCCCTTGTCACTCTTCGGCGGCACGTAGAAGGCGCAGAACTTGCACGCCGTCACGCAGACGTTGGTGTAGTTGATGTTGCGCTCGATGATGTACGTCGCGATGTGCTCGGTACCGGCGTAGCGGCGGCGGCGCACCGCGTCGGCGGCGGAGCCGAGCGCGTGCAGCGGCGCCGAGCGGTACAGCTCCAGCGCCTCCTCCGGGGTGATCCGGCCACCGCCGGCGGCGCGGTCGAGCACGGCCTGCAAATCGGTGCTGGGCGCATCGAGGGTGGTCGCTGCGAGCTCGGTCACCTGGCCGCCTTCTCTCTCTCGGATACTGCAGTTCTCGGCGCTGCCGCCCCCCGGACGGCGGGCGTCCGGGTACGGCCGAACCAGCCTACGCCAGGCCTTTCGGGCGTCCGCGTCAGCCCGCTGCCCGTCGGCCCCGGAGCACCGGAGCTGCCCCGCCGCGCTCAGCCGACCGGCAGCGCCGCCGGCTCCAGCAGCCGCACCGCGACGTCCGACGCGAAGCCGCTGTCGTGCGCGACCCGGCGGGCGAACTCGGCGACGCCGGCCAGCTGCCGCTCGCCGAGCGAGAAGTCGAGGGCCTCGCTGAAGTACCGCTCCAGCACGTCCGCGCCGAAGGCCTCCCAGCGGGCGGCCTGTTCGGCGACCTTGGCGGCCTCGACCAGTGAGAGGTCGCGGGACTCCAGGAAGGCCCGGTGCACGGCCGCGGTCAGGTCCGGACGGCGCTCGGCGAACTCGCGGCGCACGGCCCAGACGGCGAAGACGAACGGCAGGCCGGTCCACTCCTTCCACATCTCGCCGAGGTCGTGGACGGTCAGTCCGAGGTCGGCGGCCTGGCCGAGGTAGGCGCGCAGCGCCGGGTCGCCGATCAGGACGGCGGCGTCGGCCTCGGCGAGCATCGAGCTGAGGTCGGGCGGGCAGCTGAAGTAGTCGGGGCGGACGCCCTCGCGCTCCTCCAGCAGCAGCCGGGCGAGCCGGACGGAGGTGCGGCTGGTGGAGCCGAGGGCGACGCGGCGGCCGTCCAGGTCGGCGAGCGGCACCTTGCTGACGATGAGGCAGGACATCACCGGGCCGTCGCTGCCGACCGCGATGTCGGGCAGCACCAGCAGGTCGTCGGCGTTGCGCAGGTACTCCACGCAGGTGATCGGACCGATGTCCAGCGAGCCGTCGACGAGCTGGTCGCTCAGCTTCTCCGGGGTGTCCTTGGTGAGGTCGAGGTCCAGCAGGTTGCCGGTCCTGGCGAGGCCCCAGTAGAGGGGGACGCAGTTCAGGAACTGGATGTGGCCGACGCGAGGCCTGACCGGGGTGTGTTCCTGGGGCTCCCGCGATTGTCCGTCCGGTGCTGCCACTGCGCCGCTCCCTTGTACTGTTCGTGCGCTTTCCCGCAGCGTATGCCCGCTGTTCACAGAGGCTTGCACCGGGCACCCGACACGCGCTCGCGAGGCCTGCGGGACGCCCCTGCGGGGCCCTACGACACGCGCCGTGGGGGCCGCAGTTCACCCCTGGTCGTCACAGCGACCGCATGCTAGCGTTGCCCTCAGTTGCAGTTTGATTCCCCTTGCAGTACTTGAAGCCTGCGGAGCATGTAACCGCGGGCTTTTTGTAGTTTTTCAGCAATATCGAAAAACTTCGGACTCGTCCGGAGGCAGGGCGATCAGCGCAGCGGACCGGGTGCCACACGGTGTGGCCCCGACACGTCCCTCGCAAGGAGAACGGCATGGCCACGGGAACCGTCAAGTGGTTCAACGCTGAGAAGGGCTTCGGCTTCATCGCCCAGGAGGGCGGCGGCCCCGACGTCTTCGTCCACTACTCCGCCATCAACGCGAGCGGCTTCCGCTCGCTGGAGGAGAACCAGGCGGTGAACTTTGACGTCACCCAGGGCCCGAAGGGCCCGCAGGCGGAGAACGTCACCCCCATCTGACATCCTCTGATGTTCTGATCGCTCGGGACCCCAGCGGGTCCGTCGACGGCTCCCGACAGCCGTCACCATGAGCACAAGAGCAACACCCAAGGGGGCCCGCCCGACCGGCGGGCCCCCTGCCTTTTCCCCCGGTCTTCTCCCCTCGCCTTCCCCCGGCCTTTCTCCCGGTCTTCTCCCCGCCGCACGCCCCGGGAAGCAGCACCTGCGCCCGCGCCCCCCACGGCACGCACAAGGGCCCGCCCCCGCACCGGGGAACGGTGCGGAGGCGGGCCCTTGTCGCCGAGCCGGCCGGGATCAGGCGGCCACCGGGGCCGCCTTGTCCGCCTGCGCCGGGACGACGGCCGACGGCGCGTCCTCGTACAGGTCGCCGGAGGGGCGGTTGTAGGCGGCGACGTCGAGGATCTTCTCCCGCGAGGCCACCAGGACCGGCACCAGCACCTGGCCCGCGACGTTGGTCGCGGTGCGCATCATGTCGAGGATCGGGTCGATGGCGAGCAGCAGGCCGACGCCCTCCAGGGGCAGGCCCAGGGTGGAGAGGGTGAGCGTCAGCATGATGATCGCGCCGGTGAGGCCCGCGGTGGCGGCCGAGCCGACGACCGAGACGAAGGCGATCAGCAGGTAGTCCCGGATGCCGAGGTCGATGTTGTAGACCTGGGCGACGAAGATCGCGGCGATCGCCGGGTAGATCGAGGCGCAGCCGTCCATCTTGGTGGTGGCGCCGAACGGCACGGAGAAGGACGCGTACTCGCTGGGAACGCCGAGGCGCTCGGTGACGCGGCGGGTGACCGGCAGGGTGCCGACCGAGGAGCGCGAGACGAAGGCCAGCTGGATGGCGGGCCAGGCGCCCTTGAAGAAGTTGACCGGGTTCAGGCCGGCGGCGAACTTCAGCAGCAGCGAGTAGACGACGAAGAGCACCAGCGCGCAGCCGACGTAGATGTCGAGGGTCAGCGTGGCGAAGGGCTTGAGCAGGTCCCAGCCGTACTTGGCGACGGACTTGCCGATCAGGCCGAGGGTGCCGAGCGGGGAGAGCCGGATGACCCACCACAGGGCGGTCTGGGTCAGCTCCAGGACGGACTCGCTGAGCTTGAGGACCGGCTCGGCCTTGCTGCCGAGCTTGATGATCGCCGCGCCGACCACGACCGCCATGAAGACGATCTGCAGCACGTTCACCTTGGCGAAGGCGTCGACGATGTTGGTCGGGAAGATCCCGGTCAGGAAGTCGATCCAGGAGCCCTTGGAGTCGAGCGCCTTGAGGCCGTCGGTCTTGAGGTTGGTGCCCTGGCCGGGGTTGGTCAGCAGGCCCAGGCCCAGGCCGACGGCCACCGCGATCAGCGAGGTGATCATGAACCAGAGCAGCGTGCGGGTGGCCAGGCGGGCCGCGTTGGTGACGTTGCGCAGGTTGGCGACGCTCACCACGATCGCGGTGAACACCAGCGGCGGGACGGCCAGCTTGAGCAGCTGGACGAAGATCTTGCCGATGGTCTCCAGGGTGGTGGCCAGCCAGGAGATGTCGGCGGCGCGGGCCAGGTAGCCCAGGCCGACGCCGAGCAGCAGGCCGCCGACGATCTGGACCCAGAACGGGGTCTTGCGGATTCTCGCGAGCACGGACGGCGACGGGGTCGCCTCGGGCGCTGTGGACATGACGGTGCGGCTCCGGGGGAGGGCGTTGCTTCGACGGTGGGGGTGTGGCGGAGGAGGCGGCACGGCGCGCGGGCCGGGCGGGGATGTCCCGGCCCCCGGTCAGGGGCGTGCCGCCGGGATACAGCTCATGGCGCGACAACGGCGCGGGCTGTCCACAGCACCGGTCAGAGCGCACGGGCGGGCGGCGCCGGGCAGCGAGCCCTGGCCGTGCTTCCGCGATGCGTCTGAGGTGGTCATGGCCGACACACTAGCAGGAAAGGTTTGAGATCTTCAAAGTAGTTGTTTGAGGTTGGGGTGAGATCCGGACACGAACGAAGCTGACGCACCATCAGATCACCCTCACCGGCCCGATTGACCGCTGAGCAGTTATACGTATAACTTTGACGGCGTCCCCGCCCCCGCCTGCCCAGACCGGAGAAGACGCCCGATGGGCTACCTCGCCCTGCTCCGCGCCCCCCATGTCAGCCGCCTGCTCCTCGGCACCCTGCTCGGCCGACTGCCCGCCGGCATGACCGCCCTGGTGATCGCCCTCGCCCTGCGCGAGGCCGGCGCGCCGTACGGGCGGATCGGACTGGCCACCGCCGCCTACGCGATCTCCGCCGCCGTCGGCGGGCCGGTGCTCGGGCGGATCGTGGACCGCACCGGGCAGCCCCGCGTCCTGCTCGCCTCCGCCGTGCTCGCCGGCGGCGGGTACGCACTGCTCGCCCTCGCCCCCGGCTCCGGGATCGCCGCCCCGCTCGGCGCCGCGATCGCCGGGCTCGCCATGCCCCCGCTCGAACCCTGCCTGCGCTCGCTCTGGCCGGACGTGGTGGAGGAGGAGCAGCTCGACACCGCCTACGCCTTCGACTCCGCCTCCCAGCAGATCCTTTACGTGGCCGGCCCGCTGGCCGTCGCCGGGATCGCCGGCCTGTTCAGCCCAGTCGCCGCGCTCTGGATGGCCGCCGGACTGGGGCTGGCCGGCGCGCTGATCGTGGCCACCACCGCCCCGGCCCGGGCCTGGCGCGCCCCGGCCCGCGCACACTCCGCCGGACTGCTCGGACCGCTGCGCCCCCCCGGCCTGGTGCTGCTGCTGGTCGGACTGGCCGGGGCCGGCTGGGCGGTCGGCGCGCAGAACGTGCTGTTCATCGCCTACGCCGAGCACCACGCCGACGCCCTGCCCGGCGGCGCGGGCACGCTGCTGGCGCTGGCGGCGCTCGGCGGCCTGCTCGGCGCGCTCGCCTACGGCGCGGTGAAGTGGCGCAGCAGCACGGCCACCCGCACCTGGGTCATGGCGCTCGCGATGGCCGCGTCCTACCTGCCGCTGGTGCTGCTGCCCGGGCCGTACCCGATGGCCGCGCTGGCCTTCCTCTCCGGGATCGGGCTGGCGCCGCTGCTGGCCGCGGCGTTCGTGCTGGTCGCCGAGCTGGCGCCGACCGGGACGGTCACCGAGGCGTTCGCCTGGCTGGTGACGCTGTTCGCGACGGGCAACTCGCTCGGCTACGCGGTGTCCGGCAACCTGGCCGAGGACTCGCTGCGGCCGGTGGCGCTGTGCGCGGCGGGCGGGATCGCGCTCGGCGCCCTGCTGCTGTTCGGCGCCCGCCGCTGGTTCCACCCGGTGCCGCCGGCACCGTCGGTGCGGCCGGTGCCGGTGGGCTGAGGCCCCCCACAGACGACCGCGCCCACCGGGGTCTGGCCGGCGGGCGCGGTCTTTCGTTCTCCCCTTCTCCTGCCTACGGCTGCGCGCCCCGCCCCGGCCCGCCGACCGCCGGCGCGGTGGAGGAGCGCAGCACCAGCGAGGTGGCCAGCGGCGGGACGGGCGCCGCCCGCTCGCCGCGCAGCAGGCCCGCCAGCGCCGCCGCGCCGACCCGGCCCAGCTCCTCGCCGGGCAGGTCGACGGTGGTCAGCGGCGGGGCCAGCAGCGCGGCCACCGCGACGTTGTCCATGCCGACCACCGACAGGTCGGCCGGCACCCTCAGCCCCAGCTCGGCGGCGGCCTGGTACACCCCGGAGGCGACCACGTCGTCGTCGCAGATCACCGCGCGCGGGCGGTCCGGGCGCTCCAGCAGGCGGTGCGCCACGCTCCGCGCGGCCGGCTGGCCCTCGTTCAGGCTCACGCCCAACTCCACGACCTCCAGGTCGAGTTCGGCGGCGACCTGCTCGAACGCGGCCTGCCGCACCCGGAACGTGTACGCGGAGTGGGTGGAGCGCAGCCGCCCGATCCGGCGGTGGCCGAGCCCGGCCAGGTGCTCGACGGCGGCGCGCATCCCGCCCGCCACGTCGAGTTCGACGGTCGGCCGGGCCCGGTCGGTGCCCGGGTCGGCGTCGAGGAAGACGGCGGGGGTGTCGGCGGGCAGCTCGCCGAGCTGGCTGTCGTCCGGGGAGCAGATCAGCAGGCCGTCGAAGCGGCTGGTGGTGGCGGCCTCGGCGAGGGTGGCACTCCCCCAGCCGGAGCTGACCACGACCGCCAGGCCGTGCCGGCCGGCCTCCTCGTGGACGCCCTCCAGCACCCGGCCGAAGAACGGGCCGAGGATGTTCGGCACCGCCAGGAGGATCATCCCGCTCCGGCCGAGCCGCAGCTGCCGGCCGGCCGCCTGCGGGCGGTAGCCGAGGCTGCGGGCGGCCTCCCGGACCCGCTCCCGGGTGGCGTCGGAGACCCGGCGGCCGGCCTCGGCACCGGAGAAGACCAGCGAGACGGTGGCCTGGGAGACCCCGGCGAGCCTGGCCACGTCCCGGCCGGTGGGCCGACGCACCGGGGCCGGCCAGGTCCCGGCCTCCCCCTCGACGGCCGAGCCGGGCGGCGCGGCCGACCCGGGCGACGCCGACGACCCGGGCGGCGGGTCGGCCGGTCCGGGCTCGGAAGCCGCGGAAGCGGAAGCGGGGTCGGGGTCGGAAGCGGAGGCGTCCGGGGCGGTGGAGTCTGGCACGGCGGCTGCGGCTGCGGGTCCGGCCGGGGTCAGCTCTGCCGGACGGCGGCCGACCGGGCCGCCTCGTCGGCGGCGTCCTCCTCGGCGTTCTGCGCGGCGATCCGCTCGGCGGTACGGCTGCGCAGGCCGGAGACCTTGGTGGTGATCTGGGCGGACATGTCGTCGCGCTGACGGCTCAGCAGCACGTAGCTGAGCGGCGCGGACGCGATCGCGGCCAGCAGGAACAGGAAGATCACGCCGGCCTGGCCGCTGACCGGGATGATCTCGAAGTGCCCGAGCAGCAGGGCGACCAGCAGGCAGCCGAGGAAGATGCTGACCCGCAGGGAGGTGTAGCGGAGCGTGGCGTGCGACTTCTCCTGGCCGGTGCTGCTCACGGGACACGTCCTTTTCACTGGTCTGGGCGGGGGCCGGTCTCCCAGTGAAGCATGCCTGACGGGCGGCGCGGGGAAGGGGGCGCCCGTCCCCCGCCCGCCGCCGCCCGGCCGTCCTGCGGATCAGCGCAGGTCGAGCCACATGGTGATCTCGTCGCGGTCGTCCCCGGGGGCGACCCGGACCGCGGCCGGCACCCGGCCGACCTCCCGGTAGCCGCAGCGGGTGTAGAAGCGCTCCAGGCCCTGGCCGCCGCGCGCGGTCAGCCGCAGGCTCTCCAGGCCCCACCCCCGGGCTGTCCGCTCGGCCTCGGCGAGCAGCCGGACGCCGTAGCCGCGGCCCTGGCAGTCGGGGTGCACCATGACCCGCTTGAGCATCCGCCAGTGCTCCATCAGGTCGAAGCGCATCGACTCGAAGAAGAGGACACCGACCAGCCGGCCGGTGTCACTCTCGTGGGCGACCAGCAGCCGGTCCGGGCCGTCCGGCGCGACCCCGGCGAACTGGTGGTCGGCGGTGTCCCAGACCTCGTCCTCCGTCACCGGCGCCACGAAGCCGACCGCGCCGCCGGCGTTGGTGACGTCGACCCACAGCCGGACGACGGCGGTGCGCAGGTCCGGGTCGAGCTTCGGGTCCAGGGTGAAGATGAGCGCCATGGCTGCGGAGCCTAACCGTCGGGTCCGACAGGCCCCCGACCCGCCCCGGGAGCCCGCTCTAGGAGAGGGCCGGGGCGAGCCGGTCCGGCCGGCTGGTGCGCAGCGCCAGGCAGAGCCCGACGGCGACCACGCACAGGGCGCCGGCGCCGTACCAGGTGAGGTCGTAGTTCCCGAGCGCGTCGCGGGCCAGGCCCGCCAGCCCGGCGACGACGGCCGCGCCGATCTGGTGGCTGGCCAGCACCCAGCCGAAGACGATCGGGGCGTCCCCGCCGAAGTGCCGGCGGCACAGCGCCACGGTCGGCGGCACGGTGGCCACCCAGTCCAGGCCGTAGAAGATGACGAAGGCCAGGATCGGCGGTTCCAGCGAGCCGGCGAGCAGCTGCGGCAGCAGGAGCAGCGAGATCCCGCGCAGCCCGTAGTAGGTGACCAGCAGGATCCGGGAGTCGACCCGGTCGGTGAGCCAGCCGCTGAAGATGGTGCCGATCACGTCGAAGACGCCGATCATGGCGAGCAGGCCGGCCGCGGTGGTCACCGGCATGCCGTGGTCGTGGGCGGCCGGGATGAAGTGGGTGCCGACCAGGCCGGCGGTGGTGGCGCCGCAGATCGCGAAGGAACCGGACAGCAGCCAGAACGCCCGGCTCCGGGCGGCGTCCCGCAGCACCCGCAGCGAGCGGGTCAGGGCGCGGCCGTCGGCGGCGGGCGCCGGGGTCTCCTCGGTCGCTCCGTACGGGAGCAGGCCGAGGTCGGCGGGCCGCTCGCGCATCAGCAGCAGGACGGGGACGGCGACGGCGCTGGCCGCGAGCGAGACCACGATCACCGCCGAGCGCCAGCCGTGGTGCTCGACCAGCCAGGCGCCGACCGGCAGGAAGACCAGGTTTCCCGCTGCCCCGGCGGCGGTCAGCACGCCGGTGACCAGGCCCTGGCGTGCCTGGAACCAGCGGCCGGTGATGGTGGTGGCGAAGGCGCCGGCCATCGAACCGCTGCCCAGGCCCACCAGCACGCCCCAGCAGAGCACCAGTTGCCAGGGCTCGCGCATCAGCATGGTGAGCCCGGAGCCGACCGAGATGGTCAGCAGCGCGCAGACCACCACCAGGCGCACGCCGAAACGGTCCATCAGGGCGGCGGCGAAGGGAGCGGTGAGGCCGTAGAGGGTCAGGTTGACGGAGGTGGCGCTGGATATCGTCCCGAGCGACCAGCCGAACTCGTTGTGCAGGGCGTCCATCATCAGGCTGGGCGTGGACCGGAAGCCGGCCGAGCCGAGCAGGACCAGCAGCGAGACACCGGCCACCACCCAGGCGTAGTGCACCCGGAAGCGGGCCGGGCGGGCGGGGCGGGCGGGTCCTTCGGGGGCGGGCGCGGGAGCGGGGGCGAAGGCGTTGCGTTCGGTCACGCGGACGAGTGTCCCGAAGCGGCGCGGCCGCGACGAGTGGCCTGAATGACAGCTTTCGCAAGAATCGGGCCACGGTTCCGGCGTACCCTGGCCCGGACCGGCCGGACCGGCCCGAATCGAACCGGCCGAACCAGTCGACCTAACCGACCCGGCCCGACCAGCCGCCCGGCCCGACCGGCCCGGGCGGCCGCACCACCGAAGGGGAACGGCATGGCCCACCTGGTCGCGGTACTCGCCCTCGACGGCGTGATCGCCTTCGAACTCGGCATCCCCGCCCGCATCTTCGGCGGCGCCAAGGACCCGGCCGAACGGCCGCTCTACGAAGTCGCCACCTGCACGCTGGACGGCCGGCCGGTCGCCACCAGCGCGGACTTCCGGATCAGCGTCGACCACGGGCCGGAACTGCTGGAGCGGGCCGACACGGTGGTGATCCCGGCCTCCGCCGACGCGAGCACGGCCACCGTCGACGCCGCCTTCACCCCCGAACTGGCCGCCGCACTGCGCCGGATCCGGCCCGGCACCCGGCTGATGTCGATCTGCACCGGCTCCTTCCTGCTGGCCGCCGCCGGACTGCTGGACGGCCGCCCGGCCACCACCCACTGGCGCTACACCCGGCGCTTCGCCGAGCTGTACCCGAAGGTGCGGCTGGACCCGGACGTGCTCTACACCGACGACGGCGACCTCCTCACCTCCGGCGGGGTGGCCGCCGGGGTGGACCTGTGCCTGCACGTGGTCCGCCGCGACCACGGCAGCGCGGTGGCCAACGCGGTGGCCCGCAGCTGCCTGGTCCCGCCGTGGCGCGAGGGCGGCCAGAAGCAGTACGTCGAGGCCCCGAGCCCGGTGGACTCCACCGGCCACGGCACCGCCGCCGTCCGCGCGTGGGCACTGGAACACCTGGACCAGCCGCTCGCGCTGCGCCAACTCGCCGACCGGGCGGGCATGAGCGTGCGGACCTTCACCCGGCGCTTCCGCGAGGAGACCGGCGCCAGCCCCGGGAAGTGGCTCACCGTGCAGCGCACCGAGCGGGCCCGGCAACTGCTGGAGCGCACCGACCTGACCATCGACCAGGTCGCCCGGGAGTCCGGTTTCGGCACCGCCGCCTCGCTCCGGCTGCAACTGCGCGACCGGCTGGACGTCGCCCCGAGCGCCTACCGGCGGACCTTCCGCACCGTCCCCGAGTGACCCCGGGCGGCTTCGGGTGCCCTGGGCGGCTCTCGGCCGAGTGGCCGAAAAGCGCCGCCGGATGACGGCGGGTCGGATGGCAGCCAGCCGCGTGCACCCCGAGCACGGCGCGGCCGGCTGCCATCCAATCGCGACGCACGGGCCCTGAACCCGCGCCGCGCCCTCCGCACTCGCCAAGGAGCGCCCGCGACCGGCGGTCCACGGCCCCCCTGCTGGCGTGGTCCCCCTGGACAACAGCACCGCGGCGGCGTTCGGGCGTCCCCTCGGCGTCCCCTCACTGACGGAGAGCCGCACCCAAGCGTGATCAGTCGGATACGTCACGTCAATGGGTAGTCCGAAATTCGGAATGGTTGCGTCAACTTTCGGCCGGTGATCTCCGCCGGCGATCACCGGCAGGACCGGCAGGACCGGCAGGACCGGCAGCGAACCGAGCAGGCCCCGGGCTGCCGCTGCCGCTACTGCGCCAGCGCCGCCCAGTCCACGCCCGCCAGCGGGTCCGCCGGCCGGGCGTCCGCACCGATCTCGCACCACACCCGCTTGCCCGAGCCGTCCGGGAACCAGCCCCAGCGCTCGCAGAGCAGCTCGACCAGCTCCAGGCCGCGCCCGTTGGTGGCGTTCTCGTCCGCCCCGGCGTGCCGGGGGGCGGGGGCCGTCCGGCTCGCGTCGGCGACCTCCACCCGCAGCGGGCCGGCCGGCTCGCCGCCCGCCTGGTCCTCCTCCACCGGCAGACAGAGCCGCAGCACCGCCGGACACCCGGTGTGCACCACGGCGTTGGTCACCAGCTCGGAGACCACCAGCACCACCGTCTCGGCGACCGGCGCGTCCGGGTCCACCCCGTGGTTCAGCAGCCGCGAGCGCACCCACCGACGGGCCCGCCCGACCTCGGCGGGGTCCGCCCGCACCGCCAGCTGTACCTGAAGAACCTGCACCGCTCCACCACCCGCACTCGCAGTTCGGCCATCGTCCCGATCGGGCCGGATCGTCCAGCCGGCGAACCCTCGCACATCGCCCGGTGCCACCCGGACCCTCGGCCGGGCTCCCGCCCGGCGCTCACCCGACCTGTCCCGTCCGGGCCGACTCGTCCGTCGCGCACTGGCCGCGACTCGATTACGCCTCAGGATGAGTGGGCGGACGGGCCTCGGCAAGCGCTTCGGGCATATTCCAGCGATCGGGGGACAGCGCAGTGCATACTGTCCCGTTCACTCTCGCGAGCCTCGTTCCGGCACTCGTCCGGCCCGGGCCGACCCGCCGGTCCCGCAGTGGCGAACCTACCTCCGGACGCCCCGCGCACCCGGCCCGCCACTCGCGAACCACCCGTGCGACATATGTCCAACGGCCTTCGAACAGCGGCCTCCCGGACCGTCCCGCGCACGGGCCGCCGGTACGGGCGAGGACCGGGCGACACCCGGGCGACGACCCGGATGGGGACCCGGCTGACGACCCGGGCGACGATCCGCAGGCCCGGGTTCCGTTCTTCGGGGAATGCTCCCGCCGCCGACCGGCCGCAAGATACCGTTGGGTACGCCAGCGAAACCCGGGCAGGAGGGTGGTTCCCGATGGCCACCCCCGACCGCGCGCCGCGCTGGGACGAGCAGCTCCAACGCCGCCTCGCCCGCGGCGAGGAGACCGCGCTCGGCGAGATCTACGACCAGCTCGCGCCGATGGTGCACGGACTGGCCGGGCGGATACTCGCCGACCAGGCCGCCGCCGCCCAGCTCACCCGGGAGATATTCGCCCACGTCTGGGAGCACCCCGAGGACTTCGACCCCGCCCAGGGCTCGCTGCGCTCCTGGCTCGGCGCGCTCACCCACCGCCGCGCGGTCGACCGGCTGCGGGCGCGGCGGGCCGCCGAGCGGGTACCGGGCGGCCCGGGCAGCGGACTTGACGGACCGGGCGGCAGCGAGGGCGCGGCCGAGGCGGAGATCCGCGCCGTGGCCACCGCCGCGCGCATGCAGTACGTGGTGGACTCCCTGCCCCAACCCCTGCGTGAGACCATCGCGGTGACGTACTACGACGGCCGCACCTACCAGGAGACGGCCCGGCTGCTCGGCATCAGCGAGCAGGCCGCCAAGCAGCGGATGCGGCTCGGCCTGGAACTGCTGGCCACCGAACTGGCCGAGGAGCGCGCCCGCCACGACGAACGGCACGGCCGCGAGGACGACCGGGAAGACACGGACGACGCGGGCGACAGGGACGACGGGGACAGGGGCGCATGAGCGAGCGGAGCGAGCCCACCACCGAGGAGCGGCACGACGCCCTGCGCTCGCTGCTCGGCGCCTGGGCCCTCGGCGCCTGCCCGAGCCATGACGCCGCCGAGCTGGAACGGCACCTGCGCACCTGCCCGGAGTGCGCCGAGGAGGCCGCCCGGCTGCGCGAGGCGGCGGGCTGGCTCTCCCTGGACGAGCCGCTCGACCAGCCCAACTCGCTGCGCCAGCAGGTGCTCGACTGGTGCCTGGCCCGCCGCCCGGCCGAACTGCCCGTCCCCGCCTGGGGCATGCCGTACACCGCGGAGACGGCCAAGCTCGACGCGCTGCTGCGCGACCTCGGCCCGGAGGAGTGGCAGGAGGTGGCCGACCTGCCGTGGCACGGCGGCACCGGGCGGCTGCGCCCGGCCGAGGTGCTGTGCCACCTCGCCGCCGTGGACGGCTATCTGGCGCTCGCCCTCGGCCTGCCCGACCCGGTGCCGGCCGGCCCGGGCGCCGCACCGGCCCCGGCCGCCCGGCGGGTGCCGCCGCAGGAGCCGGCCGCGCGGCCGCCGGCGCTCCGGCTCCCGCCCCGGGTCCCGCCGCAGGGCGGGCCGTACGCCGGGATCGCCGAGCGCACCGCCCGGCTGGTCGCCGACCAGGCCGGTCTCCCGCCGCAGTCGGCGCGGGAGCGGTGGCGGCGGCAGACCCACGACCTGGTGCGCACCGCCGCGCTCGCCCCGCAGGGCAACACCCCCGTCGACTACGGCTTCGCCGTGCTGCCGCTGCGCGACGCCTTCGTGGACCGCGCCTTCGAGTGCTACGTGCACGGCGAGGACGTGGCCCGCGCGGTCGCCTACCCGTACGACCCGCCGGCGCCCCAGCACCTGCGGCAGATGGTGGACCTGGCGGTCCGGATGGTCCCGCGGGCACTGGCCGAGCTGCGGGCCGCCCGCGCCACCCGTCCCGAGCCCGCCGGTGCACCGGCCCTCCCGCCCGTGGCGGACCAGGGTCAGGGCCGGGGCCGGCGGCTGCGGCTGGTGATCGACGGCCCGGCGGCCGGCGAGTGGCTGATACCGCTGGACGGACCGGAGTCGGGGCCGCCCGGCGGCGAGCCGGTGGCCTCGATGGTGCTGGACGGCCTGGAACTCTGCCACCTGGCCGCCGCGCACCGCGATCCGGACCGGCTGCCGGTCGGCGAGCACGGCGACCGGGCCGCGATCCGCGAGGTGCTGCACGCCCTGCCGCTGCTGTCGCGGCCGTAAGCGGCCACAGCCGCCGCAACGGCCGCTGCCGCCCCGGCCTCGCTACGCGAAGACCACCGTGCGGGTGCCGTTCAGCAGCACCCGGTGCTCGCTGTGCCACTTCACCGCACGGGCCAGCGCCTGGCACTCGACGTCCCGGCCGAGCGCGACCAGCTGGTCCGGGGTGACGTCGTGGGTCACCCGGGCCACCTCCTGCTCGATGATCGGGCCCTCGTCGAGGTCGGCGGTGACGTAGTGCGCGGTGGCGCCGATCAGCTTCACGCCCCGGGCGTGCGCCTGGTGGTAGGGCTTGGCGCCCTTGAAGCTCGGCAGGAAGGAGTGGTGGATGTTGATCACCCGGCCGGACAGCGCGGTGCACAGCTGGTCCGAGAGCACCTGCATGTAGCGGGCCAGCACGACCAGCTCGACGTCCTCCTTGGCGACCAGGTCCAGCAGCTGCTGCTCGGCGTCGGCCTTGGTGTCCCGGGTGACCGGGATGTGGTGGAACGGGACGCCGTAGCTCTCGGTCAGGTCGCGCAGGTCGGTGTGGTTGGACACCACCGCGGCGATCTCCACCGGCAGGGCGCCGATCCGGGTGCGGTAGAGCAGGTCGTTCAGGCAGTGCCCGAACTTGCTGACCATGAGGACGATCCGCATCCGCTGCTCGGTCGGGTGGATCTGCCAGTCCATCCCGAACGAGGCCCCGATCGCCGCGAAGCTGGCCCGCAGCTTGTCGGCGGTGACCGGCTCGGCGGCGGAGAAGTGCACCCGCATGAAGAACAGCCCGCTGTCCCCGTCGCCGAACTGCTGGCTGTCGATGATGTTGCAGCCGGTCATGAAGAGGTAGCTGGAGACGGCGTGGACGATGCCCTGCTTGTCGGGGCAGGACAGCGTGAGGACGTACTGGGCGCTGGCCGGCTGCTGGTCCACTGGGGGTATCCCGTCCTGAGGTCGTGGCGTTCGTGGGTGGTCCAGCGTGTCACATCCTGGACAGTCGCCGCCCCGCTGCCCGTACTGCGGGACGGCACTGCTCAGCGGCCCGACCAGGCGCCCGCCCAGGCACCCGACCAGGCACCCGGCCGGCGGCCCCGCCGTGGCCCCGTGGCCCCGGGCTCAGACCCGGGTGAGGATGCGCAGCACGTCCAGCGACTTGGGCGCCGCGTACGGGTCGTCCCCGTCGTTCACCGCCAGCGCGACGTGCGCCTCGCGCGCGGCCCGGACCGCCTCCGGCCAGCCGGGGTGGCCGAAGTAGGCGGAGGCGTGGGCGTCCGCGCCGACCTCGTGCAGCAGCTGGACCACGCGCAGCACCGCGACGTCGACCAGGGCGGCCTCGGCGGAGTCGCGGAAGATCGTGCCCACGTACTTCTCGGCCGACCAGTGGTCCAGCCAGGTGTCCTCGACCAGCCGGTAGACGGCGTCGGTCACGTCGCCGTACCCCTCCCGGCCGTTCAGCCAGGTCTCCTGCTGGAAACCGGGGTCGGACAACATGTGCAGCGCCGAGCGCAGTCGGGCTCGCCAGCGCCACCAGGGCAGGTCGTTGAGCGGCATGCCGTTCATCGTGCTGGAGCGGTGGCCCGGACGAGAAGTGTTTCGGGCAGACCGATGCGAAGAATCTGTGCTGGCGGACATGGAGAACGATCGTACGTTCCCTGTCCGTTCGTACTCCACTCCCGATCTACACGCGTGCCCCGCCGGATTTCAGCTCCCGTTGTCCGACCGTTCGCACTTCGGCCCTCTCGGCGTGTGGCGCCGGGGCTTGGCTTGCTCCGGTGCGCCGGATGGCGCCCCAGAGAGGGAAGACCGATGACCAGCCGAAGGGACCCGCTCCGACCCCGGCACCAGTTCGCGCGGCGCCGCCGCCGCCCGATCGCCGCGGCCGCCACCGCCGCGGCCCTGCTCCCCACCCTCTTCTCGGCCTCCGCGTGCGGCGGACCGGCCGATGCCTCCACCAACGGCGGCGACCTCACCGTGATGACCTGGTCCCCGTCCGGCACCGGCTCCGCCGACCGGCCCGGCATGACCGCGCTCGCCGAGGCGATCGGCCGGGACGTCAACCTCAAGGGCGGACTGAACGGCCGCCGGCTGCAGGTGCTCACCTGCAACGAGCACAACACCTCCGAAGGCGCCAAGGCCTGCGCCCAGCGGGCGGTGGACGCCAAGGCGGTCGCCGTGATCGGCTCCTACAGCCAGTACGGCTTCGACTTCATGCCCGTCCTGGAGCGCGCCGGCATCCCCCTGATCGGCGGCTACGGGCTCTCCCAGCCCGAGTTCAGCAGCCCGCTCTCGTACCCGGTGGACGGCGGCATGCCCGCACTGATCGGCGGCAGCGGCCGTCAGCTGGTCGAGGCCGGCTGCAAGGCCGTCGCGCTGGTCCGCCCGGACACCCCGTCCGGCGACAACCTGCTCGGCTACCTGGCCAACGCGCTCAAGCCGGCCGGCATCAAGCTGCTCGACGTCAAGGCGCCCGAGCAGTCCACCGACTACACGGCGGTGGCCCGCAAGGCGATCGGCAAGGACGAACCGGCGAACTGCGTCACCAGCGCCCTCGCCGCCGAGCCGACCGGCAACCTGCTGGACTCCTACCGTCGGCTGAACCCGAGGAACACCCGGTTCGCCTCGGTGATCGGCAGTGTGCAGCAGTCGGTGGTCGACTCCACCGGCGGCGACTCCGGCCCGCTGGCCGGCACCTACGTCACCAGCTGGTACCCGCCGGAGTCGGCGAAGGTCTGGGACGGGCTGCGCGCGGTGGTGCGCGCCGACACCACCGGCGGCCACAGCATCGACGTCTCCGATCCCGGTGTGCAGACCACCTGGGTCGCGTACGAGGTGTTCCGGCTGGTCGCCGAGAAGGTCGCGGCGTCCGGGCGGCAGGTCACCGAGAAGACCGTCACCGGGCTGCTGGACAGCGGCGAGGGCATCGACGTCGGCCTCACCCCGCCGCTGAACTGGGGCACCCCCAACATGCTGCCCAGCACCGAGTCCCCGCGGCTGGTGAACACCTGGGTCACCTACCAGGTGGTCAAGGGCGGCCGGATGACCCTGCAGCAGCCGGGCTTCGTGGACATCCGCTGGGTGCTCACCGGGGGCCGCCCGCCGGCGTGACGCCGGAACGGCGCAGGACGGGCGGCGCAGCACGGGCGGCGCAGCACGGGCGGCGCAGCACGGACGACAGGGGGACGGACGACGAAGGGGCGGGCCGGCGGGCCCGTTCCCCCGTCCGTCCTACAGGTCGCCGTCGCTACGGCTGGGCAGGCCGGTCTGGGTGGCGATCGCGTTCCACAGGGTCGAGGCCTGCTTCTTCGCGGTGGTCGCCGTGCCGCTGGCCTGGACGGCGTTCTTGTAGTGCTGGTTGTCCAGCTTCTTGGGGTCGCAGGCGCCGGGCGCCTGGGAGTCCCCGGCCCAGGCCGCGTACTCGTCGTCGGCCTGGGCGGAGGCGGTCCACGCCGCGTTGAGCTGCTCGACCAGTTGCTGGCCGCCGGGCAGCTTGTCGGCCTTCAGCTGGCCGAGCTTGGTCTGGAGTTCGCGCCGCTTGCCGGCCGCGCCGGTGAGCGCCTGCTGCGACTCGGGCAGCTTGTCGCACTTCTGCACCGCGGCGACCGCGCCGACCACCGCCGAGCGGCTGTCGCTCGCGGTGCCGAGCAGGTCCGACAGCGGCTGCGCCTGGGCCTTGACCGCCGGGTCGACGGTGGTGCCCGAGCTGCTCGCGCTCGCCGTGCCGGGGGTGGCGCTGCCGGTGGCGGCCACCGGGAGGGTCTTCTTGGCGTCGGCGGCGGGGGTGGTGTCGTCCCCGTTCAGCAGGACGGCGACCAGGATGCCGGCCACCGCGAAGCCGGCCACCACCCCACCGATGATCAGCTTGTTGGACGGGCGGCCGCCACGGGCGGCCGGAGCCTGCGCGCCCGCCTGGGTGGTGTCGAAGCCCTGCCCGTGGTCCTGGGCGTAGCCCTGCCCCGGCCCGTAGCCCTGGCCGTAGTTCTGCCCGTAGTCCTGACCGGGGTAGGCCGGCGCCGGCTGCGGCTGCCCGGCCTGCGAGTAGCCCTGGTAGCCGCCCGGGCCGGGCTGCTGCGGGTAGCCGGCCTGGGACTGGCCCGTGGGGTAGCCGCCCGCGTACGGGTCCGCGCCCGGGTACGGCGGGAGGTGCTGCGTCTCCGGCGCCGGCTCGTGCTGCGGGACGCCGTAACCGGGCTGCGGAGCACCGGCCCACGGGGCGGGCTGGGCCGGCATCGCCTGGGTCGGCCGCGCGTGCCCGCCCTCGCCGAGGTACTCCGGCTGCCCGGACGGCTGCCCCACCGGCGGCACGCCCGTCTGCCCCTGCGGGTGGCCCTGAGGCTGGCCCGGCACGCCCTGCGGCTGCCCCGGCGCACCGCCCTGGGTCTGGCCGGGCTCGGGGCGGAACAGGTCGTCCAGGTTGAAGTCACCCGAGTTGGGGTACGAGCGGCGCTGGCTCAACGCGATTCCTCACCTGTGCACGACCGCGCGCTGACGGCGGACCACATCTCGTCGGTTCTTGGGGGCATCACAGTTCCTTGGACGTCACGCCCACGCTACCGGTTCGCCGAACCGGGTGACCACGCGGGCGGGACATCCCTCACGCTCCCCTCACGCCGCCCCGCCGGGGCCCGGGGCCTTGGACCCGCCCCGCCGGGGCGGGCACGCCCTAGGAGATCGCTGAAGATCTTTCAGGTTCTGGCCCCACGTGCTTTCGCGTGGGGCCAGACTGTTGCGGGTGCAGGGAGACTGGGCTGGCGAGCT